>NZ_JBFAMQ010000009.1:0-49833 GCF_040674615.1 Glycomyces sp. NPDC049804
GTACCAACCAGAAACCACCGAAACCTTGTCCGATCGTCCCAGTCAGCCCGCACGCTGACCATCCAAACACCCTGTTGAGTTCTCAAACAACACGCCAACTCAAGTCGATCCACTTAAAGGATTCGGCCTCAGCCGGAGCAACCCGAACAACATTACTAGTCTCGAACCGTGCTGTCTAACTGGGGGTCGTAGACCCTCGTCACACACGATTGAGCCTCTATGGAGTCTCAGGTGATCCCCGCGCCTCGATCCGGACCGCGCCATAGCTCCATGAGCTCGTCGCGTGCCTCCGTGATCTCCGGACCGGCCTCGTTTTCCTCGGCTGTTCCGTTCCCCCGCGGGCAAAGACAAATATACACACCCCCGAAGGGGCCAAATCCAGGGGGGTCACCTTCGGTTCAACGATACGCTTGACCAGCGGAGACATCAAGGACTTCCGTGAAGACGACTGCTGGGCCGCCGGGCCGGCGGCCGTCGCGGAACGTCTCTAGCTCGCAGGGTCTGCTGTTAGCCTGCGAGCGAAGGACTTCCGATCAGAGGAGAAGGCATGTCAGCCACTCGCAATGCACGCACCCGTTGGACCGGCGACCTGCAGGAAGGCAACGGCGTCACCAGCTTCGTGTCCTCTGGACTGCCGGACACGCCCGTCACGTGGGCCGCCCGCACGAACAACCCCGAGGGCAAGACCAGCCCCGAGGAGCTCATCGCCGCGGCGCACACGTCTTGCTTCTCCATGGCGTTCTCGGGCGCACTGGGGAGGGCCGGGTACACCGCGGAGGAGATCGTCACCGAAGCCGCCGTCACCTTCAAGCCCGGCACTGGCATCACCGACATCGCGCTGACAGTCAACGCCGTGATCCCCGGGATCGAGGACGACGAGTTCCAGACCATCGCGCAGGGCGCCAAGGAGAACTGCCCGGTGAGCCAGGCATTGAAGGCGGTCCCGATTTCGATCGAAGCGACGCTGGGCTAGGGTCGCCACAAACGCCTGAAAATTTCATATTCACGCACAGTGTGCGCGAAAGCATCGGGTGCACCATCCGTGGCCGATAAGTCACGGAGCCGACCGCAGGCGGCATCGCCTGTGAGCGGCACGGTCATCGTTGGTTTCGCGCACTTGTTTGTAACCAGGCCTGCCTGCCCAGTTGCGAACCGACATGCAGAGGAGGGGGTTCTCGTGACTGCTCCTGAAGACCACAACACCGGTAGGCGGTTCCACGCCTACACCATTCGCCACCTGGACGAGCTGCTCCAGAGAGCGCCCTTGAGCGAGGAGCAGCGGCTCCGGACCAGGGCGGTGGCATCAGTACTGCCGTTCCGGACGAACGCCTACGTGGTCGATGAACTCATCGACTGGGACGACCCGTTCGAGGACCCGATGTTCCGGCTGGTCTTTCCGCAGGAGGACATGCTGCCGGTCGAGGACGTCAACCGCATCGCGGCGCTGCTGAAGAACGACGCCTCGAAGCAAGAGCTCACCGCCGCGGCCAACGAGGTCCGGTTCAGGCTCAATCCGCACCCGGCCGGGCAGTTGGCGCTCAACATCCCGAAGGCCGGCGAGGAGCCGATCGCGGGTCTGCAGCACAAGTACCGGGAGACCGTGCTGTTCTTCCCCCAGCAGGGGCAGACCTGCCACGCGTACTGCACGTACTGCTTCCGCTGGGCGCAGTTCGTGGGGATCGCCGACCTGAAGATGGCGAACAACGACGTCGAGCAGCTGACGGGGTACGTGCGGGAGCATCCCGAGGTGAGCAGCGTGCTGCTGACCGGCGGGGACCCGATGATCATGGGCGAGCCGGTCCTGCGGCGGTACATCGAGCCGCTGCTGGAGATGGAGCACGTGGAGTCGATCCGGATCGGGTCGAAGGCGCTGGCGTACTGGCCGCAGCGGTTCGTGTCGGACCCCGACGCGGACGACACGCTGCGGTTGTTCGAGCGCGTGGTGGCGTCGGGGAAGAACCTGGCGTTCATGGCGCACTTCTCGCACCAGAAGGAACTGGATTCGGAGATCGTGCGGGAGGCGGTGCGCCGCATCCGCTCGACCGGCGCGGTGATCCGGACGCAGGCGCCGCTGATCAGGACGATCAACGACGACGCGGACCAGTGGGCCGGGATGTGGCGGACCCAGCACCGGATGGGGATGGTCCCGTATTACATGTTCGTGGAACGGGACACCGGGCCGCAGGACTACTTCTCGGTGCCGCTGGTGCGGGCGTGGGAGATCTTCCGCGACGCGTTCAGCCAGGTGTCGGGGTTGTGCCGGACCGTGCGCGGGCCGTCCATGTCCGCCACGCCGGGCAAGGTGGCGGTGGACGGGGTCGTGGAGATCGGCAAGGAGAAGGTGTTCGCGCTGCGGATGCTCCAGGCCCGGAACCCCGACCTCGTCGGGCGGCCGTTCTTCGCGAAGTACGACGAGACGGCGGTGTGGGTCGACGACCTGAAGCCGGCGTTCGCGGACAAGTTCCCGTTCGAGTAGGGCGGTAGGCAAGGCGCAAGGGCCGGAGCGGCCAACCGCTCCGGCCCTTTTCTGCGCCTGTCCGCTACTGGGCGACGTGCAGCGCGAATCCGGTGGTGCCCGGGGCTTCGCGGCCGGGCAGGAGGCGCTTGTGCTCGTCGTAGTCGTCCGTCTGCCTGCGGTAGGCGATCGGCTCGGTCTCGGCGAGGGTCTCGAGGCGCTCGCGCAGGTGCTTGACCATGTCGGCGTACTCGGACTGCCAGCCCGCTCCGGTGATCACCACGGGCGGGAGGATCGACATACCGGTGTAGAAGAGGACGCCGTGCTGGATCGGGAACAGCAGGTCGTTGATGTCGCCGTTGACGCCCCGGTCGGAGAGGTGCGCGTCGGCCGCGCCGGTGGTCACGACGATCATCGCGCGCTTGCCGGCGAGGACGCCGTCGCCGTAGCGCTTCCAGTCGCGGGAGGTGCCGTAGCCGAAGCCGTTGGCGAAGACCCTGTCCATCCAGCCCTTCATGATGGCGGGCACCGTGAACCACCACAGCGGGAACTGGAGGATGACGTTGTCGGCGGCGAGGAGCTTCTCCTGCTCGGCCTTGATGTCAGGGGCCAGCGCGTCCTTCTCCCAGGCTTCGGCGGCGGCTTCGATGAAGCGCTCGCTCTCGGTGGGGCCGAAGTCGTCGAAGTCGGCTACGGCCTTGAAGTCCATGGCGTAGAGGTCGGAGACGGTGACCGTGTGGCCGAGGGCCTCGAGTGTCTGGACGGCTTCGTCGCGGAGGGCGGCGTTGAGGGAGCGGTTGTGCGGGTGGGCGTAGACGATGTGAGTTCTCATGCGGACCATGCTGCTGCGGTTGCGGAGGCACTGCCAGACGTCTGTTCGACCTGGGACCGTTCGACCCTAGGACTGACAGACCTAGGCAGTTTCGCTCGATCGCGGCGATACTTGCCGTGGAGGTTTGAGTGATGTCAGCTGATGCGACCGGTATCCACAAGCTCGAGGATGTCGCCGATCTGGGGAAGTTCCTGCAGGCGCGGCGGGCGCGGGTGAACCCGGCCGACGTGGGATTGCGGGAGGACGCGCGGCGGCGGGTGCCGGGGCTGCGGCGGGAGGAGCTGGCGCTGCTGGCCGGGGTGAGCGTGGACTACTACACGCGCCTGGAGCAGGGGCGGGCGAAGCGGCCTTCTGACCAGGTGCTCGATGCGGTGGCGCGGGCGCTGCGGTTGGACGAGACGACGCGGGCGCATCTGCACCGGTTGGCGGGGAACTCGCGGTTGAGCCCGCTGCAGGCGGGGGCGGGGGTGCGGCCGTCGCTGCAGACGATGCTGGCGGCGGTCGACGCGTTCCCGGCGTTGATCATGAACCACCGGCAGGATGTGCTGGCTTCGAACCGGTTGGCGCGCTTGCTGTACGGCGGGTTCGGGTGGGACCTGGAGGCGGGTCCGAACTTCGTGCGGCTGCTCTTCGACGAGGATTCGCGGGAGTACTTCCCGGACTGGGAGGCGGTGTGCTCGCACGAGACGGTGGCGCAGCTGCGGAAGATGGCGGCGCTGTTCCCCGAGGACGCGACGATGACGGCGCTGATCGGCGAGTTGTCGGTGGCGCACCGGGATTTCGCGGAGATGTGGGCGCAGGCCGAGGTGAAGGACTGCAACATCGGCTGGGTGCGGTTCGACCATCCGATCGTGGGGTTGCTGCAGCTGTACAAGGACCAGTTCCGGGTGGCGGACGGTTCGGGGCAGATGCTGGTGACGCTGACGGCGGCGCCGGGGACGGACGGGTACGAGAAGTTGGCGCTGCTGGGGGCGGGCGGGTAGTCCCCCGCCCCCGGGCGGCGCTGCCTACTTGATGGTGAGCTGCTCGACGACGCTGACCCAGTCGGCGGTGCCGCGGCCGGTGGCGGCGAGTTCGTCGAGGTGCTTCTTGAGCGGTTCGAGGAAGTCGGCGCTGACGCCCTGTTCGCGGCTGGCCGTGATGATCGAGGCGACGGCGGGCCGGGTGAAGGCGACGTCCTGGCCGGGGGCCGGGTCGTAGTTCCGCTCGTCGATGAGCGGGGCCAGGCTCTCCGTGACGGGCAGTACGGCGGTCAGCCAGTCGACGACGTCTTTGGCGGTCTGCGCGGCCGGGGCGCCGACGGTGCGCATCATGGCGACGGCTTGGAGAAGGCCGCCGAAGGCCTGGTACATGGCGGAGAGCAGTGCCATGTCCTTGAGCGAGGCCAGGCCCGCGTCGGTGCCTTCGTACTCGGCGGTGCCGAGGGTCTCGAGGGCGGGTTTGGCGATGGCGAAGGCGTTCTCGTCGCCCGAGTAGAGGAGGCGGGAGCCGGGCCGGCCGATCATCTCCGGGACGGCCATGATGGCGCCGTCGAGGTAGGTGATGCCGTGTTCGGCGGCCCAGGCGGCGGTGGCGCGGGCCTCGTTGGGCGTGGTGGTGGTGATGTTGACGAGGATCTTGCCTTTGAGCTCGGCGGCCGCGGGTTCGAGGTTGTCGTGGATGCTCTTGTGGTCCAGGAGGACGGCGAGGATGATGTCGCCGGACTGGACGGCTTCGGCGATGGTGGCGGCGGCGTTCGAGCCGGCTTGGACGTGCGGTTCGGTCTTGGCGGCGGTGCGGTTCCACACGGTGGTGGCGTAGCCGGTCTCGCGGAGGCGGGCGGCGATGGCCGAGCCCATGGCGCCGAGGCCGAGGATGGTGACGGTTCCCTTTGACATTGCTGGTCTCCCTGGTGGGTGCGGTCGGGTCAGTGGATGGTGAGGCGTTCGATGATGCGGATCCAGTCGCTGTCGCCGTGGCCGGTGGCGGCGAGCTCTTCGAGGAGCTTCTGGTGGGGCTCGAGGAGGTCGGCGCGGACGCCTTGTTCGCGGCTGGCGGTGATGAGCGAGCGGATGCCGAAGCGGTCGAAGTCGACGCTCTGGCCGCCGGTGTCGTAGGTGCCGCCGTCGACGATGGCGGCGAGTTCCCTGCCGTGCGGGAGCATGGCGGCGAGCCAGGTTTCGACTTCGCGCGCGGTGTCGGCGGCGGAGGTCCCGGCGCTGCGCATCATGGCGATGGCCTGGACGTAGCCGAGCAGCATGAGGTCCATGGCGGAGAGCAGGGCCATGTCCTTGAGCGACGCGATGCCCGGGTCCTCCCCCGTGTACTCGGCGGTGCCGAGGGTTTCGAGGACGGGCCGAGCGGTGTCGAACACGTGATCGTCGCCTGAGTAGAGGAGGCGCGCGCTCGGGTCGCCGATCGTCGACGGGACGGCCATGATGGCGCCGTCGACGTACGGGATGCCGTGCTCGACGGCCCAGGCGGCCGTCTCGCGGGCCTGGCCGGGCGTGGTCGTGACGAGGTTGACCACGGTGCGGCCCTTGAGGTCGGCGGCGACCGGGTCGAGGTGTTCGCGGACGCTGGCGTGGTCGAGCAGGACGACGAAGACGAGTTCGCCGGCGCGGACGGCTTCGGCGACCGTCGCCGCGGCGTTCGAGCCGGCTGCGACGTGCGGTTCGGTCTTGGCGGCGGTGCGGTTCCACACGGTGGTGGCGTGGCCCGTCTCGCGGAGGCGGGCGGCGATCGCCGAGCCCATGGCGCCGAGGCCGAGGATCGTGGTGGAGGGCTGGGTCATGATCGTGCCTTTCCGTGCGGGGCCGGGCCGGTGGGCCCGGCCCCGCGTCACAGTGCGGTTCAGTCGTTTCGGCTGAAGATCTGGTGGACGGGGACGACGCGTCCGGCCTGCTCGCTCGCGTCGAGGGCGCGCTGGTAGTACTGCTGGATGGTCTTGGTGATCTCGGCGTCGACGCCGGCCTCTTCGCTGGCGTCGATCACGTGCTGCGCGCCGGCGTGCATCATCTTGAGGTTCGCGAGGTCGCCCCAGCCGCCCTGCTTCGCCGCCTCGACGAAGAAGTGCGAGAAGTCCTTGAGGCTCTGCGGCTCGTTCTCGCGCAGGGCCATGAAGCGGTCGAGGTCGCCGCCGGAGCGCTCGATCATGGCCACCGCCTGCTCCAGGGAGATCAGGAACGCGTGGAACATGGCGAGGTTGGCCTGGTAGTAGAGCTGCGCGATGCCGTAGTCCTCGCCGAGGTACTCGGTGGGGCAGAGCAGTTCGAGCAGTTCCTGGAGTTCCTTGTGGAGAGCGGCGGGGCCGCTGACGTACATGCGGGAGACCGGGTGCTGGATGTCGTCGCTCTGGGTCATGTACGCGCCGGTGAGGAAGCGGGCGCCGCGGTCGAGAACCCATCCGGCGCCCTTGCTGGAGTTGGCCGGGGAGTCTGAGGAGAGGTTGACGACGGTCTTGCCGGCGAGGTCGGCGTGTTCGAGGACGCCGTACATCGCGTCGTAGTGGATGAGGGAGAGCAGGACCGTGTCGTTCGCGGCGACGGCGGCTGCGGCGGTGGCGGCGGGCTTGGCGCCGAGTTCGGCGAGGGCCTCGGCCTTGCCGGGGGTGCGGTTCCAGACGGTGACGTCGACGCCGGCGGCGAGGAGGATCTTGACGGTGGCCTGACCCATCGGGCCGAGACCGAGGACGGAGACGGACTTCTTAGCAGACATGTTGTGCCCCTTGATAAGTGGAGGTTCCTTGCGTCGCTTGACGAGATCCATCGTCGGTCGGGGCGGGTAGGATCGCAAGACCGCACTTGCAGGTGGGGTTACTTACCGGGACGTTCGCAATATGGTCGGGAGCGCAGCGATGCAGACGATGAGTGACACAGATCAAACGTGCGGGATGTCGATCGCGATCGATGTCGTGGGCGGCAAGTGGAAGCTGCACTTGATGTGGGTGCTCGCCGAGGGACCGGTGCGGTTCGGGCAGATCCGGCGCAAGCTCGACGGGGTGAGCGAGAAGGTGCTCGCGGAGAACCTGCGGCAGCTGGAGGCGAGCGGGGTGGTGCACCGCGAGCTGTACGCGGAGGTGCCGCCGCGGGTGGAGTACTCGCTGACGCCGCTGGGGCGCTCGTTGAACGAGGCGCTGGAGCCGCTGGAGGCGTGGGGAGACCGGCACCGCGACGAGGTGCTGTCGCGGGCCGATTTCGAAGTGCCCTAGCGGGCAGTGCCCTCAAGGGGCGGGGCTTCGCGGCGGCGGTATTCGCTGCCGCCGAGGTTGCGTTCGAGGAGGAGTTCGTCGATGAGGTCGCGGCGCAGCTGGAGCGGGTCGTGGTATTCGGCGGCGAGCGTCTCGTTGACCTCGTGCTCGGTGTAGACGCGGTCGAAGGCGAAGTGGCGTTCGGCGAGGTCGCGCAGGAGTTTGACGCGGGTGCGGCGGTTGACGGGGATCGTGGTGATGCGCCCGTTCGAGTAGAAGTGGGCCACTTCGGGGCTGACGCCGGGCGGGGCGTCGGGGCGGGCCTCGCGGGCGGCCGCGGCGGCGGTCTTGAAGGCCTCGGGGGCGGCGTGGACCTTGCCGTCGTCGCGGGTGACGAGGCCGGCTTCGAAGAGGCGGTGGAGGGCCTTCTCGGCGCGCGGATGGCGCGCTCGCAGGTCGGTGACGGTCGCACCGGATTCGGTGAGGACGATGTCGGCGAACACGCGGAGGCGTTCGGGGTCGGCGAGGGCCTTGACGATGAGGTCGCCGGCGTCATGCGATGGAACGGTCATGGGGACAGACTGGTGCCGGTCCCCCAGGGCGTCAACGCTTTTTAGCCGAGAGCGCGCAGGAAGGCCAGGTCGACGCCGTCGAGTGAGTCGACGCGGGGGACGTCGATCTCGGCCGGGAGTTCGACGTCGCCGGGGACGGCCAGGGTGACCGCGCCGGCGGCCAGCGCGGAGCTGGTGCCGGAGACGGAGTCCTCGATGACGACGCAGCGTTCGATGTCGACGCCGAGTTTCGCGGCGGCGGCGAGGTAGGGCACCGGGTCGGGTTTGGGGCGTTCGACCTCGTCGCCGCAGACGGTGAGGTCGAAGTTGCCGGGGCCGACGTGGCCGATGATGATGTCGGCGAGTTCGCGCGGGGTGGAGGTGACCAGGGCGGTCGGGATGCCGGCGGCGCGGCATTCGAGGAGGAGTTCGCGGGCGCCGGGCTTCCATGCGACGCCTGCGGCGAAGAGTTCCTTCATGCGGGTGCGCAGCCAGGTCTGGTGGTGCGGGGTCTCGGTGAGGGGGATGCCGAGGCTCTCGAGGAGCATGACGACCGAGGCGTCCTCGTTGGTGCCGACCATGCGGGAGCGGACTTCGGGGTCGAGGGCGCCGCCGAGGAGGCCGGCGAGTTCTTCGACACCGGTGTCCCAGATGATCTCGCTGTCGACGAGCGTGCCGTCCATGTCGAAGAGCACGGCTTGCGGGAACGCGGCTTCCGTTCGGTCAGTCACGGTGTCAACAGTACGGGCGGGGCCGGCGGGGCGGTCTGGTTCGCGGCGGGGCCGCGAGGCGGCTCACACAGGGGCTAGGCGAGGCCGGCGCGGTGGTGGCGGCGGCAGAGGACGGTGTAGGAGTCCATGTCGCCGACTTCGACGACGTCGCCGGCGAAGGTCATGACGCCGTCGCGGACGCGGGCGTTGTGGGTGCCGCGTTCGCCGCACCAGCAGTTGACGCGGACGGGGAGCTCTTCGACGCGGTCGGCGAGTTCGATGAGGCGCTGGGTGGCGGGGAAGAGGCGGCCGAGGAAGTCGGTCTTGAGGCCGAAGGCGTAGACGTCGAGGTCGAGGCCGTCGACGGCGTCGGCGAGGTGGTTGATCTGCTTGGGCGCTTCGAGGAACTGGACTTCGTCGACGATCACGTACGGGGGTTTGAGGGCGGCGAGGTCGTCGTAGATGTCGATCCCGGGTTTGACCTCGCGGGCCTCGTGGCTGAGGCCGATGCGGCTGGAGACGACGCCTTCGCCGCCGCGGTCCATGGAGGTGTAGACGACGCCCTGCCCGCCGAGGGAGTGGTGGTACTGGAGGGCGAGGGTGGACTTCCCCGCGTCCATGACGCCGAGGTAGGCGACGAGTTCGTGCGACATGGCACCTATGGTGCCGGGTGGGTGTCGCGGGGGTGAACGCGGCCGCGGGTTCGGTGCCCGGCGCCGCATGGGCACCGGGCACCTCCCGGGGTCACTTGGCGTTGAAGTAGCTCGCTTCAGGGTGGTGGAGGACGATCGCGTCGGTGGACTGCTCGGGGTGGAGCTGGTCCCCTTCGGACAGTTCGACGCCGATGCGTTCGGCGCCGAGGAGTTCGACGAGGGTCGCGCGGTCGGCGAGCTCGGGGCAGGCCGGGTAGCCGAACGAGTAGCGGCAGCCGCGGAAGTCGACGTCGAAGTAGCCCTTGAGGTCCCCGGGGTCCGCGTCGGCGACGGTGCCGCCGGACGGGAGGACCCATTCGCGGCGCATGCGCCGGTGCCAGTACTCGGCGAGCGATTCGGTGAGCTGCACGGTCAGGCCGTGCACTTCCAGGTAGTCGCGGTAGGCGTTGGCCTGGAACAGCTCGTTCGTGTACTCGGAGACCTTGGAGCCCAAAGTGACCAGCTGCATGCCGAGGACGTCGAGCTGGCCGCCGTCCTTGGCGCGGAAGAAGTCCGCGAGGCACAGGCGCCGGCCTTGCCGCTGGCGCGGGAAGGTGAACCGGGCGCGCTCGGAGTGGCCGTTCTCGTCGAGGACGACGAGGGTGTTGCCCTCGGAGTAGGCCGGGAAGTACGCGTAGGCGACCTTCGCCTCCAGGACGTTGTCCGTGGCGAGCCGGTCGAGCCAGTAGCGCAGGCGCGGGCGGCCCTCGGTCTCGACCAGCTCCTCATAGGAGGGGCCGTCGCCGCGGGCGGGCTTGAGCCCCCACTGGCCCAGGAAGGTGGCGCGCTCGTCGAGGAGCGCGGCGTACTCGGAGGTCTGGATGCCCTTGACGACGCGCGAGCCGTAGAACGGCGGGACCGGGACCTCGACGTCGGCGGCGACGTTGGATCGCACCGAGGTGTCGTTCAGGTCCGGGAGGGTGTCGGCGACCATCGTGGCCTGCTTGGCGCGGCGTTCGCGGCGCAGGGCGATCTTCGCCTCCTTCTCGGCGTCGACGATCGGGACGCCGGTGCGGCGGGCGGTCATGACCTTGTTCATGAGGTCGAGGCCTTCGAACGCGTCGCGCGCGTAGTGGACCTGGCCGCCTTCGAACATCTCGCGGAGGTCGTCCTCGACGTACGCGCGGGTGAGCGCGGCGCCGCCGAGGAGGACCGGCCAGCGCGTGTGCATCGAGCGGGCCATCATCTCGGCGAGGTTGTCCTTCATGATCACGGTGGACTTGACGAGCAGGCCGCTCATGCCGATGACGTCCGCCTGGTGCTCTTCGGCGGCGTCGAGGATGGCGTTGATGGGCTGCTTGATGCCGAGGTTGACGACGGTGTAGCCGTTGTTGGACAGGATGATGTCGACGAGGTTCTTGCCGATGTCGTGCACGTCGCCGCGGACGGTGGCCAGGACGATGGTGCCCTTGTCGGCCGCGTCGGCCTTGTCCATGTGCGGTTCGAGGTGGGCGACGGCGAACTTCATGGCCTCGGCGGACTGCAGGACGAACGGCAGCTGCATCTGGCCGGAGCCGAAGCGGTCGCCGACGACCTTCATGCCTTCGAGGAGGTTGTCGTTGATGATGTCGAGGGGCCGCTTGCCGTTCGCGAGGGCCTCGTCGAGGTCGGTGTCCATGCCGTTCTTGTCGCCGTCGATGATCCGCTGGGCGAGGCGTTCGTCCAGGGGGAGCGCGGCGAGCGCTTCGGCGCGGGCCTCCTTCGTCCCGGCGAGGCTGACGCCGTCGAAGATCTCGATGAGCTTCTGCAGCGGGTCGTAGTCCTCGGTGCGGCGGTCGTAGACCATGTCGAGGGCGACCTGCTTCTGCTCCTCGGGGATCGAGGCCATGGGCAGGATCTTGGAGGCGTGGACGATCGCGCTGGTCAGGCCCGCTTCGACGCATTCGTTGAGGAACACGGAGTTGAGGACCTGGCGGGCGGCGGGGTTGAGGCCGAACGAGATGTTCGAGACGCCGAGCGTGAAGTTGATGCCCGGGTAGAGGCGGGCGATCTCGCGGATGGCCTCGATGGTCTCGATGCCGTCGCGGCGGGTCTCCTCCTGGCCGGTGGAGATGGGGAAGGTGAGGGCGTCGACGAAGATGTCCTGGATCTTCATGCCCCACCTGCCGGTGAGGTCGTCGATGAGGCGGGCGGCGACGCGGACCTTCCAGTCGCGGTCGCGGGCCTGGCCCTCCTCGTCGATGCACAGCGCCACGACGCCCGCGCCGTGCTCGGCGACGAGCGGCATCATGCGCTGGTAGCGCGAGTTCGGGCCGTCGCCGTCCTCGAAGTTGACCGAGTTGACGATGCACTTGCCGCCGAGGGCTTCGAGCCCGGCTTCGACGACGTTCGGCTCGGTGGAGTCGAGCATGATCGGCAGTGTGGAGGCGGTGGCGAAGCGGGAGGCGAGCACGCGCATGTCCTCGGCGCCGTCGCGGCCGACGTAGTCGACGCAGAGGTCGAGCAGGTGCGAGCCGCCGCCGGCCTGCTCGCGGGCGATCTCGACGCAGCGGTCGTAGTCGGCGGCGAGCATGGCGTCGCGGAAGGCCTTGGAGCCGTTGGCGTTCGTGCGCTCGCCGACGTTGAGGATCGAGGCGTCCTGGAGGTAGGGGACGTGGTGGTAGGAGGAGGAGACGCCCGGTTCGAGGACGGGGGTGCGCTCCTTCGGCTTGACCACGTTCGCGGCCTCGGGGCCATCGGGGACGCCGCCGAGGCGGGCGCGGACGGCCCGGATGTGGTCGGGGGTGGTGCCGCAGCAGCCGCCGACGAGGCTGACGCCGAAGTTCTTGACGAACTCCTCGTGGGCGTCGGCCAGTTCTTCGGGGGTGAGCGGGTAGACCGCGCCCTTCGGGCCGAGGGTCGGCAGGCCCGCGTTCGGCATGACCGAGATCGGGACCGGCGAGTGGCGGGAGAGGTAGCGGAGGTGCTCGCTCATCTCTTCGGGGCCGGTGGCGCAGTTGAGGCCGATGAGGTCGATGCCGAGGGCGGCGAGGCTGGTCAGGGCCGCGCCGATCTCGCCGCCGACGAGCATGGTGCCGGTGGTCTCGACGGTGACCTGGGCGATGATCGGGATGTTCGTGCCGAGGGAGGCGTTGGCGCGCTTGGCGCCGATGACGGCGGCCTTGGCCTGGAGGAGGTCCTGGGCGGTCTCGACCAGCAGCGCGTCGGCGCCGCCTTCGATGAGGCCGGTGGAGCATTCCTGGTAGTGGTCGCGCAGGAGCGCGGACGGCGCGTGGCCGAGGGTGGGGAGGCGGGTGCCGCCGCCCATGGAGCCGAGGACGAAGCGGGGCCACTCGGGGGTGGCGTACTCGTCGGCCTTCCGGCGGGCGAGCGAGGCGGCGGCGCGGGCGATCTCGCGGGCGCGCTCGACGATGTCGTACTCGACGAGGCCGCCGTAGTTGGCGTTGAAGCTGTTCGTCTCGATGCAGTCGGCCCCGGCGGCCAGGTACGCGTCGTGGATGCCCAGGACGATGTCGGGCCGGGTGAGGCAGAGGATGTCGGTCAGGCCCTCGAACCCGTCGTAGTCCTCCATCGTGGGGTCGAAGGTCTGCAGCATGGTGCCCATGCCACCGTCGGCGATCACGACGCGGCGGCTCAGGACATCAAGGAAAAGGCTGTTCGCAGACACGGCTCAAGGGTACTGGCCGGTGCCGCCAAATGGGAATCGGGTTTCAGGGACTGGGAGTACCGCGAGGCGGCAATCGCGCTGGCCACGCCTTCGTACCGAGCGTAGGCTCGGTCCGTAACGGGATCGTTTGAGAAGGGACACACATGGGAGCCATGGAAATGGGCATGTGGACCGAAGTGACCGATCCGGAGGAGCTCCGCGAGATCGTCGGCGAGGTGATGCCGCAGGCCGCCACGAAGGAGCGCGCGAAGCTCCACGAGCGCGACCGCGAATGGCTCGCCGCCTCCCCCTACTGCGTGATCGCGACTTCCGACGCCGAGGGCAACTGCGACGCCTCCCCGAAGGGCGACCCGGCCGGGAAGCTCGTGCACGTCCTCGACGACTCGACCCTCGCCATCCCCGAGCGGCCCGGCAACCACCGGGTCGACGGCTACCACAACGTGCTCGCCAACCCCCACGTCGGCCTGCTCTCGCTCCTGCCCGGGCGGCGCGAGTCGCTGCGGATCAACGGCCGCGCCCGCGTCGTCTCGGACGCGCCGTTCTTCGAGGACATGGTCGTCAAGGGCCACAAGCCGATCCTGGCGCTCGTGATCGAGATCGACACGATCTACTTCCACTGCGGCAAGTCGGCCATGCGGTCGGGCATCTGGAAGCCCGAGACGTGGACGCCCGACGCCCTCCCCCAGCACCCCCAGCTCGTCAAGGAGACCCAGGTCGTCGAGGCCACGCTGGAGCAGCTGATCGACAAGTACGGGCCCAAGTACGAAGCGGGCCTGTACTGAGCGCGGCACCTGAGACGCCCTAGCCCGCCGATCCGGACACGGCGGGCTCTTTCACCGAACCGCGCAACCCACGAGGTTTCTTCCTTACGCTGAGATTCGCAATATCCGCAGCTCAGGGCAGGGAAGACACAGTGGCGCCGATGTCGGCAACAGTGAGGTACGCGGCGGCCGTACTGGCCGCCCTCGTGTTCGCCGTCTCCGGTGCCACCGCCGCGTTGGCGGTCGCGCCCATCGAGCTCGACTCCGGGGCCGTCACCGACCGCGTGGGCGCCGTCGGGGGCCGGGGCGCGGAGGTCGACGCCGCGATCGACCGGCTCAGGTCCGAGGCCGCGATCGGGCTGTACGTGGCGTACGTCGACTCGTTCTCCGGGTGGGCCCCGCAGGACTGGGCCGACCAGACCGCCGTGAACAGCGGTCTCGGCACCAACGACATCCTGCTCGCCGTCGCCACGGGCGACCGCCGCTACGCCTGGTCGGTCGCGTCCGGGTTCCCGCTGTCGGACTCGCAGTTGAACGAGGTCGCCACCTCGGCGATCGAACCCGAACTGTCCCAAGACGACTGGGCCGACGCGGCGATCGCCGCCGCCGACGGGTACCGGGCCGAGGCGGCCGGGGGGTCGGGCGGCGGGGGCGCGGGCTGGATCGTGCTCCTGCTCATCCTCGTCGCCGTCGCGGTCGTCGTGTTCCTGGTGTGGCGCAAGCGGCGCGGCAGGCAGGGCGCCCCCTCGGGCAAGCAGGTGCAGCGGATGTCGACCCAGGACCTCGACCGGGAGGCCAGCCGCCTCCTCGTGGAAGGCGACGACGCCGTCCGCACCAGCGAGCAGGACCTCGGCTTCGCCGTCGCCGAGTTCGGGCAGGAGCACACCGCCAAGTTCTCGGCCACGCTCGAGACCGCCAAGAGCGAACTCGCCGCGGCCTTCCGCATCCGCCAGTCCCTCGACGACGAAGTGCCCGAGACCGAGGAGCAGCGCCGCGCGATGCTCACCGAGATCGTCGACCGCCTCACCAAGGCGGACCAGGAGCTCGACGGCGCCGCCGCCGAGTTCGAGGAGCTGCGCGACCTCGGCCGCCGCGCGCCCGAGGCGATCGGGAAGCTCGCCGCCGAGGCGCAGGCCCTCGCCGAGCGCACGGAGCCTGCCAAAGAGGCTTTGGCGGCACTCGCGGCCGCGTACCCGGCGTCGGCGTTCGACACGGTCGCCGCCAATGCCGCCGACGCCGAGGACCGGCTCGGGTTCGCCGACCGGAGCCTCGCCGAAGCCCGGGAGGCGCTCGCGGCCGGCGAGAACGGGCGGGCCGCGGTGGGCGTGCGCGCCGCCGAAGGCGGTCTCGCGCAGGCGAAGCAGCTGCTCGACGCCGTCACCGGCCGGCAGACCGAACTCGCCGAGGCCGCCCGAGGACTGCCCGGGCTCCTCGCCTCGCTCAGGCAGGACATCGGCGAGGCCGAACGCAAAGCCGACGGCTCGCCCGGCGGGGAGCGGCTGCGCCGCGCCGCCGCGAACGCGCGGGCCGTGACCGAAGCGGTCGAGGCCGCCCAGGCGGCCGGGCCGCTCGACCCGCTCGACAGCACCCGCCGCCTCGAGCGGGCGCAAGCGGACCTCGGCGGGGAGCTGCAGGCCGTGCGCGACGAGCAGGAGCAGCGCGAGAGCGCGAAAGCGCAACTGGCGCAGACGATCGCGAACGCCTCGGCCACGGCGGCCGCGGTGGAGGACTACATCAACACCAACCGCGGCGGCGTCGGCACTGAGGCCCGCACCCGGCTCAACGAGGCGAACCAGGAGCTCGCCGCCGCCCGCGCCCTGGCCGCGGGCGATCCGGTGCAGGCCCTCGCGAAAGCCCAGCGGGCCGACCAGCTCGCCGCGGCCGCGTCGCGACACGCCCAGCAGGACGTGAACGACTACCGCAACCCGGGACCCGGCGGCGGGTTCGGGGGCGGGTTCGGCGGCATGGGCGGCGGCAACGCCGGCGCGATGCTCGGCGGGATCCTCTTGGGCGGCATCCTCAACGGCCCCGGAGGCGGGCGCGGCGGCGGGTTCGGTTCGCCGGGCTCGTCGCGACGCCGCGGCCCCTCGCCGGGGTCGTTCGGCGGCGCGGGCACCCGCAGGGGCGGTGGTGGCCGATTCTGACGACCGCGAGGGGCAAGGGACTACCGGAACGAACCGAAAGGCATGGGGAGCCATGACACAGAAGCAGTCGATCTTCGGCCGCATCGGCCAGCTGCTCAAGGCGAACATCAACGACGCCATCGACTCCGCGGAGGACCCGGAGAAGATGCTCGCCCAGATGGAGCGCGACTACAAGAACAACATCGCCGACGCCGAGAGCTCGATCGCCGAGACCATCGGCAACCTGCGGCTGATGGAGGAGGACGCGGCCGCCGACAGGGAGGCCGCGCAGGAGTGGGAGAACAAGGCCCGCAACGCCAGCCGCAAGGCCGACGAGCTGCGCGCGGCCGGGAACACCGCCGAGGCCGACAAGTTCGACAACCTCGTCAAGGTGGCCCTGGGCAAGCAGCTCGGGCTGGAGAAGGAGATCAAGACCGCCGAGCCGACCATCCGGGCCCAGCAGGAGGTCGTCGACAAGCTCAAGAACGCGCTCAACCAGATGAAGTCGAAACTCTCCGAACTGCAGTCCAAGCGCAGCAGCCTGGTCGCCCGGGCCAAGACCGCGCAGGCGCAGCGCCAGGTGAACGAGGCGATCGGCAGCGTCGACATCATGGACCCGCTCAGCGAGGTCAACCGCTTCGAGGAGAAGGTCCGCCGCGAGGAGGCGAAGGTCCGGGGGCAGGCGGAGCTGTCGATGTCCTCGCTGGACAAGCAGTTCGAGAGCCTCGAAGGGCTCGAGGACGACGCCGAGATCGAGGCGCGCATGGCCGCCCTCAAAGCCGGGAAGTGACGCGGCGGTCTCCAGCGGCCGGGCGGTGCCGCCCGGCCGCTTCACGTGCGCTTAGTCCCGCTCGGCCTTCAGGCGGGCGATCGAGTCGTCGTCGCAGGTCGTCCAGAACTCGCCCACGACGTCCTCGAGCTGCTCCATCGACCCCGCGTCGAACAGGTGGTCCTGGTACTTCGTGATGTCGTAGTCGATGGTGCCCATGGTGACCAGGTCGAGCGGCAGGATCTCCATGCCGCGGAACTCGTCGATCTCACCGTAGGAGGAGAGGATGCCCGCCCCGTAGGCCTTCAGGCCGTCCTTCTCGCTCATCACCCCGAACTCGAGGGTGAACCAGAAGACGCGGGAGACGAACTCGAGCGCGTCCTCGGAGTGGACCCGGCGGGCCGCCTCGCCCGCGGCGCGGTACAGCGCGGCGAAACGCGGCGAGGCGAGGGCGTTGGCGTGGCCGATGACCTCGTGGATGACGTCCGGCTCGGGCGTGTACAGCGGCACCGAGTGGTGGCGGATGTACTGGGTCGCGTGGAACTTCCCGTCGGCGAGCACCCCGTAGAACTCGCGCAGGGGCACGAGCCCCGCCGCGGGCAGGTAGCTGAAGCCGGTGAGCGGCGCGAGGGACTCGGAGACCTCGTGGAGCTGCGGGATGTGGTCGGCGGGAAGCTTCAGGCGCTCGGCGCCCTCCAGGTACTCGTGTACGGCCAGGGCTTGGTGCTTCACGGCGAGTTCGGCGCTGACCAGCCGCCAGATCTCGTGCTCGGTGTCGGTGTAGGAAACGGTCGGCATGGGTCGGCCGGGTTCCCAGTCCATTGCGAGGGCCGCGATGGCGTTGCGCCGCTCGCGGTACTCGGGGTCGGCGAAGCCCGGGTGGTTCTCACCCAGTTCCACGACGACCGTGCCGTCGGCGTCGGTGTTGACCGGCGCGAAGTACTGTCCTTCTTCGAACATAGGAACAGTCCATCAGGTGGGACGGCCGCTGTCAACGCGGTGGTGAGACTGGCAAGCCCTCTCCGGCCCCGACTAGGGGAAACGCAGCTTCTCCGGGGTCTCGGCCGGGGCCGACTTGCCCAAGAACGCGCGGCGCTTCGCGTGGAAGCCGTGCCGGTCGTCGAACATGTCGCGGGCCATCTCGGCCAGCTCGATGGTCTGGTAGTACGACAGCGGCTTCGACTCGGCGCGGCGGCGGGCCTTCGCGGCGAACATGCGCCCGCGCGTGACCGGCTCGTTGTAGCCGATCGCGACGGCGCGCAGCCAGCGCTGGAACTCGTCCCAGTCGCGGGGGCCGACCGCGCCGATGAGGCCGATCTGCTTGGCCTCGGCGGCGGAGATCGGGAGCTTGTCGCCCAGGAGGCGGGCGGCGGTGGCCTCGCCGACGCGGTTGGCGACCGACCAGGTGTGCAGTTCGGAGCCGTAGATGCCCATGTCGTAGTAGGGGTTGAGGACGGTGCCGTCGCGGGCGACGGTGACGTCGGCGCAGAGGGCGGCCATGACCCCGCCCGCGCCGGCGTTGGCGGAGAAGGCGGCGACGGTGAGCTGCTCGGCCTGCGCGATGGCGAGGCACAGCTCGTCGATGGCGTTGATGTTGTCCCAGGCCTCGGCGGCGGGGTCGGGGGCGGCGTCGATGACGCCGAGGTGGATGCCGTTGGAGAAGGCGTGCTCGGTGCCGGTGATGACGAGGATGCGGGTGTCCTCGGTGAGGGCCTTCTCGACCGCGCCGGTGAGGCGGCGGCACTGCTCGGTGTGCATGGCGCCGTTGTAGGAGCGGATCGAGAGGTACCCGATGTCGCCTTCGCGGCGGTACACGGACTCGGCGATGGCCTCGGGAGCGGGTTTGAAGGGCGCGCTGGAGGCGTCGATGACCATGGCGGCGGGCAGTTTCGGACCGCGCTTCTTCTCGAGGAGGGCGGCGTAGCCGACCCAGAGGGTGCCGCGGCCGGTGGCGAAGGCGATGGATTCGCAGTCGCGGCCGACGACGGCGCCGGGTTCGGCGCCGGTGTGCTCGCTGGTGGCGGCGGCGTCGAAGAGGCAGTAGGTGCGGCCGTCGATGAGGGCGGGCGCGCCGGGGGCGCCGTCGGCGGCGGCGATGCGGCGGGCGAGTTCGGTCGCTGAAGCGCGCCAGTCGAGCGCGAAGGCGTCGCGGCGCAGGAGCGGGAGTTCACCGGTTCCGGGGACGGGGAGCGGGAGTTCGTCGGCGGGGACGGGGCGCTCGCCGCGCTCGACCTTGCGCAGGACGGTCGCGACGCAGTCCATGGCGGCGTCGGCGACGCGGCTGTTGTAGAGCGCGGACTTGGTGACGCCCTCGGGGACGTCGAATGTGGAGCAGGCCCAGACGGGCCCGGCGTCCATCTCCTCGACCGCGGAGAGCGCGGTGACGCCCCAGCGGGGGCCCTGGCCGAGCAGGGTGTGGTCGAGGGAGGAGGGGCCGCGGTCGCCGACCGGTCCGGGGTGGACGATCACGGTGGTCCAGCGCTTCCAGACCTCTTCGGGCACACGGTGCTTGAGGAAGGGGCACAGGATGAGGTCGGGGTCGATCCGCTCGACCGCGCGGGTCAGCGCCTCGGGGGCGCGGTAGGCGGGGGCGAGTTCGACGCCGACCTCGTGCCCCTGCTCGCGCAGGGTGCACCAGACGCGCTGGGTGAGTCCATTGAAGGCGGACGCAAGCAGCAGGATCTTCAATTCGACTCCAGGAGGATGGGGAGTCGGCCACGCTCAACTGTGAGCGTACCGATACTCGGCATTTCGCACAATCAGCGCGTGCAGTCTATTCCGAGCAGTCCTCGCACCGTGTCGCGGGCAAGGTCGGGCGCCGACGGGTCCTCGCCGCCGTTCGCGAGCGTGTCGTTGGCCCAGGCGTCGACGGCGGCGAGCGCCCCGGCGGTGTCCAGGTCGTCGGCGAGGCGTTCGCGCACGGCCTTGAGCATCGCGCCGGCCGGGACGGCGAGTTCGCGGCTGACGGCCTCGCGCCAGCGCCCGAGGCGCAGTTCGGCTTCGGCGAGTTTCGCGGCGCTCCACTGGCGGTCGGAGCGGTAGTGGTCGGCGAGGAGGGCGAGGCGGACGGCGGCGGGGTCGACGCCTTCGGCGCGGAGCTTGGAGACGAAGACGAGGTTGCCGAGGGACTTCGACATCTTCTCGCCGTCGAGGCCGATCATGCCGGTGTGGACGTACGCGCGGGCGAAGGGGTTCGCGCCGGTGAGGGATTCGGCGTGGGCGGCGGAGAACTCGTGGTGGGGGTAGATGAGGTCGTTGCCGCCGCCTTGGACGTCGATGGTGTCGCCGAGGTAGTCGAGGGCGATGCAGGCGCATTCGATGTGCCAGCCGGGGCGGCCGGGGCCGACGGGCGAGTCCCAGGAGGGCTCGCCGTCGCGGGGGGCGTTCCACAGGATCGCGTCGAGGGGGTCGCGCTTGCCTTCGCGCTCGGGGTCGCCGCCGCGTTCGCGGGCGTAGCGGAGCATGGTCTCGCGGTCGTAGTTGGACTCGCCGCCGAAGGCGGGGTTGGCTTCGACGGCGTAGTAGACGTCGCCGGACTCGTGGCGGTAGGCGGCGCCCGTCTCGAGGAGGCGGGCGACGGCGCGGCCGACGGAGGGGATGGACTCGACGGCGCCGATGTAGTGGCGGGGCGGGAGGACCTGCAGGGCCTCCATGTCCTCGCGGTAGAGGGCGGTCTCGCGCAGGCCGAGGACCTGCCAGTCGGTGCCGTCGCGCTCGGCGCGTTCGAAGAGGGGCTCGTCGACGTCGGTGACGTTCTGGGCGTAGTCGACGTCGATGCCCTGGTCGAGCCAGTAGCGGTGCACGAGGTCGAAGGTGATCATCGTGGCGGCGTGGCCGAGGTGGGTAGCGTCGTAGGGGGTGATGCCGCAGACGTACATGGAGGCGCTCTCGGCGCCGGGCTTGACCGTCTCGCGCACGCCCGCGGAGGCGGTGTCGTGCAGGCGCAGGGCGGGGCCTTGGCCGGGGAGGGCGGGCAGGTGCGGTGCGGTCCAGGAATCCATGCCCGCGATCTTATTTCGAATACCGGCCGCCCGGCCAGTGGCGGGGATTCGCGTACCTGACGCACGCCTCGTCCCACCAAGCGCACCTGAGGCTTTCATGCGAAGATCGCTCGATGTAACTTGTGTGCTCATGGAACGCCGACCACTTGGACGCAGCGGCATCGAGGTCTCCTCGCTCGGCCTGGGGACGATGACGTGGACCACCGACGAGGCCGGTCTCGAGGACGCCGCGGCGCAGCTGCAGACGTTCGTGGAGTCCGGCGGCACGCTGGTGGACACCGCCGACGTGTTCGGGCAGGGCGCCGCCGAGGCGGTGATCGGGCAGCTCATGGGCAAGATCGTGGCCCGCTCGGAGCTGCACATCGCCACGAAGGCGGGGGTGCGCACGGACGGCGCGCCGCGCAAGCGCGACACCTCGCGCGGATGGCTGATGCGGTCGCTGGAGGGGTCGCTGCGGCGGCTGGGGACCGACTACATCGACTTGTGGATCCTGCACGTGTACGACCCGGACACGCCGCTGGAGGAGACGATGTCGGTGCTCGACGCGGCGGTGTCGAGCGGGAAGGTCCGCTACGCGGGGCTGTCGAACCACACGGGCTGGCAGACGGCACGGGCGTTCGCGTGGCAGTCGGCGTGGCCGGGGCGGACCCCGATCGTGGCGAGCCAGGTCGAGTACTCGCTGCTGCAGCGCGGGGTCGAGCGGGAGGTGCTGCCGGCGTGCCTGGCCCTGGAGATGGGCGTGCTGGCGTGGTCGCCGCTGGGGCGCGGGGTGCTCACGGGCAAGTACCGGTTCGGGCGGCCCGCGGATTCGCGGGCCGTGTCGGCGCAGTGGTCGCGGTTCGCCGGGGTGTACCTGGACGAGCGATCGGCCGGGATCGTCGAGGCGTGCGCGACGGCGGCCGAGGGGCTCGGGGTGAGCCCGCTCGAGGTGGCGCTGGCGTGGGTCCGGGACCAGCCGGGTGTCGCGTCGGCGATCGTGGGCGCGCGGAACGCGACGCAGCTGCGGGCCTCGCTCGCGGCGGAGCAGCTGTTCCTGCCGCCGGAGATCCGCCTCGCCCTCGATGATGTGTCCGCGCCCACAGTCGGGTACCCCGAGAGCTACTGAAGAGCCCTTGGAGACCGGCCTGAAGGGACGCCCGCGCACCACTGGTGCGCGGTATATCCCTTGTGGATGTTGTGTCACGATTTTCTCCGTCCTTCTTGGAGCCGAAGGCAACCGGTCGCGCAGTGTCACGCGTCATCGCTCGGGGACCGCGGGAACGCCCGCGCCCCTCCGCGGGGACCGGCCGACCGCCGGCCTTGTGGACCGGACACGACAGGAAAGTTGGTGCCCCTAGTGGCTCACCTTCTCGCCGCCCGCCTCGCGCGGCCGGCCTTCGTCATCTTCGCGACCCTGGTCGCCGTCGCCGCCATGCTCGTCGCCACGGCGCAGCCGGCCTCGGCCCACACCCGCGCCGAAGCCGTCACCAACGGCTGCGGCTCGGGATACGCCATCGCCTCCGACGGCGTCCGCAACGTCACCACCAGCTCGGGCGCGAAGTGGGGCGAGGTCATCCTCGCGTACAACGCGAGCACCGGACGCAACTGCGTCGTCACCAACAAGACCAGCGGCTCCCCGTACCACGGCACCCCGACGCGCATCGCGGCCGTGCTCGTGGTCCAGGGCGACGACACCTACCACAAGGCCGACGACAGCGCCTCGCACTGGGAGGCGGTCTCCGCGTACGCGGCGAACGCCTGCGTCCAGTACTGGGGCTACATCTACTCCCCCAGCGGCTCCAGCGCCTTTGGCGGGCGCCAGAGCTGGGGCAACTGCGGCTAGTCCAGCCGAACCGATTTCCTAGATCAGCGTCCCGATCCCCGCAATGACAACCGCCCCGCGCCGGCATCGGCGCGGGGCGGTTCGCGCGCCCTTAGGACTCCTGGCCCATGGAGGCCATCCACTCGTCGATGCGGCGCTCGGCCTCCTTGCGGGGGACGTCCTCGACGCGGGTCATGATCGACCAGCGGCGCCCGAACGGATCCGCGATCGAGGCGTACCGATCGCCGGTGAGGAAGACGCTCGGCTCCTCACGGACGCGGGCGCCGGCCTCGACGGCCTTGGCGACCACCGCGTCGCAGTCCTCCACGTAGAGGACGAGGCTCGCGGTGATGTGCTCCGGGTCGGGCGATTCGAGGCCCCACGCCGGGTTCGCGTCGCCCAACTGCAGGATCGAGTCGCCGATGAGCAGCTCGCAGTGCGCGACCGAGCCGTCCGGCCCGTCGTTGCGCATCAGTACCTCCGCACCGAATACGGCTTCATAGAACTCGATGGCCTTGGCGGCCTCGTTCACGACGATGAACGGCGTGATCGAGTGGTAGCCGTCGGGGATCGGGTTGACCTTGTTCTCACTCATGGGGCCAGTCTGGCCCGGCCGGGGCCGGGCGCGCTTGTAAAAAAGCGTCATACCCCGGAGGTAGTTTCGGGGCGTGAACGGAGCCACCGCGAGCGACAAGGGCCTGCTGCGGCCGCACGAGGCCGCGCGATTCATCGACCTGCGGCGGTACCGCGAGACCGGCCTGCTCGGCCAGTACGTCGAGCGGTACTGGTCGGTCCAATGGGACCTGCCCGAAGGCGCCTCGTACGAATCCGTGGTGATCCCCCACCCGTGCGTGAACCTCAGCTTCATGCCGGTGCTCGGCGCGGAGGTGCACGGCCCCGGGATCGCGGTCTCGCGGCACCCGCTCACCGGCGGCGGCCGCGTGTTCGGCGTGAAGTTCCGGCCCGGCGGGTTCACCGCGTTCAGCGGCGTCGAGGCGGCCGCGCTGGCGGACTGGTCGGCGGGCGCGGCGGTCGTGTTCGGCCCCGAGGTCGACGAGTTGAACGCGATCATCATGAACGGGAACGACATCGACGCGATCCGGGTGGCCTCGCGATTCCTCGCCGAACGCATGCCCGAGCGGCCCGACCCCCGGTACGGGCGGGCGCTCGCCGTCGTGAAGGCCATGCTGGAGGACCGCACGATCACCCGGGTGGACGAGGTGGCGGCGCGGTTCGCCATGTCCCCCAAGACGCTCCAGCGCCTCTTCCAGGACTACATCGGGCTCGGCCCGAAGTCCCTGATCCGCCGCTACCGCATCCACGACGCGGCCGACCGCCTCGCCGAGGACGCGGGCGCGGACCTCGCCCGGCTCGCGGCCGAGCTCGGCTGGTCGGACCAGGCCCACTTCACCCACGACTTCAAGGACCTCATCGGCTTCCCGCCCTCCGAGTACGCGGCGCAGTGCGCCACGGCCGGAAGGGAACTGGTCGTCGCCCACCGGTGAACACCCGATCAACGCGGTGCGGCCGACCACTGCCCGTCGATGCGGAAGCGCCAACCGGGCTGCCACTGGAAGGGAGCGTCCACAAGGTCTTCAATGCGTTCGCCGCCGAGGAGGACTTGCAGCGCCCAGCGGTTGGCCGAGTGGGCGATGATGAGGATGCGCTGACCGTCTCGGTCGGTCGCCAGTTCGCCGAGGAATTCGCGGGTCGCGTCGATGACCTGACGGTAGCTCTGGCCCCCGCCGGGGAAGGGTCGGTCGATGTGCGCGGAGCGGACCGCGGCGAGCTCGGACACCGGTCGGCCGTTGAGGTCGCCGTAGTCGCATTCGCGCAGACGCTGGTCCTGGTGGACGGGGATACCGGTGTCGCCGAACGCGATTGCAGCGGTCTCGACCGCGCGGTGCAGGTCGGAGGTGAACACCGCGTCAGGCGGTCGCATCCGGTGGCGGGCGCCGAGTTCGGCGGCGACCTCGCGTCCTCGGCCCGACAGGCGGCCGGGCAGGTGCCCGGTCGCGATGCCGCGCTCATTGTCCTCGGTGATCGAGTGGGTCTCATAGGTGAGGTCCACGGCCATCGGGTGATCGCCTCCAATCGGGGTGGACCCGAGACTAGCGATCGTCCGAGTGCCCGGGACGGGCCCTTCGGCCTACGGCCTGGCCAGGTCGATGTGCACGACATGGTCGCCGTCGTCCTGCTGGAAGCTCCCGACCTGGAAGCCGACCTTCCCGGTCAGTCCGAGACCGACCGAGACGTAGCCTTCGAAGTCGCCGTTGAGCACGTACGAGTCGAGCGCCGCGTAGCCGACGTCGACCGGTTGGACCGGCGGGTCGTCGAGGGTCGGCTCGCCGCTGTCGTCGTGGGCCTGCGCGGGGTTGAAGACGAGCTGGATGAACGCCTCGCCGCCGAGGTCGACGGGTTCGCCGGAGCCGTCGTAGACGATCGAGGGCTCGTAGCCGATCTCGTAGCCGGGCAAGGCGTCGAACTCGAGCGACACGCGGTCGAACCCCTCATCGGGGTGGGCGCCGACGCGCACGTCGAGCAGGATCGGGACGGGCGGGACCGTCCCCGTGAACGGTGCGGAGACGTCCCCGGTGGGCCAGGACCCGCCCGGCTCGTCAGTGGGCGCCGAACCGCTGGGTTCAGGCGGCGAGGTCGGTTCCTCGCCGGAGGGAGCCGTGCTGCTCGGCTCGTCAGGACTGGGCGAGGGCTCGTCGGCGCCGTCGTCGCCGCACGCGGGCAGCAGGAGTGCGGACACCGCGAGCATCGCCGCGAGAATACGGTGACGCATACCTTGATTACACGCCTGCGAGGGTCTTCCGGGAAGGGAATCGGGTCCCCTCCCCGGAAGAATTTCCACAGGCCGCCACGGCCGTCATGCGGCGCTGGCGACCGCCCCGGCGTCCATCGTCAGGTGCCGGCCCCGGAAGGACTCGCGGAGGCGGCGGTCGTGGCTCACCAGGACCACGGTCCCCGCGTAGTCCGCCAGGGCTTCCTGGAGCTGCTCGGCCAGCATCGGCGACAGGTGGTTGGTCGGCTCGTCGAGGAGCAGCACGTCGACCGGGCGGGTCACCAGCCTCGCCAGTTCGAGCCGGCGTCGCTGGCCCACCGAGAGGGTCGCGACCGGCGTGCCGAACTGCTCATGCGTGAACAGCCCCAACCGGTCCAGGGCTTCGGCGTGCTCCTCGAGCGTGCCGACCCGGCCTTCGGCGAAGGCCCGCAACACGGACTTGCGGCCCGAGCCGGGGGCTGCGAGCTGCCGCAGGTGGCCGACTGCGCCGGTGCGTTCGACCGACCCCTCGTCGGGCTCGAGTTCGCCGGCGAGGACCCGCATGAGCGTGGTCTTTCCCGCGCCGTTCGGGCCGGTGACCAGGACCCGCTCGCCTCGGGCGATCGCCAGGTCGTGGACCTTGAGGCGGTCGCCGACCCGGGCGTCCTTGAGCACCAGGGCTTCAGCGTCCGCGCCCGTGGTGGCGAGGGCGGCCTCGAACCGCACCGGGTCGGGCGGTCGCGGGACCGCGTGTGCCCGGAGCCGTTCGAGCATCTGCTTGGCGACCCTGATGCGGCTGCTCGCGCCGTGGTCGCGGTTCCGCGCCCGGAAGGCGCCGGTGGACATGTTGGCCATCGGCAGTTTGCGCGGGATGGCGGCCATGCGGCCCGCGTTGTGGTCGACGATGCCCTGGTGCCTCTCGACCTCGCTCTTCCACTGCTCATAGGCCTCGATCGCCTGCTGTCGTTCGGTCTCCTTCGCGTTCAGGTAGCCGGCGTAGCCGTTGCCGTAGCGGCGGGCCTTGCGGTCGGCGACTTCGATCATGGTGGTGGTGACGGCCTCAAGGAAGGCGCGGTCGTGGGTGGCGGCGACGACGGTCCCGCGCCAGTCGCGCAGCTGCGCTTCCAGCCAGGTGACGGCGTCGTCGTCGAGGTCGTTCGACGGTTCGTCGAGCAGCAGCAGTGCGGGCCGGGACGCGAGGGTCGCGGCGAGCATGAGCCGCGACCGCTCCCCGCCCGAAAGCGTCCCCAGGGGACGGTCGCGGTCGAGTGCGGGCAGCCCGAGGGCCGCCATCGCCTGGTCGACGCGGACGTCCGCCTCCCAGCCTTCGCGGGCTTCGAAGTCCGCGAGGAGGTCGGCGTAGGCGTCGCCGGCGGCCTCGTCGCCGGCGGCGATCCGCTGCTCGGCTTGCCGCATGGCGCGCTCGATCGCGCGCAGGTCGGCCAGCGCGAGGTCGATCGCGTCGGCGACCGTGTCGTGCTCGGGGAGGTCGAGTTGCTGCGGCAGGTAGCCGATGCCTCCCGGTGAGACGACGGTGAGCTCCCCGTTGTCGGGCTCTTCCGCCCGGGCGATGAGCCTGATCAGGGTTGACTTGCCGGATCCGTTGTCGCCGATGACGCCGATCTTCTCCCCCGGTTTGACGGTGAAGGAGACGCGGTCGAGGACGAGGTGGTCGGCGTAGCGCCTGGTTACTTCTACAAGGGACAGTTGGGCATGGCGGAGCATGCGCGCCTCCGGAAAGCAGTCGTGTTCAGGGAAGGGAAGGAACGGCACGCGTGCATGGCAATGGCCCGTTGGCTCAATGGATTGCGATGCGTGCCTCGGTGGTCCTCGCGGAGCGTGGCTCTACGCGGGAGACCCGGCTGCTTTCTAAAGGAAAATCAACATCGCCGCCAATTATAGCGACGATGACGACGGGGTGTCCAGGGTTTGCCGGGCCCCAAGCCGGTGAGGGCGCTCACTGGCTTGGGGCCGTTGGGTTCTCGCTAGGACTGGGAGACGAAGCGGTCCATGACGTCGACGCCGAACTTCAGGGCGTCGAGCGGGACGCGCTCGTCGATGCCGTGGAAGAGGGCGGTGAAGTCGAGGTCGGCGGGGAGCTTCAACGGCGCGAAGCCGAAGCAGCGGATGCCGAGGGTCGCGAAGGCCTTGGCGTCGGTGCCGCCCGAGAGCATGTACGGGACGGTGCGGGCGCCGGGGTCGGCTTGGCGGATGGCCTCGGCCATGGCGTCGACGAGGACGCCGTCGAAGCCGGTCTCGTAGCCGGGCTGGCGGATCTCGTACTCGAAGTCGATGCCGTCGCCCGCGAGCTCGCGCAGGGTGGCCTCGAGTTCGTCGTTGCGGCCCGGGAGCGAGCGGCAGTCGAGGACGGCCTCGGCGGTCGAGGGGATGACGTTGGTCTTGTATCCGGCGTCGAGGCGGGTGGGGTTGGCGGTGTTGCGGAGGGTCGCGCCGATGAGGCGGGCGACGGGGCCGAGCTTGGCGACGGTCTCGTCGGGGTTGCCCGGGTCGAACTCGATGCCGGTGAGTTCGGAGACGGATTCGAGGAACTGCCGCACGGTGGGGGTCATCTCGACCGGGAACCGGTGCTGGCCGATGTTGGCGACGGCCCGGGTGAGGCGGGTGACGGCGTTGTCGTCGTGGAGCATCGAGCCGTGGCCGGGGCGGCCGGTGGCGCGCAGGCGCAGCCAGTCGAGGCCCTTCTCGGCGGTCTGGACCACGTAGACGCGCAGGTCGTTGGGGAGGGTCATGGAGAAGCCGCCGACTTCGCCGACCGCTTCGGTGACGCCTTCGAAGACCTCGGGGTGCTCTTCGACCATGAAGCGGGCGCCGTAGTCGGAGCCGGCCTCTTCGTCGGCGGTGAAGAGCAGGACGAGGTCGCGCGGGGGCACCTTGCCGCGCCGCTTCCAGTCGCGCACGAGCGCGAGGAGCATCGCGTCGAAGTCCTTCATGTCGACCGCGCCGCGGCCGAAGAGGTACCCGTCTTTGATCTCGCCGGAGAAGGGGTGGACGGTCCACTCGCCGGCCTCGGCGGGGACGACGTCGAGGTGGCCGTGGAGGAGGAGGGCGCCGCGGCTGGCGTCGGCGCCGGGGTAGCGGCAGGCGACGGAGGCGCGGCCGGGCGCTGACTCGTAGATCTTGGGCTCGAGGCCGACTTCGGCGAGCTTCTCCGCGACGTACTCGGCGGCGGCGCGCTCGCCCTTGGCGGTCGCGTTGTCGCCGGTGTTGGTGGTGTCGATGCGGATGAGGTCGCGGGCGATGTCGACGACCTCGTCTTGCGGGCGGGGCGGGTTCGCGGTTTCAGCCATCCATGAGTTCTATCAAGCGCTGATAACGGATGGCGAGGCGCTGTGGCGGCTGTCGCAGCGTTCACTGGGCGGTGTGCTCTCGAGGGCTCCGCTCGACCGCGTTCGCTCAGCGGTCTCCGCTCAGCGGCGGGCTCTCGACTGCCCTCCACATCCCCCACCCGCCCGGGGGGCATAGTGAGGTCAATGCTCGCCGGCGGGTGCGACAAGAACGGGGCCGAGCGGCGGCGGTGTCGCCCGATCGGGTGCCGTGGCGCTCCCACGGCACCCGGTCAGGAGCGGTCAGGAAGCGGCCGCGGCCAGGCGTCTGGTGCGGTTCTTCTTGCGACGCTTGGCCACGATCGGGCCGGCCAGGCGCGGTGCGAGCGGGCCGACGGCGGCCAGGATCAGCACGTACGCCGCGGCGACGGAACCGAGCGCGGGATTGAGCCCGGCGGCGACACCGAGACCGGCGATGACGATCGAGAACTCACCGCGCGGCAGGAGCACGAGCCCGGCGCGGAGCTTGCCGGTGAAGGCGGAGCCGGAGCGGCCCGCCGCCCACCAGCCGGTGGCGAACTTCGTCGCGATCGTGCAGACCGCCAGCGCGACGGCGACCGGGAGCACCGGCGGCAGCGCGGTCGGGTCGGTCTCGAGCCCGAAGTTGACGAAGAAGACCGCCGCGAACAGGTTCTTGAGCGGTTCCAGGGTCTCCTCGGCCTGGCGCGAGACCTCGCCGGAGAGGGCCATGCCGACGATGAACGCGCCGACGGCGGCCGAGACGTGCACCTGCTCGGCGAGTCCGGCGACGACGAGGACGATGCCCATGACCTTGAGCATGAGGATCTCGTCGTTCGGCGACGCGAGGAAGCGTGAGAGGAGTCCGCCGAAGCGGGAGGCGATGACGAAGGCCGCGGCGACGGCCAGGAGGGCGACGCCGAGGCCGACGGCGGCCTGCGCGAACGCGAGCCCGGCCAGGATGGTGGTGAGGATCGGCAGGTAGAGCGCCATGATCATGTCCTCGGCGACGAGGAGCGCGAGGATCGTGGGCGTTTCGCGGTTGCCGAGCCAGCCGAGGTCGCTGAGGACCTTCGCGATGATGCCGGAGGAGGACACGTAGGTGACGCCGCCGAAGACGACGGCGGCGACCGGGCCCCAGCCGAGCAGGAGCGCGCAGGCCACGCCGGGGGCGGCGTTGAGGACCAGGTCGACGACGGCGCCGAGCCAGGAGGTCCTCATGGTGCCGAGCAGTTCGCGTGGCGTGTACTCCAGGCCGAGGGTGAACAGGAGGAGGACGACGCCGACTTCGGCGCCGACGTCGAGGAAGCCGGTGATGGCGTGCATCTCGTAGATGCCGCCGTGCCCGAAGGCGAGGCCGGCGAGGAGGTAGAGCGGGATGGCGGAGATGCCGAACTTGCCGGCGACGGCGCCGAGCAGACCGAGGGCTCCGATGAGCAGGCCGAGTTCGAGGAGGAGCGCGACGGTCCCGTGCATTAGGCGGAACCGCGCAGAATCCGGTCGACTTCGTCGACGGCCTCCTGGGTCCCGATCGTCACGAGGCGGTCGCCGACGTGGAGGATCGCGGAGGGGGCGGGGCCGGTCTCGACGCCGTCGGCGCGGACGATGGCGACGATGGACGCGCCGGTGCGGGTGCGGGCGCGGGTGTCGCCGAGGGGGCGCTCGGCATAGGGGCTGGTGGCGTCCACGTGCAGTTGACGGGAAACGAGGTTGTCGATCTCGTGGTGGAGGCGGTTGAGCTTCTCGACGATGCGGGCGCCGCCGAGGAGTTCGCCGATGGCGGCGGACTCGTCGGCGGTGAAGACGATGCAGTCGAGCATCGAGTCGGGATCGTCGGGGTCGTAGATGATGAAGTCGCGGCGGCCCTCGCGGTGGGCGACGATGCCTAGGCGCACATGCCGTTTGGTCTCGAATTCGAACCGCACTCCGATTCCGGGCAGCTCGGTGCGCTCCACGTCCACTTTTGTGACTCCTTTTGTGTGGGATACGCACCGAACCGTACCGTACCGAGCGGTCAGTCGACCGGGATGACCGTCTCGTAGGCCTGATGCAGGTGGTTGCGGACCCGCTCGGGGACGCGGAGTCGCTCGTCGGCTTCGTATCGCGACCGGACGTCGGCGGCGGTGTCGGGGTCGGCGGTGACCGCCGCGAGTTCGTCGAGGAGCGCGACGAGGTCGGTCCCGATCTCGTCCTCGGGTTCGGGCATGCGGCCCCACCCGTCCCAGGGCAGGAGCTCCATGTTGGAGAGTGCGGCGACATCGCGGATGAGGTTGCCGGCGATCCACCAGGGGCCGCTCTCGCCGGGGATGCCGGGGAGGCCGCACTTGTCGGCGTCGAGTTCGCCGGCGCGGTAGGCGCTCCAGGCCTGCCCGGCGACCACGAACCTGTCGCGCGGCACGTCGGCGGGGTCGAAGTCGAGCCCGAACTCCTTGACCTGGACGGGGTCCATCTGGGCGTCGGAGAGCACCCAGCGCTCGCCGTCCCAGTGCTCGGCCACCCAGTGGTCGATGTACCAGTCGGTGCCGGGCGCGTAGTGGAGGAAGCCGCAGCGGGCGCGGGCGGGGACGCCGTGGGCGCGGAGGGCGGCGACGGTGACGAGGGTGAACGTGCGGCAGGTGCAGGCGAGGCGGTGCTGCGGTTCGCGCGGGTCGGCGAGCGGCCGGGCGTCGTCGTCGAGGATCTGCCCGAGGATGCGGTCGGCGGCGCGGAGGTGGGCGGTCTCGCGCCGGGCTTCGGCGAGTTCGAAGCCGTAGAGGTGGGTGAGGGCCTGGTGGACGAGGACGCCTTGCACGGCGGTGAGGATCGAGGGGAGGTCGCCGGGGACGGCGAGGAGGGCCTCGCGGTGGGCTCCGGCGTCGGAGAGCGGGCCCGGTTGGGTGTAGTAGGCGAGGACTTCGCTGGCGCTCATGGCGTTCCTTTCGGTGGAGTGCCTTGAAGCCTAAGGAAATTCATGCCTGTTCTTCCAAATTCAATCGCACAAATGTGCGGGCTTGAAATTGTGGGGATCGATGCCGGGCCTCCGGCCGGGTGCCGGCCGGAGGCGTCGAGCGGTCGGCGTCGTCAGACGCGGGTCCACTTCTGGTTGTCGCCGCCCCAGCAGCTGTAGAGCTGCACGGGGGCGCCGTCGGAGGAGCTGTAGACGTCCAGGCACGTGTTCGCGTACGCGACGCTGCGGATGGTGCCGTCGGAGCCGAACGTCCACTTCTGGTTCCCCGCGCCGCCGCAGGCGTTGATCTGGATCTGCGTGCCGTTGCTCCCCGCGGGTGCCTCGAGGCACTTGCCGAGGATGCGCAGCTCCTGGGCCGCGGTGTACGAGAACTGCTGGTTCGTGTTGCCGTGGCAGGTGTAGAGCTGGACCTTCGTGCCGTTGGCGGTGTTGCCGCCCGGCACGTCGATGCACTTGCCGGCCGAGTTGCTGCGCAGCATGTCCGTGTCGGTGCCGCCACCGCCGCCGGAGCCGTCGGGGGCGACGGCCCGGCCGGTGCTCGGGGAGATCATGCCCGTGCACAGCCCGCGCGAGCGCAGGTCGGCGGCGATCTGCGGGATGGCGTTGATGGTGCTCTGGTAGAGGTCGTGCATCAGGACGACGCCGCCGCTCTGGACGCTGCGGACGTTCTGCACGATCTGCGCGGTGGTGGTGCTGGACTCCCAGTCCCGCGAGTCGACGTTCCAGAGGATCTCGGTGAGCCCCTGCTGGGCCGCGACGGACTTGACCGTGGCGTTCGTGGCCCCGTACGGCGGCCGGAACAGGACCGGGGTGACCCCGGTGGCCTGCCGGATCGCCTGCTGGGCGCTGGAGAGCTCCTGGGAGATCTGCGCCGAGGAGAGCCGGGTCAGGTCGGTGTGGGTCTGGGTGTGGTTGGCGATCCACATGCCCGCGTTCACCTGCGCGCGGGCGAGCGACGGGTTGGCGGCGACCTCGCGCCCGACGTTGAACATGGTGGCCCGCAGGCCGTTGGAGGTGAGGGCGTTGAGCAGGCTGGTGGTGGTGCCCGCCCGCGGCCCGTCGTCGAAGGTGAGCGCGACGTAGCCGTTGCAGGTCTGCGCCTGCGCGGGCGACGCGGCGGCGGCGATGACCACGGCGGCGGTGCCGACCGCGACGGCGAGGGCGGACAGGGTGGCGATGAGCGTTCGCATGCGACTTCGCATGGTCGGCCTCCTTGGGGGTGTCGTCCGGCGCACCGGCCGGCGGAGGCCGGCGGCGTACCGGAGGTACGGCGCATCAGTCGGCGTCGACGAACTCCCAGGGGTGAGGGCCCTAGTCGTCATGAGGGCGTGACGATGGATCGATGTCCCGTGAACATGCAGGAACGCCTGCAATTATCCGGTCCCGATCCGCTGGAGGACAAGGGTTCCACATCACCAAAATATCGAGATGCATCGATTTATGGGCGGATGGGCGAGGAACGGGCGGCGAGCGGACGCCGAACGGAGACGCGCCTGCCCCGGCCGCTGAGCGGCCGGGGCAGGGCGGGATGAGCCGGGTCTCAAGCCGCGCTGATGCGGACGTTGACGCGCTTCTTCTCGTACTCCACAGTGGCGATGTAGCCGGGGAGGTCGAGCACGACCTCGGCGAACTTCCCCTTGACCTCCTTGGCCTTGACGACCGGCAGCGTCACGTCCGCGACGGGCGGGCGCTGGGGGTCGAGGGCGATCCGGAGGACCGCGCCCGCGTCGAGGGTGACCTGCTTCGAGACGTCGAGCGCCGGTTCGCCGCCGTCGTTCAGGACCACCTGGAGGGTCGCGTTCGACTGGGCGAGCGCGCGCAGCTCGAGCTGCGCGGCGTCGACCGCGAGGGTGCCGCCGGTGAGCGTGGTGCCGCCCTTGCCGAGGGCGTTCGCCGAGGCGGCGCGCAGCACGCCGTCCTGGACGACCACGCCGCCCGAGAACGAGTTGTCGCCGGCGAGGGTCAGCGCGCCGGAGCCGGCCTTGGTGAGCTTGCCGCTGCCGCCGATGTCGTTGCGCCAGGTGTCGGCGGCGTTGAAGCCGCCCTTCGCGGCGTCCATGGCGACGGTGAGGTCCGCGTCGAAGCGGCCGTATCCGTCTGCGGCGGTGAAGAGGTCGAGGCGTCCCCAGTACTCGGGACCGTCGAGGATCGGGTACCCGCCCTTGAGCGCGGTGGTGCGCAGGACCTCGCGCCGCTGGTCGGCGTCCAGGTAGGGCAGTCGCGTCTCCAGGAGCACCTCCGCTCCCTTGGGGACGACCATGGCGGTGTCGGAGCCGGACCGCTCCAGGAAGTAGGTGAGGCGCTCGCGGTAGCGCTCGCGGTTGGCCTCGCGGTCGCCGTACTCGTCGGTGTCGGGGCCCTCGCGGTGCGCGTACGCGTACAGCTCATCGGCCGACGCGCCCGTGACGGCGGTGAAGTACGCCAGCGCCTGGGCGCGGGCTTCGGCCTTGACGGTGGCGTTCGCCGGGTCGTGGAGGGTCGCGGCGGCCAGGGCGGTGCCGAGGAGGCGGCCGCCGACGACGTCGACCACCGAGTGCATCCCGCAGGTGATCCGCGAGTGCGCGACGTCCGAGGCGCGCACCAGCAGCTCCTGGAAGCGTTCGGGGACGGCGTAGGCGTAGACGAACGTGGAGATCCAGGCGGCGTTCGCGTGTCCGGAGGGGAAGCCGCCGTCCGTGGCCGGCGTGGTGGACTTCTGGCGGAGCAGCTGCGGGGCGACGACCACGGGCGATTCGTAGGCGGGGACGCCGAGGACGGGGATGCCGCCCGAGGGCGCCACTTCGCTGTCGCGGTTCATCCGCCACGGGCGCGGGTACATGTACGCGGCCTTGCTGGGGTTACCCGAAGCGTAGGTGCCGCGCAGGGTGCTCATGAGCGCGACGACCTTGCCGAGGTCCGAGTCGGCCGCGCCGGCGCCGATGGCGGACCCGGCGGGCGCGTCGGCCGGGACGGCGTCGTCGATCTTGCCGGCGGAGACGCCGTCGGGTGCGCTGGTGATCGAGGTGACGGCCTTCGCGCCGGCCTTGTAGTGGGCAGCGAGCGGGCCGAGGCCGCCGATGGCGCTGTAGCTCTGGTGCTGGCGGTCGAAGATGAAGGACTGCTTGGCGACGGCGAGCGGTCGGTCGGTGGTGACCTCGACGCTGTAGTCGATGTTGCCCTCGAGGACGCGCTCGTCGAGGACGGTGCCCGTGTCCCAGGTCGGGCCGGTCTGCCAGATCTCCTCGAAGCCGCTGAGCGCCCGGATGGCCGCGTTGGTCTCCGCGGTGGTGTTGGCCGGGACGTTCGAAGTGTAGGTGTCCACGAAGGCCGGTCCGTCGTACTGGGCCAGACGGGTCTCGGTGCCGCGGACGGACGCGCTCGCGGCGGATTCGGTCGCGGACTGGAGCGCTCCAGTGGCTTCGCCCGCGACCGCGGGCTCGGCGACGACTGCGGCGGCGACGATCCCGGCGGAGCCGGCGAGGAGGGCGCGGCGGCCGATCGTGTGCTGTTGTTCTGCCATGTTGTGCTCGTTTCGGTGCGGGGAGCCAAGCTCGCGGCTCGGGGGCGGCGCCGCGGGAGCTGATTGCGAGCAACACTCTCGCGGCGCAGGGTGAACGGCAGGTGGCGGGCCGGTGAGCGGGGGCGGCACAGTGGTCGACGGTTGCCGGAGACGGCGAGGTCCCGGCCGCGGCGCGGCCGGGACCTCGGGTTTCCGGCTTACTGGGTCAGGCCGCCGTTGAGGGCTTCCTGCTCCACTTCGAGCTCGACCGCGTCGGTCGCGGCGGTGCCCGCGGCGTTCACGATGTCGAACATCTTGCGGCCCATGGCGGCGTGCGCCTGGACGGCCGGGTGGGTCGCGCCGTAGTTGCCCCAGTTGTTGGTGAACTGGGCCATGAAGGAGTAGACGAGGGCGGGGGCGCCCGCGCTGCTGTAGACCACGCCCGACTCGTTGCGGGTGGCGTCGTCGGCGCCGTACTTCATGGCGACGCGGGCGCGCTCGACCGAGGACATGTTGCGGCGGAAGCCGTCGTGGTAGCCGCTGAGCCCCTTGAGGATGTTGAGGAAGAAGCTCGTGCCCTTCGCCGAGAGCAGCTCGCCCTTCGCCAGGCGGGTGAGCAGCTGGTTGGTCTCGATCGCGGTGGTGTTGCCGAGCCACATGCGGTTCGGGTTGGCGGGGTTGGGGATCACGCGGGTGTCGGTGAAGCCCTTGGCCGCCAGGGTCTCGTTGATCTCGGCGGGCGGGCAGACCAGGCCGCACAGCCGCACCGAGGTGTTGTCGGAGGTCAGGAGCATCGCGACCAGGACGTTCGCGACGGTGATCTCGTCGCCGTACGCGGTCTGGTGGAAGTAGAAGCCCGAGCCGGTGAGGATGATGTCCGAGGTCAGGGTGATCCGATCGTCCAGGGCGAGCTCGCCGCGGTCGATCTTGTCGAGCACGCCGAGCGCGATGCCGAGCTTGTTCATGCTCGCGGCGGTCTGGATGCTCGCGGAGTTCTGGTTCACGGCCACGACCGGCGCGGCGGTGCCGTTGAGGAGGGTCACGTACCCCTGCCAGGTGCCGCCGGCCTTGACGGTCTCGGCGTCCCAGACCGCCTTGATCGCCTGGGCGGTCGTGGTGGCCTGCGCGGTGGACCGCTCCGCGTGCGCGGCGGAGGCGGAGCCGAGGACGGCCCCGCCAGCGGTCACGGCGGCGCCGAGCTTGATTACATCGCGTCGTTCCATGGTCGCCTTTCGTTGGCTTGCGAGGTGCTGAGGAAGGTTCCATGACAGGTACGCCCGGAGCGGGGCGAGCGGTTGCCCGCGGATCAGAACGAAGTGGACCCGAGGAGTCCTATCGCGAGTCCGCGGTGGCCGTTCGCGGCGAGCAGCCCGGCCGGAGCGAGCCGGTAGTCCGCGTCGACGGCGAAGCGGGCGTCCTTCGGGGGCCGCACCCCGCCGGACGTGTCCGCGCCGACCGCCTCGCGCAGCCACACGGCCGCATCGGGGTCGCGGCGCAGGATCCCGCCCGAGCCGACGACGAGGCTCACGGCGGCGAGGTCCTTGCCGCCGCGCAGCGGCTCGGTCGGGCCGCCGATGCGCTCGCCGCGGGCGTGCCGGCGCACCGCGATGCGGGCGGCGAGGGCGCTCAGCTCGGCGTCGTCGGCCGGATCGCTCGCCCGGAACGCCGGGTTCGCGGCTCGCAGCCGGGCGGCCTCGGGGAGGCCCCAGCCGGTGGGGAGGTCCTCCTCGTCGGCGGCCTCCACGATGCCGACGGCGGTGTGGCGGACGCCGAGGTCGCCTTCCACGGTCCTTGAGCGCCAAGCGGTCCCGGCGACTTCGGCGCGCGGGCCCTCGCGTTCGGCGTCGGGGGTGAGCACCGAGTAGACGTCGGTGGTCGCGCCGCCCACGTCGACCACGAGGAGGTCCGCGCCCGTGGTCTCGGCGAGGAGTTCGACGCCCGTGAGCACGGCGTCGGGGGTGGGGGCCTTGACCATGCGGGTGAACTCGGCGCTGGCCGAGAGGTGCTTCCCGGCGATCACGTGGCGCAGGAAGACCTCGCGGAGCGCGGTGCGGGCGGGGACGGGGTTGAGGACCCCGATGCGCGGCAGGACGTTCGCGACCCGGGTCGTGTCGATCCGGGCCGCGGTGAGCACCGCCGCGACGTCCTCGGCGGCGTCCGCGTTGCCCGCCAGGACGACCGGGGTGCGCAGGCCCGACTCGGCGAGCGCTTCGGCGTGGGCGCGCAGCGCGGTCTCGTCGCCGCCGTCGGTGCCGCCGGCCAGGAGGATCACGTCGGGGCGGGCGGCTGCGAGCGCGACGAAGTCGCCCGCCGCCAGGTCCCCAGCGCGCACGTCCACGACCTTGGCGCCGGCGCTGAGCCCGGCCCGGTAGGCGGCGCGGGCGGTGACCAGGGGCTCGTTGCCGATGACGGCGAGCCGCAGGCCGCCGCCCGCAGACGAGCACACGAGCGTTTCGACCACCTTGGCGCCCTTGGGGACCGCTTCGGCAACGGCGGCCCGGAGGCCGTCCATGACGTCGGTCCCGATCGTGGTCGGGCGCGAGGCCCCGCCGAGGAGCGCGCCGGAGCCCGCGTCGACGGCGGCGGCCTTGGTGTAGGTCGATCCGACGTCGACGCAGACGACGGCTTCGGTCACGGGACGACGACCGTCCCGGTCGCGGTGGTGGCGGTGATCGGCTCGTCCAGCACCGAAGCCGCCGAGTCGCCCCGCTCGGGGTCGGCGCGGCACACCACTTTGAGCGTGAACTCGACGGTGCGGCTGCGGCGGCCGGTGCGCACCACCGTCGCGGTGGCCTCCACGACGTCGCCGGCCCTCACCGGCGCCTTGAACTGCACGTCCGCGTAGGACGCGAACAGGCCCTCGTCGCCGTCGGTGAGGATGCACAGCTCGGTGGCCACATCGCCGAACAGGCCGAGCCCGTAGGCCCCGTCGACGAGGTTCCCGCCGTAGTGGGCGTGGCCGTAGGGGATGTAGCGGCGGTGGGTGACGGTGACACCGTCGTGGTTGGCGCTCATGCGTTCGCTTTCATGGTGACGAGACGGTGGACGAGATAGGAGGCCACATCGGACGGTGTGGTGCCGCGGGTGAAGATGCGGTCGACCCCGAGCTCGGTCGCGGCGCCCTCGTCGAAGCGGGGGCCGCCGACGACGAGCAGCGGCCGGCGCCCCGGCGGCAGCGCCTCGCGGAAGGCCGCCGACATCTCGCGGGTGTTGTGCAGGTGGGCGTCCTTCTGCGTGACGACCTGGCTCACCAGCACCGCGTCGGCCTCCTCGTCGACCGCGCGGTTGACGAGGTCGGGCACGGCGACCTGCGCGCCGAGGTTCACGACCCGCAGCTCCCGGTAGTACTCCAGGCCCTTCTCCCCCGCCACGCCCTTGATGTTGAGGATCGCGTCGATGCCGACGGTGTGGGCGTCGGTGCCGATGCACGCGCCCACGACGCAGAGCTTGCGGCCGAGCTTCTCGCGGATGGCGTCGTTGACGTCCTTGGGGCTCAGGTGCGGGTAGTCCTTCTCGACCACTTTGACCTCGTCGAGGTTGACGAGGTGGGTGGAGGCGCCGTAGACGACGAAGAACGTGTAGCCCTCGCCGATGGCCTTGGCGTGCACCAGCATCGCGCCGTCGAGCCCCATCTTGGCGGCGAGCTGCAGGGCCGCGCCCTCGGCGCGCTTGTCGTGCGGGACGGGCAGGGTGAAGGACAGCTGCACCATGCCGTCGCCGGTGGTGTCCCCGTAGGGCCTGATGATGCGGCTCATCGGGACGCCTCCTTCCGCGCGCCGGCGAGCGGGGCGTCCTGGTCGGGGCTCGTCCGGTCCAACTCCTCTGCGGCCGGATTCCAGTAGTCGTCGGCGCGCTCGGCGACGCCGTCGAGGCCGCGCCCGCCGTCGGCGGGGCGCTTCATGATGCCGAAGGTGCCGTCCGCGATGGCGTTGAGCAGGCCGTCGTCCACGATCCGCTCGAGCAGGTCGACGGCTTCGCCGAGGACCCGGTCGGCGCGGGCGGCGATGAAGCCGTCCTTGGGCGGATGGAAGTCCTCGGCGAGGCCGGCGCAGGCGCTGAGCACGTACCGCACGTTCTGCAGCGCGATGTCGCGGTCGGAGAGCCAGGGGGTCACGACCGCTTCGGTCATCATGCCCACCAGCAGGATCGACTGCCCGGTCATGACGCCCGCGAGGTTGAAGAACCCGTCGAGGAGGTTGCCGCGGAAGACGTCGCCGGTCATGTGCTTCGTCGGCGGCATCCACTTCAGCGGCGCGGCCGGGAACAGCTGGCGGGCCAGCAGCGCGTGCGCGAGCTCGAGCCGGAACGACTCGGGCACTTCGGGGTTGATCTCGAACGCGTGCCCGAGGCCCAGCAGCGGGTCCGGGAGCCCGGCTTCGTGCGCGAACCGCTCGTTGAGCAGCTGCGAGACCGTGACCGTGTGCGCGGCTTCGACCGCGTCGGCCGTGGTCAGGTAGTTGTCCTCGCCGGTGTTGATGATGATCCCGGCGCGGGCGTGCACCTGGCGGCTGAACCGCTGGTCCACGAAGGTGCGGATCGGGTTGATGTCGCGGAACAGGATGCCGTACATCGAGTCGTTGAGCATCATGTCGAGCCGGTGCATGCCCGCCAGCGCGGCGATCTCGGGCATGCAGAGCCCGGACGCGTAGTTGGTGAGGCGGATGTAGCGGCCGACCTCGCGGGAGGTCTCGTCGAGGGCGGCGCGCATGAGCCGGAAGTTCTCGCCGGTGGCGTAGGTGCCGGCGAAGCCTTCGCGGGTGGCGCCTTCGGGCACGTAGTCCAGGAGGGACTGGCCGGTGGAGCGGATGACGGCGATGACGTCGGCTCCGGCTTTGGCGGCGGCCTGGGCCTGCGGGATGTCCTCGTAGATGTCGCCGGTGGCGACGATGAGGTAGATCCAGGGGCGCTGGGGCGGGTCGCCGATCTCGGCGACGAGTTCGTCCCGCCTGCTTCGGGACCGGTCGATGCGGTCGAAGCCGTGGCGGACGGCGGTTTGGGCGCGGGCGCGGGCGGCCTCGGCGTCGCCGCCGGTGGGGAGGGTGAAGCGGGCGCCGTCGGCGGCGGCCGCGTGGGCGAGGCGTTCGAGGTCCGGGAAGTCCTTGAGCGCGTGGAAGACAGGGAGGGCGATGCCGTGCTCGATGCCGACCTGCTCTTGGACGGCGTCGGCGAGGCGGTTGACCCAGGGGATGCCGTCGGGGTCGGCGCCGGTGAGTCCGGCGAGGCGCAGAGTGGCGCGTTCGACGGAGACGGTGGTGTGGCTGCGGGCCAGGTCGACGACGGGTTGGGCGGCGGTGGCGGCGAGGCGGCGGGCCTTGGCGACGACGGCCGGGTCGAGCGGGAGTTCGGCGGTCACGCTTGCTCCTGTTCGAAGAGGCCTGCGATTTGTCGGTTCGCGTGGTCGACGCGGTCGATGAAGAGGTCCTTCAGGTGCGGGTTCGCCCTGAGCAGTGCGAGGGCGTAGTCGGCGTGGCCGGGGACGTAGCCGTTGCCGATGAGCATCTCGACGTCGGCGGCGAGGCCTTCGGCGCCGAGGGCGGCGGCCGGGAAGGACGTGGCCATGGAGAAGAAGACGATCGTGCCGCCGGTGGCGGTGGCGAGGATGGCGCCGTGTTCGCAGCCGGGGACGTCGACGCAGACGACGGTGACGTCCGCGCCGTCCCCGTCGAGCGCCTTGGTGACCTTCTTGGCGAGGAGGAGCGGGTCGGTGGCGTCGGCGACGACGATCTCGTCGGCGAGTCCCGAGCCGCGCAGCTGGGCGGCCTCGATCTCGTCGCGGACGACGGCGACGACCTGGGCGGCGCCGGCGTCGCGGGCGGCGGCGAGCGAGAGCGAACCGGACTTCCCGGCCGCGCCGATGACGGCGACCGCGGCGGTCCGTTCGGGGCGGCGGCTCACGACGCGGCGGACGAGCGCGGGCGCGCCGCATACGTCGAGGACGGCGAGCGCGAGGTGTTCGGGCAGGTCATCGGGGAGGACGGCCGCGATGGACCGGGCGAAGAGGATGGCGTGCCCGCTGGTCGGGACCTGCTCGGATCTGCCGTCCCAGCGCGCCAACTGATCATCGATGCGCAGCGGGGTGAGGGTCAGGGAGACGAGGGTGGCGACCTTCTGGCCGGTCTTGAGGCCGAGCGGGGAGCGGGGGCCGACGGCGTCGACGGTGCCGATGAGCATGCCGCCGGAGCCGGTGACGGGGTTGTGCATCTTGCCGCGCCGCTCGATGATGGCGAGCACCTCGGCGCGGACGGCCTCGCCGTCGCCGCCGTGGGCGTCGTGGAGCTGCCGGTAGGAGGCCGCGTCGAGGTTGAGGCGCTCGACGCTGATGCGGACCTCGTCGTCGGCGATCTCGGGGTCGGGGTCGAGCCGGTCGGCTGCTTGTGGCAGCGCTCCGGCGGGGCTGACGACTCGGTGCGATCCGACCGGTGAGCCTGTCGACATCGTTGCCGCCCTTCTTGTAGCGGGGAATTTATAGAGTCTCAATATGCGGGACCTAGCGCACAACAGTAACGGAAGGTTATCCTCGTCACAAGGACGGTCATCCCCGTCTGCGAGGTTTCCCGGGCCAACAGCCCGGACATGGAGGTGAGAAGGTGTCGGATCGACCGACGGGAGACACAGCTCCCGTGATCGAGCAGCCCTACCAGTACCGGCGTCGCAGGCTCGAGGAGCCGGACTGGACGAGGTTCCCCGGCTGGGCGGACGTCACCGAGGCCGACTGGGCCTCGGCGCAGTGGCAGCGCGTGCACTGCGTCAAGAACGTCAAGCAGCTGCGGGAGGTCGTGGGCGACCGGCTCCACGAGTCGTTCTACGACGACCTCGCGGCGGACATGGCGCACTCGGCGACCATGTCGATGCTGCTGCCGCCGCAGATGCTCAACACGATGGCGCCCGCGATCGAGGAGACCGCGCCCGGTTCGTGGACCGACGCGTTCTACGCCGACCCGGTGCGCCGGTACATGCTCCCGGTCGCCTCCGACCGGCACGCCGACTGGCCCTCGCACCCGTTCGCGACCCGCGACTCCCTGCACGAGCACGACATGTGGGCCGTCGAAGGCCTCACCCACCGGTACCCGACGAAGGTGCTCGCCGAGCTCCTCTCGACCTGCCCCCAGTACTGCGGGCACTGCACCCGCATGGACCTCGTCGGCAACTCGACCCCCACCGTGGACAAGCGGCGGCTGGCGCTCAAACCGGTCGACCGGCAGACGGCGATCCTCGACTACCTCGAGACCCACCCGGGCGTGCGGGACGTGGTCGTCTCGGGCGGCGACGTGGCGAACCTGCCGTGGAAGCAGCTCGAGCGGTTCCTCGACCGGCTCCTCGACGTGGAGACCATCCGCGACATCCGCCTGGCCACCAAGGCCCTCATGGGGCTGCCGCAGCACTGGCTGCAGGACGAGATCGTCGAGGGCATGGCCCGCGTCGCCAAGCGGGCGGCCGGGCAGGGCGTGAACCTCGCGATCCACACCCACATCAACCACGTGAACTCGGTGACCCCGGCCGTGGCGCGGGCGGCGGCGGCGATGCTCGACGCGGGCGTGCGGGACGTGCGCAACCAGGGCGTGCTCATGCGCGGCGTCAACGACACCCAGGCGGACCTGCTCGACCTGTGCTTCGCGCTGCAGGGCGAGGCGAACATCCTCCCGTACTACTTCTACATGTGCGACATGATCCCCAACGCCGAGCACTGGCGCACCTCCGTCGCGCAGGCCCAGGAGCTGCAGACCGCGATCATGGGCTACCTGCCCGGGTACGCGACCCCGCGCATCATCTGCGACGTGCCGATGGTCGGCAAGCGCTGGGTCCACCAGCTCTCCGAGTACGACCGCGAGCTCGGGATCTCCTACTGGACCAAGAACTACCGCACCTCGATCGAGGCCGACGACCCCGACGCCCTGACCCGCCGGTACCCGTTCTACGACCCGATCGACACCCTGCCCAAGGCCGGCCAGGAGTGGTGGCGGCACATGCACCCGCCGGTCCTCGCGAAGGAGGCCGGGAACGCGGCCGCCGCGCAGTCCCGGCGGGCCGTCGCGAAGCAGGACGCGGCCGCGGAGGTCGCATGACCGGCACCCTGATCACTGTGGCGCCCACCGGGGCCGAGGTCGACAAGGCCGAGGTCCCGGCGCTCCCGGTGACCCTGGACGAGCTCGTCGACGCCGCGAAGCGGTGCGAGCACGCCGGGGCCTCGATCATCCACGTGCACCTGCGCGACGACGAGGCGCGGCCGACGCTCGACCCGGTCCGGTTGCGCGATGCTGTTGCGGCCCTTCGTGAAACGACCGACCTGATCGTGCAGCTCTCGACGGGCGGCTCGGTGCGCGACGGCGAGGCGGCGCGGCTCGCGGTGCTCGACGCCGAACCCGACATGGCCTCCTGCACGATGGGGACCGTGAACTTCGGCGACGAGGTCTTCACCAACCGCTGGGAGTTCATCGTCGGCCTGCACAAGCGCATGCAGGAGCAGGCGGTCGTGCCCGAGTACGAGCTGTTCGACCTGGGGCACCTGGCGGCGCTCGAGCGGCTGCTCGACAAGGAGGGCCTGCCGTTCGGCGGGCACGTGCACGTCGACTTCGTGCTGGGCGTGCCCGGCGGCGCGGCCGGGGACGCCTCGACCGTGGCCGCGTTCGCCGAGGGCGTGCGCCGGTACCTGCCGGAGGGGACCACGTTCTCCGCCACGGGCATCGGACGGACGACGCTGCCGGTCATGTTCGCCTCGCTGGCCCACGGCGGGCACCTGCGGGTGGGCATGGAGGACACGGTGTCGTTCGCGCGGCGGCAGCCGGTCGCGGGCAACGACCAGCTCGTGGAGCGGGCCGCCGCGGCGGCCGCGCTCGCGCAGCGCCCGGCGATCACGACCGTGGAGGCGCGCAAGCTCCTGCGGATGCGCGACGCCGACTGAGTGGACGCGGCGAGCCCGGCCGCGACGCGGCCGGGCTCGAGCCGTCGCCGCCCCCGGTTAATGTGGACGGCGTGGCCTCCCTTGATCCCCGGCAGAGCGCCGTCGTCCTCATCGACCTGATGCCCCGGCTCCTGGAACTCGACCTCGAGCCGCGCACCGGCCCCGCAGTCCTCGAAGCCTCGCTCGCCCTCGCCGAAAGCGCCCGCGCCGCCGGTGCGCCCGTGGTGGCGGTGCGGGTGGAGCGGCCGGACGTGGAGGCGCAGCCGCCGGGCAGCGAACTGGTCCCGGCGGTCGCGGAGCTCGCCGACGCGGTCGTGGTGAAGCGCTCGATCGGCGGCTTCTACGGCACCGATCTCGACGAGGTGCTGCGGCGGTTCGGCGCGCGGACACTGGTCATGGCCGGCGTCATGACCAACCTCGGCGTCGAGTCGACCGCGAGGGCCGCCTCCGACCGCGGCTACGACCTGGTGTTCGCCGAGGACGCCATGAGCGCGCTCAGCGAGGCCGAGCACGAAGCGGCGGTGAACCTGAACCTCCCCCGGTTCGGCGATGTCGTCAGCTCGGCCGATCTGGCCTGGCGGACAGGTCCCTGAGCCGGCAGAACGGCCCGGCCGCAGGCGGCCGGGCCCTGCCACTGCACGGCGGAGGCCGTCCAGCGGATCGCGATCAGGGCTTGACCACGTAGCGGCCGCGCAGTCCGCCTTTCGCCGTCGCCTTGTAGGCCTCGGCGATCTCGTGCAAGGGCAGGACCGCGTGCACCCGGGTCGGCAGCCGGTCGGAGGCGGCCCGGTCCAGCAGCTCGCCCAGGCGCGCGCTGTCGGACTCGGCCATCAGCGTCTTCACGCTGATCCCCCGCTCGGCTTCGGGCACGAGGTTCGGGCGGACGCCCACGAAAATGCCGCCGTCGCGGACCGGGGCCAGGCCCCACTCCTGCTGGGACGAGGTGTCGACGACCGCGTCCCAACCCTGCCCCGCCTCTACGGTGAAGTCCGCGCCGAGTCCTCGCACGAACGCCTCGTCCGCGGCTCGGGCCAGTCCCGTGACCTGCCAGTTCCGGTCGAGCGCCAGCGCGATGACGTTCGCTCCGATGGCTCCGGCCGCACCGGTCACCAGGAGCCGGGCGCCTTCGGTGGGCGCCTCGCCGAGGTGGTCGACGATCTGCGCCGCGCTGAGGCCGCTGAGCGGCACGGTGGAAGCGGCGGCGAGGTCGAGGGCGTCGGGCACTACCGCGAGGTCGGCGGCGTCGACGATGAGCCGTTCGGCGAAGGTGCTGAAGTCGCGGTCGAAGCCGACGACGACACCGGCGACGCGGGTGCCTGTAGTCAGCTCGACTCCGGGCCCGGCGGCGTCCACGACGCCCGCGAAGTCCCAGCCCAGGCCGGTGTGCTCAGGTTGGTTGATCATGCCCATGGTGTGGAAGAAGCCGCCGACGACGCCGAGGTCGGTGGGGTTGACCGGGGAGGCGGCCACCGCGACGCGGACCTGGCCGGGACCGGGCTCGGTGAGGGGGACGTCAATGACCTCGATCGAGTCGGGGCCGTTCGGGGTGCGGACGACGGCGGTGCGGAAGGTGGGCGTGCTCATTGCGTGTGCGCTCCTGCTGTTGCTGTTCGGACTTGACAGCTCTACTTTGCATGGGTAACTCTCTATTGGGAAGTACGCACTTCGAAGTGCGTAGGTCACCTCGAAGTGGGAAGGAGCGGCGCATGCCCACGATGACCGCAGCTCAAAAGCGTGAAGAGGCGCAGGCGAAGTACAACGCGTACTTGGCCGCCTGCCCCAGCCGCCAGCTGCTCGCCCGGATCTCGGACAAGTGGGTCGCGCTGGTCCTGGCGGCGCTGGGCGGCGACGACCCGCAGGCCGACCCCGACCGCGTCGGGCAGTCAAGGCCGATGCGGTACTCCGAGCTGTCGCGGAAGCTGGCGGGGGTGAGCCAGAAGATGCTCACGCAGACGCTGCGCTCGCTCGAGCGAGACGGGCTGATCACCCGGACCGTGACCCCGACGGTGCCGACGACGGTCACGTACGAGTTGACCGATCTCGGTGTCTCGCTGCATCACCTGATGCGCGGCGTCAAGGTCTGGGCGGAGTCGCACATGGACGAGGTCCTGGCCAGCCGCGAGGACTACGACTCACGCGGCGACTGAGGTCGCGGCGGCCCGGAAGACGTCCGCGTACGCGTCGCCGTACTGCGGGTTGAGCCCGGCGGTGAGACTCCAGACCATGTCGTGGAGGTCGCGTTCGCGGTCGGCGACAACGAGGGCGCCGACGTCGACCACGCCGTTGACGGTGAGCGTCCGCGGGTCGAGGATGACGTTGGGGAGCATGTAGTCGCCGTGGCAGACCACGAGGTCCGCCTCAGGGTCCGTCCCGGTTCGGAAGGGGCACTGGTCGACCGGGAGGGTGTGGAAGCGGGCGAGGTAGCGGCCGATCGCCTGCACTACCGCTTTCCGATCGGGCTCGGGCCAGGTCTCGGCGCCGGAGCGTCCGGGGACGGCCGCGGTGACGAGGTAGGCGCGGCCGTCGTCGAGCGCGCCTGCGGCCTCGATCGCGGGGGCGCCCGTCTCGAAGCCAGCGAGCCAGGCGAGCGCCTCGGCCTCGCGCTCGAGCTCGCCGCCGACCTTGACGAACAGCTCGGTCGGCCCCGCGAGCCGCCACACCAGCGCATCGGAATGGCCGATCCCGACCGGCTCCCAGGTGTGGGCGCGGTAGCGGGCGCGCAGCGCTTCGATCGCATCGGGCATGTCCCCCAGCTTCGCATCGCCGGGCGCGGGCGGCAACGCGGTTTGCGGGGGGGTGACGGGCCGCGCCCCGTTCGAGGAGGGCGCGGCCCGGGTCCGCTACTCCGCGTCCGGGAGTTCGACGCCGGTGGCGTTCGCCAGGTCGGCGAGAACGAGACGGGCGGCCTGGATGCCGATGCCGCTCATCCAGATCTCGTCCTGGACGTTGAAGACGCGGTCGTTCTTGACCGCCTCCATCTCGGCCCACAGCGGGTTGTCCATGGCCGCTTCCTGCTCGGTGTTCTCCGGGACGTCGGCGGCGGTGACGAAGAGGAAGTCGGCGTCCGCGAGGTCGATCTGCTCGGGGCCGACCTCGAGCGCGAAGTCGTCCACGTCCTGCGACTCGGGGCGGGCGACGCCGACGTCCTCGAGGATCACGCCGGAGAAGGTGGCCTTCTGGTAGAGGCGGGTCGGGCCGGCGACGAAGCGCACGATCGACACGGTCGGGACCTCGCCGTACGCGGCCTGGATGGCGGTGCCGAGCTCGGCGGCCCGGTTCTCGTAGGCGGTGAGGGCGGCGGCGGCCTCGTCTTCGAGGCCGAGGGCCTCGGCGTGGACCGCGAGGTTCTCCTTCCAGGCCACACCGGTGGTCTCGGTGAACACGGTCGGGGCGATCGCGGCGAGGTCCTCGTAGATGGCCTCGTGGCGGATCTTCGAGGAGAGGATGAGGTCGGGCGCGAGCGCGGCGATCTTCTCCAGGTCGGGCTCCTCCATCGGGCCGACGTCCTCGGTGTTCTCGGTCATCGAGGACAGGTACTCGGGGAACCCGCCGCCGCTCTTGAAGTGCGGGGCGACCGCGCCGACCGGCTCGATGCCGAGGAGCGTGACGTCGTCGAGCTCGCCGGAGTCCAGGACCACGACCCGCGCGGGCGGGGCGGGGATCTCGGTCTCGCCCATGGCGTGCGTGATGGTGCGCGGGAAGGCGTCGGTCACGTGGACCTGCTGCTCGGCGGTGTCGCCGGTGGCGGTCGCCGCGCCGCAGGCGGCCGTGGCGGCCAGCGTGGCGGCGGCCAGGACGGCGGCCGCGCCCCGGATCGTGGTCTTCATTCGGGTGGTTTCCTTTCGGGTGCAGTGGGTGTCAGTGTTCTTGGCAAATCAGGGCTCTCGGCGCATCAGGGTCGGCGGTGCCGAGCGCTCGCCCGCGGGACCACCAGCGGGGTGCCGGTCTCGGGGTCGGGGACGACGCGGCAGGGGACGCCGAAGACGTCCTCGACGAGTTCGGCGGTGAGCACGTCAGCGGGCGCGCCGGTCGCGGCGGGTGCGCCGCCCTGCATGACCACGAGGTGGTCGGCGTAGCGGGCGGCCTGGCCGAGGTCGTGGAGGACCATGACGACCGTGCGGTCGGCGGTGGCGTTGAGTTCGGAGACGAGGTCGAGGACGTCGAGCTGGTGGCGCAGGTCGAGGAAGGTGGTCGGCTCGTCGAGGAGGAGCAGCGGGGTGTCCTGGGCGAGGGCGAGCGCGATCCAGGCGCGCTGGCGCTGGCCGCCGGAGAGGTGGTCGACCGGGAGGTCGCGCAGGGCCGCGGTGCCGGTGCGGGCCAGGGCGTTCTCGACGGCGGCGGTGTCGGCCGGGGACCAGGGGCGCAGGGCGCGCTGGTGGGGGTAGCGGCCGAGGCGGACGAGCGCTTCGACGCTGATGCCTTCGGGGGCGGTGGGCTGCTGCGGGAGGAGTCCGAGTCGGCGGGCGAGGGCGCGGGCGCTCATGCGGTGGACGTCGTCGCCGTCGATGGCGACGGTGCCGGCCTCGGGGGCGATGAGGCGGGCGAGGCCGCGCAGGAGGGTGGACTTGCCGCAGGCGTTGGGGCCGACGATGGCGGTGACCCGGCCGCCGGGGAGGGTGAGGTCGAGGTCGGCGACGATAATGTTGCGGCCGTATCCGATGCGGAGGCCTGCGGCGGTGATGGCGTTGGGGGCGTTCGTCATCGGTCGGTCCTCGGGTCGGGTCGGTTCTGGCGGGCCAGGAGGGCGAGCAGGAACGGCGCGCCCAGGGTGGCGGTGACGACGCCGACGGGGAGGCCGTCGAGGGGCAGCGCGTGCTGGGCGACGAGGTCGGCGGTGAGGAGCAGGAGCGCGCCGGCGAGGGCGTTGAGGGCGAGGGTTCCGGCGGTCGGGGGGCCGGCGAGTCGGCGCACGAGGTGCGGGACGGCGAGCGCGACGAAGCCGACCGGGCCGGTGAGGGCGACGGCGAGGGAGGCGAGGACGACGGCTGCGGCGAGGAGCTGGAGGCGGGCGGGTCCGGGGCGCACGCCGAGGGCGCCTGCGGCGTCGTCGCCGAGGTCGAGGACGGCGGCGCGGCGGTGGAGGGCGAGGACGGCGGCGAGGGCGGCGGTCGTGGCGATGGCGCCGACGATGGTCTCGTTCCAGTTGCGGCCGTAGAGGGAGCCGGTGGTCCAGTGGAGCGCGGAGGAGGCTAGTTCGGCCGGGAAGCGCACGATGAAGAGGTTCACGGCGGCGGTGAGGCCGGCTTGGACGGCGAGGCCGACGAGGACGAGGCGGGTCGGGCTGATGCCGCCTTTCCAAGCCAACAGGCCGAGGATGGTTGCGGCGCAGAGGCCGCCGCCGAGGGCGGCGAGCGGGGTGAGCGGCGCGGCGAGGCCGAGGGCGACGGCGGCGGTCGCGCCGAGTGAGGCGCCGCCGGTGATGCCGACGACGTCGGGGCTCGCCAGGGGGTTGCGGGCGACGCGCTGGAGGACGGCCCCGGCGACGGCGAGCCCGGCTCCGGCGATCACCGCGCTGAGCACGCGCGGGGTGCGGAACCGGCCGACGAGGAGCACATCGCCGCGGTCGCCGGTGCCGAGGAAGAGGGCGTTGAGGGCGCGGCCGGGGCTGAGGACGTTCTCCCCCAGGCAGATCCCGACGAGGATCGCGGCGGCGAGCAGCGCGAGCCCGGCGAGGGCGAGTAGCGAGACACGGCGACGCTGCCGGGTGATGGCCCCGAGGCGGCGGGCAGCAGTGTCGGTGGCGAGCGCGGTCATCGGGCGGCCTTCCCGATGGGGAGGGCGGACCCGGCGAGTGAGAGGGGCGCGACGCGGCGCGCGCGTTCGCCGAGCACCGCGAGCGGTCGGTCCGACGGCGCCGCGGTCGCGCCGCCGGGGCGTCGCTCGTCGCGGCCGGTCTCGTGGCTCATCGGACGGCCTTCCTCACGCGAGGAACCGACCCCGCCGAACACGGGCGGCGCGGCGTGGCAG
>NZ_JBFAMQ010000009.1:49933-186864 GCF_040674615.1 Glycomyces sp. NPDC049804
GCGACCGTGTCGAAGCGGGTCGCGTTGTCGCCGAACGCTGCCGGCGTCCCGTTCCAAGGCACCGCGATCGCGCCACCGGGGCGCCGCTCGCCGGTCATCGGGCGGCCTCCCTCGCGCGAGGAACCGACCCCGCCGAACACGGGCGGCGCGGCGTGGCAGGCGACCGTGTCGAAGCGGGTCGCGTTGTCGCCGAACGCTGCCGGCGTCCCGTTCCAAGGCACCGCGATCGCGCCACCGGGGCGCCGCTCGCCGGTTTCGCCGGTCATCGGGCGGCCTCCCTCGCGCGAGGAACCGCCCCCATCGAGCACGGGCAGCGCTGCGTGGCGAGGTTCGGTGGCGAAGTGAGTCGCGTTGTCGCCACCTGCCGCCTGCGTTCGGTTCCAAGGCGCCTCGCTCGCGCCGACGGAGCGCCACTCGAAGCGGCCGGTATCGCAGTTCATCGGGCGGCCTTCCTTGCCAGGACGGCGAGGAGCGGTGCGCCGAGGAACGCCGTGATGATGCCGACCTCGATCTCACTGGGGCGCACGATCATGCGGCCGAGGACGTCGGCGGCCAGGAGGAGGATCGGGCCGCCGAGGAGGCAGCCCGGCAGCAGCAGGCGGTGGTCGGGGCCGACGACGGCGCGCACGAGGTGGGGCGCGGCGAGGCCGATGAACGCGATCGGTCCGGCGACGGCGACGGCCGATGCGGCGAGGAGGACGACGGCGATGCCGCCGACGAGCCGGGTCCGGGCCACCGGCACGCCGAGCGCCGCGGCGGCGTCGTCGCCGAGGCTCAGGGCGTTCAGCGCGGATGCGACCAGGAAGGCGAGCACCGTCCCGGCGATGAGGGGGGCGGCGACGGGGACGAGCATGTCGAGGCTGCGGCTCGCGAGCGAGCCGACGAGCCAGAAGCGGGCCTCGTCGAGGGTCTGCTCGGAGGTGAGGAGCACCGCCGATGTCCAGGCGGCGAGGACCGAGGCGAGCACGGTGCCGCTGAGCGCCAAGCGGACCGGGTCGAGGTCGCCCGCGCCTCGGGCGAGGGCGAAGACCGCGGCGGCGGCGACGGCGGCTCCGGCGAGGGCGAAGGGCAGGAACTCGGCGGGGCGGGTGAGGCCGAGGAGGTGGATCGCGCTGACCACCGCCAAGGCCGCGCCGGCGTTGACCCCGAGCGTGGTGGGCGAGGCGAGGGGGTTGCGCGTGACGCCCTGGCAGACGGCTCCGGCGACGCCGAGCGCGGCGCCGACGACGAGGCCGATGATCGTGCGGGGCAGGCGGATGCCGGTGACGGCGAGGGCGTCGCGGCTCGTGTCGTCGCCGAAGAGCGCGGCGAGGACCGTGCCGGGCGGCACCGGGCGGGTGCCGAGGGCGAGGCTGAGCGCCGCGCAGACCGCAAGCGCCGCAATGCCCGCGGCGAACACCCCCGCGGTGCGCGCGGGGGTGCGGCGGCGGACCGCCGCGGCGGCGGGCTGGGCGTCGAGCACGCGAGCAGATTAGGTAAGGCATGCCTAACGGCTGGCGCGCGCTACCGCCAACGTGGTACTCCGCACATTAACTTGAAACTTCAATTCAACCGGGTATGGGCTCAGTCGTGCCAGCGGCGGCCGAACCCGGAGAAGAGCCCGCCGATCGCCAGGTAGACCAGGGCCGCGATCCCGTAGTTCACGACGGCCCGGACCTTCGGGTCCTCGATGCCGGTGAACATGTCGCGGAAGAGCCAGGAGAACCAGTTGGCGAGGTCGGCCATGAAGTTCACCAGCGGGTTGCGGGGGTTGGCCTCAAGGAGGACGAACCCCAAGTGCAGCAGGATGATCAGCGCGATCGCACCGAAGACCGCGGTGATGATGTGCACGATCAGGGGGTTGTAGCGCGTGACGACGTGGGCCATGACGGTTCCGTTCGGTCTAGTGTCTGTCGTTCTTGGACACCGGGTTCCCGGATCGAAGCGGTGCAAACAGGACGCCGCCGAATCGGCACAGCCGAGAATGCGACACTTTAAGCGCTTTCTCGAATACCGGTCGGCCGGTAAGCTTGGGACCCATGCCCTCCGCACCGCCACCGCTCACCCCGATGCGTCTGCTGACCGGCCTGGCCAGGCCGCACGCGGGACGACTCGCACTCGGCTCGCTGCTCTTCCTCTTCGCCGGCGGCGCCTCGATGTCGGGGCTGTGGATCCTCGGCCGAATCATCGACGAGGGCTTCATCGCCCGCGATGCGGGCGCGTTCGCGCTCTGGTTGGGGCTCATGGCCCTCGCCGTCACGGTGCAGCCGACGTTCTGGGTGCTCGGCTTCCGGCTCTTCAACACCGCCGACGCGGCCAGCCAGCGCGCCATCGTGCGGCGGCTCACCGACCACCTCAACACCGCCGGGACCGGCGTGCGCGGCCGCGTCTCCGCCGGCGAGCTGGTGAACCTGCCCAGCGAGGACATGCGCAAAGCGGCCCACACCGTCACCGAGCTCGGCTTCGTGGCCAACAACCTCGCGATGTTCCTCATCGGATCGGCCCTGGTGTGGTCGATCCATCCGCTGCTCGGGGTCATCATCATCGCCGGGAGCGGCGCGACCGCGCTGGTCGCCGGGCCGCTCCTCAAACGCCTGCAACGCCGCCAGGCCGACTACCGGGACATGATCGGCGGCCTCACCGCCCAGGCTGCCGACATCGTGGGCGGCCTGCGCGTGCTGCGCGGCATCGGCGGGGACCTGCTCTTCACCGACCGGTACCGCGAGCAGTCGACGGCGCTGCGCGACCGCGGCTACGCCGTGGCGAACTCCAGCTCGTGGATCCACGCCCTGCGCCACTCGATGCCGATCGTGTTCGTCGCGGTCATCACCTGGGTCGGCGCGCTCCTGGCGGTGGACGGCGCGCTCACCATCGGCGGCCTCGCCTCCGCGTTCAGCTTCGCGACCATCTTCATCGCCGTCTCCGGGAACTTCATCATCTCCGCGAACTACCTGGTCGCCAGCTGGGTGGCCGCGGGACGGCTCACCCGGTTCCTCGCCATCGCAACGGATGTGGACGACGACGGGACGCTCCGAGGCGGGTCGGGCGAGCTGCGCGACCCCGATTCGGGCCTGGTCGTGCCCGAGTCCGGGCTCACCGTCCTCGTCACCGCCGAGACCGCCCCGGCCGCGGAGGCCTGCGAGCGGCTGGCCCGCTACCGCGACTCCGAAGCGGTGTGGGACGGGCGGCCCCTCGAGTCCTACGCGCTCGCCGATGTGCGCGAGCGGATCATGCTGCTCACCGACGAGGACTACCTGTTCGAGGCGACGCTCGGCGAGACCCTGCGGGTCGGGCCCGACGCGGCCCTGTCCGCCCTCGAGACCGCTTGCGCCGCAGACGTGTACACCGGCCTCGGCGCCACCTTCGAAGGCCGGGTCGCCGAAGGCGGACGGAACCTCTCGGGCGGCCAGCGCCAGCGCCTGCGGCTCGCCCGCGCGCTCGCGGCCGCGCCGCAGACGCTCCTGGCGGTCGAGCCGACCTCGGCGGTCGACTCGCACACGGAGTCGCTCATCGCCGACCGCGTGTCCGCCGCCCGGGCGTCGCTGGCGACGCTGGTGGTGACGGCCTCGCCGTTGTGGCTCGCGCACGCCGACCGGGTGGTGTGGATGGTCGAGGGCAAGGTCCACGCCACCGGGTCGCACGCCGAGCTGCTGGCCGACCCCGCCTACCGCCGCCTCGCGTCACCGCGCGAATCCATGGCTCGCAAGCTTCGCCGAGAAGGGGAGAGCGCATGAGCGCCAACGATCTCCGCGAGCGGCTGCCGATCGCGAGCCCGGCGCAGGTGCGCCGGGCCTTCCGCGGGCTGCTCGCCTCCGACAAGGGCCCGGCCGTCCAGGTCCTGGTCATGTACACGCTCGCGGCCGGGTTCAGCGTCGCCATCCCGGTCCTGCTGGGCCGGGTCGTGGACGGGATCAGCGCGGGCTGGGGCGCGCACGAGGTGAACCTGACCTGCGCAGTGATCCTCGCCTGCGTGGCAGTGCAGTTCGTGCTCAGCCGCTCGGGCCGGCGCGCGGGCTACCGGTTCGGCGAGCGGGCGGCGGCACGGCTGCGCGAGGACGTGGTCGCGCGGGTCCTCGGCCTGCCGCTGGACCGGGTCGAGCAGGCCGGGCGCGGGGACCTCGGCACCCGCACGTCGGCGGACGTCAACACCGTCGCCGATCTGCTGCGGGACAACGGCCCTTCGATGGTGACCTCGCTGATCGAGGTCGTGGTCCTGTACATCGCGCTGTTCGTGGTCGACCCGCTCCTCGGCCTGGTCTCGCTGCTGACACTGCCGCCGCTGCTGCTGGCGTCGCGCCGGTACCTGCGGCAGGCGAACCGGGTGTTCACCGAGCAGCGCGCGGCCATGAGCGAGGCCGCCGAGACGCTCTCCGCTTCCGGGAGCGGCGCGAGGACCGTTGCGGCGCTGGCGATGCAGGAGGAGCGGCAGGCGATCGGGCACGCGCGGGCCGAGACGCTGTTCGAGCGGTTCAAGCGGCTCATCCGACTGCAGGTCGAGTTCTTCTTCTTCCTCCTGTGGCTCAACCGCTTGCAGCTCGTGCTGGTCATCGTCGCCGCCGGGCTCTGGTACCTCGAGGGCGGCATGAGCCTCGGGACCGCGATCGCCGCGATCACCGTGGTGGTGCGCATCGCCAACCCGACGAACTCCGTCATGACCCAGCTCAGCGAGTTCCAGCAGGGCGCGGCGGCGCTGGCGCGCATCGCGGGGGTCGGCCTCATCGAGCCTGAGACCCGCGAGGCCGTTCCGGACGGTGCCGACCTGGTGCTCGACACGGTGACCTTCGGGTACGGCGACAGCCCCGACGTGCTCCACGGCCTCAGTCTCCATCCGCGGCAGGGCGAGCGGCTGGTCGTGGTCGGGCCCTCGGGGGCCGGGAAGTCGACGATCGCGCGCCTGCTCGCCGGGATCGACCGGCCGCGCACCGGGACGGCGACACTCGGCGGAGTCCCGGTGAGCGACATCCCGGTCGAGGAGCTGCGCGGCCGCGTCGTGCTCGTGACCCAGGAGCACTACGTGTTCACCGCGACCCTGCGCGAGAACCTGATCCTCGCCGCCCCTGACGCGGACGACGCGCGGCTGGTCGCGGCGCTGCGCCGCGTGGACGCGGGCTGGGCGGTGGCGACCGGGCTCGACACGATGCTCGGCCCCGAACACCGCCAGCTGACCACGGCCGAGGCGCAGCAGATCGCGCTCGCCCGCGTCGTGATCGCCGACCCCCCGATCGTGATCCTGGACGAGGCCACGGCCGGCATCGACCCGGCGAGCGCGGGCAATGTGGAGGTCGCGCTGGCGGCGGCGCTCGAGGGCCGCACGGTCATCGCGATCGCGCACCAGCTGCAGGCGGCGGCTTCGGCTGACCGGATCGCGGTGGTCGAGGACGGCCGGATCGCCGAGGCGGGTCCGCACGCCGCCCTGCTCGCGGCGGGCGGGGTCTACGCCGGGCTCTGGCACGCGTGGCAGGGCGACTGAACGGGGTTGCCCGGTCCGGCTGGGGCGGTTATGGTCCGGGGATGTCGAGAACGCCGGTGACCGGTACCGATGTCGAACGGGCCGTGTCCCTCACCGCGGAGGCGCTGCGCCCCGCGCCCGCCGAGGCGTGGGACGCGCAGGCCGGGCCCATGGACTGCTCCTGCTGGGACGCCTTGGAGCACTTGAACAACGGTGTGTTCTCGTATGCGCTGCGCCTCGCGCCGCCCGTGCCGTACCAGCAGGGTCGGCCGACGATCATGTGGGAGCGACCGGGCGCGCGGGCCCGGCCGCTCGTGACCGACCGCGACGCGGGCCCGGAAGCCGCGATCGAGGTGCTGCTCATGGCGGGCGGCCTGGTCGCGGCCGTGGTCGACACCCGGCCGGCGTCCGCGCGGGCCTGGCACATCTGGGGCGCCGCCGACCCCGAGGGCTTCGCGGCGATGGGCGTGGTCGAGACCCTGGCTCACGCCTTCGATCTCACGCAGGGTCTCGGTGTCGACTTCGAAGCGCCGGCCGACCTGGTCTCGCCCGCGCTCGCGCGCCTCTTCCCCGAGGCGCCGACCGACACTGATCCGTGGACGACCCTGCTGTGGGCGACGGGCCGCGGCGACCTCGACGGCCGCGCGAAGCGCACGCCGGACTGGACCTGGCACGCCGCGCCGCTCGACGAGCGATAGGCCCACTCTGGGAGTTCTTGCGCTGGCGAGTGCGGCACCGTTTGGTGTGCGGGTCCGCAAAAGCATCAGCGACGGCGACAGCGATCATCGGGTTGGACGTGCGCGCCCGGCTGATCCGGTCCGGTCGTTTCCGCGCTGCTCGTTGTCGGACCTCTCGGGCATTGTTGAGTCGGGGGGCCTCGGCGGGCGACACGCTCGACCGCGGGGTACGGGGCCGACCGGATTCCTTGCAGCCCAAGGTGACCGCCGCGAAACGTGAATGCTTTCGACCCTTGTGGGTGTTGCCGGTGGAGGCGGTCAGGCGGATCATTGACATACGCACAGGGATATGGGATTCGTACAGGAGTCGAGCAGGTGCAAGCAGACTACGCCAAGCCTCTAGCCGGCTTGATTAACCTTGCGATCTCGAACCCACCGCCAACAATGACCGGCGTGGGCTCGTCCCCGAGTGCTATCGGGTTCCGCAGCTGACCAGGCCATCGGCCGGGCTGGGTGGAAGACGGCCCCGTCGGGATCACCCTGACCGGGCGGCACGTGCTCCGAACGAGGCACACCGTACACGCAGGCGCAACGCCCACCATAGCCGGAACCTCGTGCACACACATCACACTGACTCGGGCACAGCGACGCCTGCGGCAAGAGCCTGCCCGCCAACTGGAAAGGAGCAACACGACACGGCAGCCCGACTGCCGCGACCTCACCAAGGGGGCCAGTCACAGTCCTAAAAGGATGAATCGATGCGTTTCAGGCACGTTCGGGCTGGTCGACCCAACCGGCGATGAGGATCAAGCCGGACGGGCGGTGACGGGCGAGGTAGGCGAAGGGGCGGTCGAAGCGGACCGATGCGCGCACGTGACGGTGCTTGGGTTTGGCGAAGAACCCAGCGCGGGTCATGGCGATCGCGGTCACCGCGGCGGCTTCGAAGCCGGTGGCGCTGAAGACCGACATGGCGGTCTGCTTGGCCTGGGAGACGTAGACCGGTTGGACCGCAAGGCGGTCGAACCGGGCGCGGTCTTCATCGGAGGCGAGCACGAGCCCGAGGGCTTCGGCGTCTTCGAGGAGATCGAGGTCGCTGTCGAGCGAGAAGCGGACAGTCTGGACACTGACTTCCGGGCCGGTCTGCGGGCGCATGCCCTGGTACTCGGTGACTTCGACGCCGACAGCCCGCTCCCCTACCGAGAGTTCGGTGGATGAGCGACCCCAGGCGGGATCGGTCGCGGCGTCAATGAGGGTGTTCATGACCGCTTGCGGCGCAAGGCCTTCGCGGCCGAGGCCGAGAAGCACGTCGATGCCGCCGTCACCGGGGATCGTGAGGACCGAGGCGTCCTCGGCGACGCGGAGGACGTCGTCGTTCAGGGTCGCGGTGAGCGCACAGCAGCGGCCGAGCTTGGACCAGGGGCCGTGGTCGAAAGCGCGGCTCGCGTCCTGGAACGGCGTGGCCCAGGTGGTGCGCACCGACAGGGCGCTGGCGAGGACGATGTCGATCGCCTGCTGGAAGTCCAGCGGCATCCGCTCGATGAGACCGTCGGTGTTCCGCGACGCCCACGCGTCGAGGGCCGCCTTGTCGGCGGCGGGGTCGCCGGTGAGCGACCCGACGGCCTCCGCCGGGAGCTTGGCGACCCATTCGGGGTCGAGCGTGACCCTGTCGCCGGCCCACGTGCCGATGGCGAGGCGGATCGCGGGACTGGTCCGGACCGCTTCGAGCAGCGCCGCAGGGATCTTCGCGGCTTGGTCCGCGTCGATGCCGGCGGCGGCGAGCAGTTCGTCCTGGGTGTCCTCGACGGCCCCGGTCGCCAGCGCGGCGAGCAGGGGCCAGATGCCGAGCCCGGAGGCGACCGCCGGCACCGAGTCGCGGGAGGCGAGCCACCGCCTCGTGAACTCGTTGGCGGCCTTGACCTCGCGTTCGGCCAGTGCGTCCTGGATCGTCGTCTCGGTGCCCATGCCTGGATGCTAACCCGCTCGTGCCGCCGCGCCCGGCGGTTGCTGACTACGCGCCGGGCTCGCTGACCCAGCCCGCGATGAGGATGAGTCCCGAGGGGCGGTGGCGGGCGAGGTAGGCGAAGGGGCGGTCGAAGGTGGCGACGGCGGCGCGGTGGCGGTGCGTCTCCTGCGGCGGGGCCGCGCCCATCCAGTCCATGCCGAACGCGGTGACGGCGGCGGCCTCGAAACCGGTGGCGCTGAAGACGGCGGTGCAGGTCTGCTTGGCCTGGCTGACGTAGAGGCGCTGGGCCGCAAGCCGATCGAACTGGGCGAACTCGTCGTCGGAGGCGAGTTCGAGGCCGAGGGAGGCCGCGTCTTCGAGGAGGTCGAGGTCGCTGTCGAGCTTGAACGCGGGCACGATCGCGTTGGTCTCGGGGCCGGTCTGCGGCTGGGGGCTCCGGTACTCGAGGAGGGTGACGCCGATCGGCTGCGCTTGCGCGGTGAGTTCGCTCGCGGGGCGGCCCCATGCGGGGTCGGCGGCCGCGTCGATGAGGGTCGAGAGGACCTCTTGGGGCGGGGCCGTTTCGAGGCCGAGCGCGAGCAGGACGTCGATGTCGTCGCCGCCGGGCACGGTGAGTACGGCCGTGTCGGGGCCGACCCGCAGGACTTCTTCGCGGTAGGTGGCGGTGAGGACGGTGCCGGCGTCCTTCCAAGGGCCGCTGCGGAAGGGCGCGCGTTCGTCGAAGGGGGTGCGCCAGGTGGTGCGCACCGACAGGGCGCTGGCGAGGAGTAGTTCGATCGGTTCGTCCAGGTTCACCGGCATCCGCTCGATGAGGCCGCCGGTGTTGCGGGAGGCCCAGGCGTCGAGGGCGGGCTTGTCGACGGCGGCGTCGCCGGTGAGCGCGCCGATGGCGTCGACCGGGAGGCCGCCGACCCAGTCGGGGTCGAGGGCGACCTCCGGTCCGGCCCAGGCCGCCAGCGCGAGGTTGAGGGCGGGGGCGGACTCGACCGCGTCGAGGAGGGCGGCGGGGACGTCGGCGGCCTGGCCGATGTCGAGGCCGGCGGCTTCCAGCAGTTCATCGAAGGTGGCTTCGACCGCGCCGGTCGCGAGGACGGCGAGCAGGGGCCAGATGCCGAGTCCGGAGGCGACCGCGGGGACTTCGGCGCGGCCGGTGAGCCAGCGTCGGGTGAGTTCGTTGGCGGCGGCGATCTCATCGGCGTTGAGTGCGTCTTGCAGGGTGGTCTGCTCCATGCCCGGATGCTAGCGGCCCGGTGCGCCCTAATTCGCTTGCGCGGTCCCCGCAGGGGTCCTACCCTCGGCAGATCGTCGGTCCCGACGTGTCAGTCCTCGCCGGAGCAGGAGATCGCCATGCGCCAAACCTCGGAGTGCCTCATCCGAAACCAGACGATCTCACTCTCGAGGACCTGCTTTGCCTTTTCTGAACCTGGGGATTCTCGCCCACGTCGACGCCGGTAAGACCAGCCTGACCGAGCGGCTGCTGTTCAACGCGGGCATCATCGACCGCGTCGGCAGCGTCGACTCCGGCAGCACGCAGACCGACTCCATGGACTTGGAGCGGCGGCGCGGCATCACCATCCAGTCGGCGGTCGTGGCGTTCCAGCTGGACGGCCTCACCGTCAACCTCATCGACACTCCCGGCCACACCGACTTCATCGCCGAGGTGGAGCGGGCGCTTCGCGTGCTCGACGGCGCGGTGCTCGTGGTCTCGGCCGTCGAAGGCGTGCAGGCGCAGACGCGCGTCCTGTTCCGCACGCTGGAGCGGCTGGGCGTGCCGACGCTTCTGTTCGTCAACAAGGTCGACCGCCGGGGCGCGCGCGAGGACGACCTCATGCGGGACCTCGCCGAGATGCTGAGCCCGCGGCTGCTGCCGATGGGCACGGTCCGGGCGATCGGCACCGGCGACGCCGATGTGGCGCCGTTCGGGTTCGGCGACCCGGACTTCACCGAGCGGGCGGTCGAGATGCTCACCGCGGGCTCGGACGAGTTCCTGGCCGCGTACCTCGACGACCCGGACGCGCTCGACTGCGACGTCGAGCTGGCCGCGCAGGTGCGCACCGGCCGGGCGCACCCGGTCTACTTCGGGTCGGCCGTGACCGGCGCGGGCGTGGCGGCGCTGACCGGCGGCATCCGGCGGTACCTACCTGTGCCGCAACGGGACCCGGGGGGCGAGCCGGTCGGGACGGTCTTCAAGGTCGAGCACGCCGCGGCGGGCCAGAAGGTCGCGTACGTGCGGCTGCGCAGCGGGAGGATCGCGCCGCGGGAGCAGCTCACGACCTTCCGCCGCGTCGACGGGGCCGTCGAGTCCTTCGAGGGCAAGGTGACCGGCGTGGAGGTCTTCGCCACGGGCACTGAGACGGTGGCGGCCGTCGCCGAGCCGGGGAGCATCGCGAAGGTCAAGGGCCTCACCGAGGTCCGCATCGGCGATGCGATCGGCTCCGAGGACGCGCTGGCGAGCGGCGGGTTCTTCACGCCGCCCACGCTGGAGACGGTGGTGCGCCCGGCCGATCCGCACGACCGCATCCCGCTGAACCGGGCACTGCTGAGCCTGGCCGAGCGGGACCCGCTGGTGGACCCGCACTTGGACGAGCTGTCCGAGGAGATGGCGGTGCGGCTCTACGGCGAGGTGCAGAAGGAGGTCGTGGCCTCGCTGCTGGACGAGGAGTTCGGCATCGCGGTCGAGTTCGAGGAGACGCGGGCGATCCACGTCGAGCGCCCGGCCCGGACGGTCGAGGCGCTCCACGAGATGGGCCCGTGGCAGCAGACCCCGCATATCGCGACCGTGGGTCTGCGGCTGGAGCCGGGCGAGCCGGGCTCCGGCCTGCACTACGGGCTCGAGGTCGAGCGGGGCTCGCTGACGCGGGCGCTGCGCAACGCCGTCGAGGAGACCGTCCACAAGGTCCTGAAGCGGGGCCTGTACGGCTGGGCGGTCACCGACTGCCGGGTGCTGCTGACGGCCACCGGCTACATCGGCCGGGCGAGCACCGCGAACGACTTCCGCGAGGTCACCGCGTTCCTCCTCGACCTCATGCTCAAGGAGGCCGGGACGGTGGTCTGCGAGCCGGTGAACAGCTTCCACGTGGAGTTCCCGGCCGGGACCGGCAACGCGGTCCTCAAGACCCTCGGCGAGGCCCGCTCGAACATCAAGGGCCAGTTCTCGACCGAGACCACCGGCTACGTCTCGGGGTTCATGCCCACGGAGGCCGTCCACGGCGTCGAGCGGCGCCTCCCGGGCATCACGGAGGGCTTGGCGCTGTTCACCACCGAGTTCGCCGAGTACCGCCCCGTCTACGGCACGCCGCCCCGGCGCGGTTAGGAGTCGCATGGAGATCACACAGTTCGAGGACCGCTGGGAAGTCCGCGACGACGAAGGCAGGACCGGCACGGCGCACGTGTGGGACCGCCCTGACGGCAAGCGCTTCGTGTGGTTCGACCCGGTCGACGCGACGCTGATCGCCGCGTTGTGCGCGGCGATCGGCGCGGACCGGCCGGTCCGCACGATGGCCGGAGCGCACGAGCGGAACCTGCAGCGGGAGCTCGCGGCGGCGGGATTCGTGGGCGACCGCTACGAGCACGACTGGGCGCTTCCGGTCGCGACGGCGGCCGACTGGGACGACGCGGCGCTGGCCGGGCTCACGCTCGGGTCCCCCGAGACGTTCGGCATGGACGCGGTACGGCGCTTCGACGACGAGATCCGCGACGACATCCCGGGGCTGCGGGGCTGGCGCTCGGACGCCGCGTACTGGGAGGGTGAGCACGCCGACGCCTACGATCCGGCGGTGTATCCGGTCGCGTGGGACCCGGCGGCCGAGCGGTTCGCCGGGATGGTGCGGGTCTGGATGATGGATGCCGGCCCGCGCCTCGGGCTGGTCGCCGCGGCGCGGCCGTACCGCGGGCGCGGGGTCGCTGCGGCGCTGCTGGGCACGGCGTTCCGGGTGCTGCGGGATCGCGGCCACTCGAGCGTGGTCACCGAGTGCGACTCGGCCAACCCAGGCTCGAAGGCGCTGCTGGAGAAGGCGGGCGGGCGGATCGTCGGCGGCACGCTGGAGTTCGTCCGGCATCCATGACGGGGGCGGGCACCTTCTCCGACTTGGTTTCGCCTGGCCGCGGCGGGTGCCGCCGATCGCGGGGCCGGTCTCGGCTCCGTGGTCCACTGCCACGCTGGCGACGGCAACGACGGCAGTGGCTTGTCCGCGTTCGGGCCGGGACGGTGCGTTCGAAGGTCGCGGTCAGTGGGGGATGCCGTACCGGTATTGCTTGGAACGGCGCCTGCGCAGTGGTCGGCGGGCGGTGGCGAGGGCGATCGCGACGTTCCCGGCGACCCACAGGGTCAGGCCGAGCCGCAAGGCGATGCCGAATGCCTGCGCCTGTTCCAAGGCCACTCCGATGAGGACGGCCAGCGGGATGGGGAGGGGGTAGAGCCCGGGCAGCGGCAGCCGCGTCCAGAGGGCGCCGATCGGGCCCACGATCGTGGCGACCACCGGGGCGATGAGCGCGCCGATGATGGCGGTGCCGAGGCCGGCCCATTCGTCCGTGCTGTCGGCGTCGAGCGGCGCCTCCCGGGCATCACGGAGGGCTTGGCGCTGTTCACCACCGAGTTCGCCGAGTACCGCCCCGTCTACGGCACGCCGCCGCGAAGGGGCTAGCCATGGAAGTCACGCGGCTCGAAGACCGCTGGAAGGTCCGCGACGGACCGTTCGGGACGGCGCATGCGTGGGACCGACCGGAGGGGGAAGCGCTTCGCTCGGTTCGACCCGATCGACGCGGCGCCGGTCGAGGCGCTCATTCAGTGGTGGGTGCTCAGCATGGCCTTGTGCAGTCGATGCGCGAACACTTCGAAGTCGAGCATCGCCGAGACGTATGCCCTCGCGTCGGGGACCGAGGCCGCCACCTCGGCGCGCAGCTCCCGTACGAGGGCCAGTCGAGCGTCGAGCTGCGTGCGCAACTCCGCTGAAAGGAACGAGTAGAGCTCGGCGATCGACTCGGACTCGACGGCCTTCTCCGCCAACGGAATCGCGGGACCGATGTCCAAGCCTGCGGGCTTGAGGCCGGTGTACGGCGCGCCCTCGCCTTCCCGGTGGAGGCGCACCACCGTCTCGAGGAAGTACCGATCGGCGACCTCGCGGGCGTCAGACCCTGACTTGCGAGCGAGCCGGGCCTTGTGGAAGGCGGCCCGTACTTCAGGCTCGGCGGGCTCGGGAACGAACGGCAGGACCAGGTCGACGTTCGATGCTTCCAGGGCGCGCTGAGCGGCTGTCGCGACCGGGCCGTCGATCGAATCGCAATGCGGTGGCATCGGGATCGCCTCCTCGCGGGGCTACTCGTCCAGCATATGTCGGCAGCCGGCCGAGTTCTCCCCGATCGAGGCGCCAGAGGGTTCGCAAGCGGCCATGCGGGCTCTTGCCGGGCGTTCGGTGTCGAAGCATCGCCCGTCGTCGTCGCTGCGGGAAGGGTAGGGGCCGCGGGCGCGGGCGGTCGCGCCGTTTTCACCATGCGGGAGGCGCGGCCCGGTCCGCGGACCACCGTGTAACCGGGTCCGGGAGCGGGCATACTCTCTGATCGTGCGTGTGTTGAGGGGCAGGTGAGTCGCATCGAGACCGCTGACGTCGTCGTGATCGGGGCCGGGATCATCGGTGCCGCGTGCGCGGAGGCGCTCAGCGCCTCCGGGATGCGGGTCCTCGTGGTCGATCGCGGCGCCCCCGCCGGAGGGACCACGGCCGGGGGCGAGGGCAATGTGCTGCTGTCGGACAAGGCCCCCGGGCCTGAACTGGACCTGGCCGTCGCGTCGCGGCGGCTGTGGCCCGAGCTGATCGAGTCCCTGCGGGCCGAACTCGGCGACGAGATCGCGCGGGTCGAATGGGAGCCCAAGGGCGGCCTGGTGGTCGCCACCGAAGACGACGCCCGGGGCCCGCTCGCGATCCTCGCGGAGGCGCAGCGCCGGGCGGGCGTCCAGGCGACCGCCGTCGACGCCGCCACGGCGCGCGAGATGGAACCGCACCTGACCGAGCACGTCGCCGCCGCGGTCCACTATCCGCAGGACGCGCAGCTGCAGCCCGTGCTCGCCGCCACCGCGATGCTCGCGGCCGTGCGGTCGCGCGGCGGCGACGTGCGCGGGTGGTCCGAGGCGCACGGCCTGGTCATCGTGAACGGCAAGGTCGCGGGCGTGCGCGTGGGCGAGGGGACGATCGCGTGCGGCGCGGTCGTGAACGCCTGCGGGCCGTGGGCGGGGCATTTCGGCGCCGCCGCGGGCGCGCCCGTCGAGGTGCTGCCGCGCCGGGGCATGGTCCTGGTGACCGCCCCGCTCCCCCGCGTCGTGAGCCGCAAGGTCTACGCCGCCGATTACGTTGCGGCCGTGGCGAGCTCCGACGTCGACCTGCAGGTGTCGGCGGTCGTGGAGTCGACCGCGACGGGCACGGTCCTCATCGGTTCGAGCCGCCAGCGCGTCGGCTTCGACGAGGCGCTGCAGGTCGAGGTGCTGCGGCGGCTCGCGCGCAGTGCCCTGAAGCTCTTCCCGGTGCTGGCGGGCGTGCCGGTGATGCGCGCGTACGGCGGGTTCCGGCCGTACACGCCCGACCACCTGCCGGTGATCGGCGAGGACCCGCGCTTCCGGGGGCTGTGGCACGCTTCCGGCCACGAGGGGGCTGGGATCGGGCTGGCGCCGGCGACGGGACGCCTGCTGGCGGACCTGATGTACGGGCGGGCGCCGGTGGTGGACCCGACCCGGTTCAGAGTGGACAGGCCAGCGGTGATCGCGGAGGTGCGGACGTGAGAGTGCGGTTCGACGGCGTAGAGGTCGAGGCCGAGGAGGGCCAGACCGTCGCGGGGCTCCTGCTCGCGAAAGGGGTCCGCTCGTGGCGGACCACGCGCGGGGCGGGCCGCCCGCGCGGCCTGTTCTGCGGCATCGGCGTGTGCTTCGACTGCCTGGTGAACGTGAACGGCGTGCCCGATGTGCGGGCCTGCCAGCGGGTCGTGGCCGACGGCGACGACATCCGCACCCAGACCGGGGCGGAGCTGCCGTCATGAGGCGCATCGTGGTCGTCGGGGCGGGTCCGGCCGGCATGGCGGCGGCCGCAGCGGCCGCGCGGCACGGCGTCGACGTGGTCCTCATCGACGCGGGCGCGAAGCTCGGCGGGCAGTACCACCGGCAGGACGCGCTCGCGCCCGGCGACGCGTTCGCCCCTTCGGCGACGCCTGCGAGCCGTCAATGGGTACTGCCGGGGAACGTCGAGCACGTCGCGGACGCGGCCGTGTGGGCGATCGAGCCGGTCGACGGCGGGCACCGCGTGCACCTGCGCGTCGGCCCGGCCGACGGCCCGCGACGCCGCGGCCGGGCGGTCGAGGCGCGGGCGCTCGTGCTCGCCACGGGCGCGTACGACCGGGCGCTGCCGTTCCCGGGCTGGGACCTGCCGGGGGTGTTCACCGCCGGTGCGGCGCAGGCGCTCGCGAAAGGCCAGGGCGTGGCGGTCGGCGACCGGGTCGTGGTCGGCGGGACCGGGCCGTTCCTGCTGCCGGTGGCGGCCTCGCTGATCGGCGCTGGTGCGCGGGTCGTGGAGGTCGCGGAGGCGAACGCGGCGGTCACCGGGTGGCTCTCCGACCCGCCGGGGGCGCTGGCGGGCTGGTCGAAGACCGGTGAGCTGGTGCGGTACGCGGCGGCACTGGCGCGGCACCGGGTGCCGTACCGGTCGCGGACGGCGGTGGTCGAGGCGCACGGCATCGACGTCGTCGAGTCGGTGACCGTGGCGCGGCTCGACGGCCTGTGGAACCCCGTGCCGGGCACGGAGCGGCGCATCGAGGCCGACGCCGTGGCGGTCGGGTTCGGGTTCACGCCGCAGCTGGAGCTCGCGCTGGCGGCGCGGTGCCGGGTCGAGGACGGCTTCGTCGTCGTCGATGCGGCGCAAGGGACTTCGGCCCCGGGCGTGTTCGCGGCCGGAGAGCTGACGGGCATCGGCGGGGCGGCGCTGGCGGCGTCCGAGGGCGAGGTCGCGGGCGCGGCGGCGGCGAAGTTCGTCGGCGCGGCGGTCGAACCGCCGCTGAAGGCGATGGCGCGGGTGCGGTCCGGCCGGAGGTTCGCGGCGGCGCTCGACGCGGCGTACCCGGTGCTGCCGGGCTGGCAGGGCTGGCTGCGCGACGACACGATCGTGTGCCGGTGCGAAGAGGTGACCAAGGCGGCGCTCTACCGGGCCGTGGACGAGCGGGACGTGGAGGCGGTTCGCTCGCTCAAGCTCGTGAGCGGCGCCGGCCTGGGCCTGTGCCAGGGCCGGGTGTGCGGCCGGAACGTGGCCGAGCTGGCGGGCGTCGACCCCACGGGGTTCGCGAAGCGGCCCATCGCGGCCCCGGTCCGGCTGGCGGAGCTGGCCGAGGAGGAGCCGGTCGAGTCGCCGATCGACGCCGAGGAGTCGGGCCGGGCGCTGGGCGTCGAATACTGATCGAGTCGAATGCTCGTCGAACGGCGCTGAGGGCCGCCCGCATCCGCGGGTGGCCCTTCGCATTCGCCTGCTGTGGTGCGGAAACGGGGCGGCGGGTTAGGGGTTGACATACGCTCCGGAGGTTGCGTACGGTACGGGCTGACTACGTAGTCAGAAGGAGCCGCAGCATGTCCCACTGGCCGAACCCGATCCTGTTCGGGGCCGCGTACTACTTCGAATACCAGCCGGACGCCGTCGGCGGATTCGACACCGAGGCCGCCCGGGCGCGGCTCAAGACCGACCTCGACCTCATGGTCGAAGCCGGGTTCTCGGTCATCCGCGTCGGCGAATCCGTCTGGAGCACCTGGGAGCCCGAGAACGGCAGGTTCGACCTCGACTGGCTGCAGCCGGTCCTCGACGGCGCGCACGAGCGCGGCATCGCCGTCATCCTCGGCACCCCCACGTACGCCGTCCCGCCCTGGCTCGTGCGCCTCTACCCCGAGATCGCCGGCGAGCGCCGCACCGGCGAGCGCATCCCGTGGGGCGGACGCCAGGAGGTCGACTACACGCACGCCGCGTTCAAGTTCCACGCCGAGCGCGTCATCCGCAAGATCATGGCCCGGTACGCCGACCACCCGGCCGTCATCGGCTTCCAGGTCGACAACGAGCCCGGCCTCCAGATCTTCCACAACGAAGGCGTCTTCCAGCAGTTCGTCGACCGCCTGCGGGCGAAGTACGGCGACGTCGAGACCCTCAACCGCGAATGGGGCCTGGTCTACTGGTCGCACCGGCTCACCGCCTGGGCCGACCTGTGGCGGCCCGACGGGAACGCGCAGCCGCAGTACACGCTCGCGTGGCGGCAGTTCCAGGCGGACCTGACCACCGAGTTCATCCACTGGCAGGCCGACCTGGCCCGCGAGTACGCGCGCGAAGACCAGTTCGTGACCACGTGCATCTCCTACTCGCGCCCCGGCATCGACGACCCCGCGCTCACCGCCGACCTCGACGTGACCGCCGGGAACCCGTACTACGCGATGCAGGACGGCCTCGCGATGCCCGCCGCCGACGGCGGCAGCGCCATCGACTGGAACACCAAGGGCGCGTGGGCGCTCTACCACTCCGCCGACCGCATGTACTCCTCGAAGCAGGCGCCGTACCTGGTCACCGAGACCAACGCGCAGGCCATCGGCATGCCGTGGTGGAACGAGCCGGCCTTCGACGGGCAGTGGCGCCAGGCCGCCTGGGCGCTCGTGTCGCGCGGCGCGGCCATGATCGAGTACTGGCAGTGGCAGACCCTCCACTTCGGCACCGAGACGTACTGGGGCGGCGTGCTGCCCCACAGCGGACAGCCCGGGCGGACCTACCGCGAGCTCGCCCGGATCGGCGCGGAGCTGCGCAAGACCGGCGAGGCCCTGCAGGGCATGGTGCCGAGCGCTGACGTGGCGATCCTGTACTCCAAGCGCAGCGAATGGGCGCTCGCGGCCGAGCCGCAGATCCAGAACGACGACGGCGGCCCCGAGCACCGCTCGTTCGAGGCGATCCAGGGGCCGTTCTACCGCTCCGCGTTCGACGCCGGCCTCCAGGCCCGCATCATCCACACCAGCCAGCTGGGTTCGCCGGAGGAAGCGGTCGCCGAGTACCCGGTCCTCGTGGCTGCGGGCCTCTACGCCGAGGACGACGACCTGCTCGACTGGCTCACCGCCTACGCGGAGGCGGGCGGGCACCTCGTCGTGGGACCGCGCACCGCCTACGCCGACGAGGAGGCGCGGGCGCGCCGCGAGGTGAAACCCGCGCGCCTCACCGAGGCCGCCGGCGTCTGGTACGACGAGTTCGCGAACCTCAAGGACGCGCTCACCGTGCGTTCGCCGGAGGGCTCGCCGCTCGCACTGCCCGAGGGCGCGGCGGCCGTGAAGTGGGCCGACGGCCTCAATGTCGAAGGCGCCGAACCGCTCGCGGAGTACGTCCACCCGCACTACGGCCGCTTCGCGGCGGCGACCACGAAGGCGCACGGCAGCGGCCGCGTCACGTATGTGGGCACGATCCCCAACTCGGCCTTCGGCCGAGCGCTCTTCGAATGGATCGCCCCGGAGAACGCATGGCGGCCCGAGCATCCCGGCGTGACCACCACCAGTGGCGTCACCGGTGACGGCCGCACGGTCCGGTTCATCCACAACTGGTCCTGGAACGAGGTCGGCTACCCGCTGCCCGCGGCGGCGACCGACGCGATCGACGACACCGACCACGAAGCGGGCGCGGTCCTCCGCCTCGGCCCGTGGGACGTGAAGGTCCTCATCGAACAGTAGCGGCGGGCGCCGCCGCGGGGCGGCGTCGCAAGGCTGGCAGGGGCCGGTGGTCGGCGCTCAGTGAGCGAGACCACCGGCCCTTGCCGCGCTCCGGACCCCGAAGATGTCGTACCCCGGAGCGATCGTTGAACATGGGCACTGCTTCCCGGGCGCCGTTGGCGTCAGCCCTGCCCGGAACGCCGCGCAGAGGGCTGCGCCGAGAGCGGCCGCGAAGTCGAGCCGGCCGTCGGGCGGCGGCCGAAAAGGAGACCCGCCGCGCGACACGCAAGGCTTCCTCAGCGGTTCCTTGAGACGTCGGCCGGTTCGAGGTCGAGGGCGGCGATCGTGTTGGGGGCGTTCATGATCTCGATGCTCGCCACCTTGCCGTCGACCACCGCGAAGGACAGGACCGAGCGGGGCGAGCCGCCTGGGGCCCACATGGCGCCGGCGAGGCCGTCGACGAGCACGGTGACCGCGTCCCTGGCCTGACCGTTGAAGATCGCCGCCACTGCGGAGGCGCCGATGACCTCGCGGCCGGAGAAGCCGGTCGCGACCGCGTCCTCGTCGGCGACGACCACGATATCGGGGTCGAGCACGGCGAGCAGGTCCTCGAAACGTCCTTCACGGGCGGCGGCCAGGAAGGCCTCGACCACCGACCTGCGCTGCCGCGCATCGCGATCCGCCTCGACGCGGTCGCGGCCCGCGCGGACCCGCCTGCGGGCGCGGCTGGCGAGCTGGCGGGTGGCCTCGGGCGTGCGGTCGAGCACCGGCGCAATGCGGTCGAAGGGCACGCCGAACAGGTCGTGCAGCACGAACGCCACGCGTTCGGCCGGGCCGAGCGCATCGATGACCACCTGAAGCGCGGAGCCGACCGCGTCGGCCATGACCGCGTCCGATTCCGGGTCGCCGCCCGCTCCCGGCCCCGCGGCCAGCGGCAGGTCGGCCTCGAGCGCGTCCTCCTGGCGGTGGCGGCGCGAGCGGAGCAGGTTCAGGCAGACGCGTGAGACCACGGTCGTGAGCCAGCCGCGCAGATTCGCCACGTCGGCGGTGTCGGTGCGCGCGAACCGCAGCCACGCCTCTTGGACCGCGTCGTCCGCCTCGGCGGCGCTGCCGAGCATCCGGAACGCCACGGCCCGCAGGTGCTCGCGGTGCTCCTCGAACCGCCGCGCCTCCACCGCGATGCTCTGACCCATCTCATCCTCCACTCGAGCCCCACTGTACTGACCCGCCGGGAACCGCGAACGTGACCAGGCCTCGGCGAAGGCGGCTCGCGCAAATCCATTGCGGGCGTATGGGCAGGCTGTGATACTCGGCCCGTGACTCTCATCCGACGCGAGATCGAGGGCGACGCGCCCCTCGTCCACGCCCTCCACGACGCCGCCTTCGCCACGGTCGCCTACGCCTCCGGGACGGAGGCCGCGATCGTCGACGCCCTCCGCGAGAGCGAGGACTGGGTGCCGCAGCTCTCGCTCGTGGCCGAGATCGACGGCGTACCGGTCGGCCACGCCGTGTGCTCGTACGGGCGGCTCGCCGGCGAGCGCATCCTCGGCCTCGGCCCGATCGGCGTCGACCCGGCGCTGCACGGCAACGGGATCGGGTCGGCCCTCATGCACGCGTCCATCGCGGCGGCCGACGCCCGCGACGAGCCCATGATCGTCCTCCTCGGCAACCCGGACTACTACGGCCGCTTCGGGTTCGAGCCCGCTTCCCGGTACGGCATCGCCCCGCAGGAAGCCGAGTGGGAGCCCGCGTTCCAGGTCCGCAGGCTCGCGAACTGGCGCGACGACCTGCGCGGCGCCTACACCTACTCCCCCGGGTTCGACGCCAAGAACTGAGCCGCCCACTCGCGGGACGGCCGGCTCGACACGCGCGGATACCCTGGGACGCATGGCAGCGAGCAGAGTCAAGGCGTTCGGCAACGGGACACGGTACGTCGAGGCCGGAGGCTGGGCGCGGACCTTCGCGTGGTCGATCGACGCGATCGTGGTCCTGTTCGGACTCCTCATGGGGGTCGGGGCCCTGGCCGCGCTCGATGATGCGCTGCACCTCGGCGGCGGCATGCTCGTGCTCGGCATGGCGGTGCTGCTCTTCGGCGTGCCGCTCCTCTACGGCCTCTGCTACACCGACGGCCGCGCGCTCGGCGCGCTGTGCACCGGCACGCGGCTGGTTCGGCTGCGCGACGGCGGGCGGATCGGCGCCAAAGGCCCGTGGGCCATGGTGATCCGCACCGTCCTCCTGCCGCTGCTCATCATCGCGGCCGTCATCGGCGGCACGGTGGACGGATCGTTCGTGCGCACCAGCATCGACGTCGGGCGCACGCGCGACCTCCCCGCGGGCAGCGGCGTCGACGGACTGCCCGCGAGGACGCCTTAGGCCGCGACCGGCTCGCGTTCCGGCTCGGGTTCGGGTTCGGGTTCGGGCAGGGTGCGCAGGTTCCGCAGCGGGGAGAAGAACACCGGCAGGAACGCCGAGCAGATGCCGGCGGCCGCGATCCAGAGCGTGGCGCGGGCGCCGAGGGCCTGGCCGAGGACGCCGCCGAGGAGCGACCCGACCGCGTACGCGCCGTAGACGATGAAGCGGACCGTCGCGTTCATCCGGCCGAGCATCCGGTCGGGGGTCAGGCGCTGGCGGAAGCTCACCTGGGTGACGTTGTAGACGACGCCGCCGATGCCGACGAAGGTCATCGCGACCGCGCCGAGCCAGACGCGCCATCCGGGTTCGGCCAGCGGGATGAGCAGGATCCAGGGCGAGGTCGCGGCGACCGAGATCCACACGACCGGGCCCTGGCCGAGCCGGCGGGTCGCCGGGCCGACGACGAACACGCCCGCCACCCCGCCGATGCCGAAGAGCGCGAAGAAGAGGCCGATCTCGCCGGGTGTCAGTCCCATGTCCCGGGGCAGGAAGACCACGATCATGGCCATGAACGCGCCCATCCAGAAGTTCCAGGAGCCGGTGCAGGCGATGATCGAGGCGAGGATGCGGTTCTTGAAGACGAACGCGAGGCCTTCCTTGACCTCCGTGGCGATGCGGGAGCCCTGGGCCACTTCGGGTTTGGCTTCGCGGCGGCGGATGCGCAGGAGGAAGAGCGCGGAGGCGCCGAGCGCGACGGCGTCGAAGGCCAGCGCGACGGGGGCGGTGAGCCAGGCGATGAGCTGGCCGGCGAGGACGGGGCCGCCGAGCTGGGCGGTGGAGCGGACGGTCTCGAGCTTGGCGTTGCCTTCGACGAGGTTCGCGCGGCCTACGAGGTGGGGCAGGTAGCTCTGGTAGGAGACGTCGAAGAAGACGGTGAAGGCGCCGATGACGAGCGCCACCGCGTAGAGCTGCCAGATGGTGAGCGTGCCGGTCCACCAGGCGATCGGGACGGTGAGGAGGACGGCGGCGCGGACGACGTCGCTCCAGATCATCACGCGGCGGCGGCGCATCCGGTCGACCCAGGCGCCGGCCGGGAGTCCGATGAGGACGAACGCGACCATGGTCATCGAGGAGAGCACGCCGACTTCGAACTCGCCGGCGTCGAGTGCGAGGACCGCCGCGAGCGGCAGGGCGAGCGAGGTGATCTGGTAGCCGAACTGGGCGACCGAGGTGGAGAGGAAGAGGTCGCGGAAGTCGCGTTCGCGGAGGAGGCCGAGGCGGTCGCGGCGCTGGGGCACGGCGGTGCCGTCACCGAGGGAGATCATGTGATTGAGTATTCCCAATCAATTGGGTTCTGTCAATCACTCGGACCGCTAGGATGAAGGCGTGGCAGAGCAGCGCAAGACCGAGAGGTTCAAGGACGACCGGCCGCTGGCCTCCGAGGCGGAGGCCAAGGCGGTGGCGTCGGCCGTGCGGCTGCGCATCCTGCGGTTGTGCCTCGACCAGGCGCTGACGAACAAGGAGATCGCCCAGCGGCTCGAGTCGAACCCGGCGACGGTGCTGCACCATGTGCGCAAGCTGGTCGACACCGGGTTCCTCGCGCCGCAGGAGGAGCGGGTCGGCGCGCGCGGGTCGCGGGAGATCCCGTACCTGGCGACGCGGAAGTCGTGGGCGCTGCGCCTGGGCGAGGAGCACTGGTCGGACCTGTCGACGGCGATGATGGACGCGTTCCGCACCGAGGTCGCGCAGCTGGGCGACCCGTCGAAGGTGAACATCGGCCGGCTCGGCATGCGGCTCAACGAGGAGCAGTACGAGGAGGTCGCCCGCAAGTTCAAGGTGCTCTTCGACGAGCTGGCGGCGATCCAGCCCGGTCCCGACGCGAAGCCGTACTCGCTGTTCACGGCGATCCATCCGGACGCGAGCCGGGATTGACGGGCCTTTCCGGCACCAGCCTTCAAATCAGACACCCGGGGCCCCCGATCGCCATGGTCGCATCGGGGTGCGACACGGGCCTTGTGAATCATTGCCTTTCGGGCTCTCGCCATCAAGACGGGCATTCTCAGGCCCCCCGGCAACAACCCTGCCACGGGGGTGCGACAGCACATGGCAAGGCCGCGACGCGAATGGGGTTCGCGTCGCGGCCTTGCCGCTCCCTCTTCTACTTTCGGTCGAGCAGTGCCTGGACTCTGGCGCGGACCTCGGGTGTGTCGAGGCCGCGGATCATGAGGGTGGTGCGGCGGCGCAAGACGTCGTCGGCGGTCTCGGCCCATTCGACGTCGCGGGCGTAGACGACCTGGGCCATGATCTCCGGGGCGTCCGGGTGGACGCGCTCGGCGAGCTCCGGGTGCTCCCCCGCCAGGCGGGTGATGTCGAAGGCGAGCGAACCGTAGTGCGTCGCAAGGTGCTTCGCAGTGTCCTCGCCGAGGTTCGGCAGCGGCGCGCCGCCGTCGGAGAGCAGCCGGTGCGCGACCGCGTGCGGGTTCGCGATGCCCGGCAGCGGCAGGCGGTGCGGCAGGTTCGCCATCGGCTCCATCTCCTGGCCGAGCGAGTAGCCCGGCAGGGCCGCGAGCTTCCTCATCACGGTCCGTCCGATGTGGCGGAACGTGGTCCACTTGCCGCCCGCCACGGAGAGCATCCCGCCGCGGCCCTCGGTCACCACGGTCTCCCGCTTGGCCTTCGAGGTCGCCCCGGGGCCGCCCGGGAGGACCCGCAGGCCCGCGAACGCGTACGTGATGAGCCCGGGATCGAGCTGCTGCGATCGCACCGAGAGGCTCGCCTCGTCGAGGATCTGCTTGAAGTCGGCCTTGGTGGGCGAGACCTGGCCCGGGTCGCCTTCGTAGACCTCGTCCGTGGTGCCGAGCAGGAGCATGTCCTCCCACGGCAGCGCGAACGTGATGCGGTACTTGTCGACCGGCGTCGCCAGCGCCGCGCCCCAGTCGCTGGTGCGCTTGAGCACCAGGTGCGCGCCCTTGGAGAGCCGGATGGACGGGTCGGCCCCGCGGTCCTCCATGCGGCGCAGGTGGTCGACCCACGGGCCGGTGGCGTTGAGGACGACGTGGGCGTTCACGCCGAACTCGGTGCCGTCGACCTTGTCGCGCAGATCGGCGCCGGTGACGCGGCCGCCGGTGAAGCGCAGGCCGGTGACCTCGGCGTAGTTGAGGACGGACGCGCCGGCCTCGACCGCCGCGCGGGTGGTCATGAGGGCCATGCGCGCGTCGTTCATCTGGCTGTCGCCGTAGACGGCGACGGCCTTGAGGTCCTTGACGCGCAGCTCCGGCACGGCCGCGCGGGCCTTGGCGGGACTGAGCAGGTGGCCGACGCCGTCGCCGAAGCCGGAGAGCGCGGAGTAGGCGAAGACGCCCGCGCCGAGCTTCGCGGCCCCGTGCGGGCCTCCCTTGTAGACGGGCAGGTAGAACTTGAGCGGGCGGGAGAGGTGCGGCGCCACCTGGCGGGTGACGGCGCGGCGCTCGAAGTGGTTCTCCGCCACCAGCTTCACCGCGCCGGTCTGCAGGTAGCGCAGACCGCCGTGGAGGAGCTTGGAGGAGGCGGAGGAGGTGGCGCCGGCGAAGTCGCCGGCGTCCACGAGGGCCACCCGCAGCCCCGACTGGGCGGCGTGCCAGGCCGTGGAGATGCCCAGGATGCCGCCGCCGATGACGAGCAGGTCGAACGTGGCGTTCCCCAGCTGCTCGCGCGTTTCGGCTCGGCCCACCCGCTCGGTGAAGCGGATCGGGCCGGTCGGGTTCGCCTCCGGGCCGGAGACGTGCTGCAAGGTGGTCATCGCGATGCTCCCTCTACTCGTCCTGCCAGCCCATGGTCCGCTCGACGGCCTTGAGCCAGTTCTTGTATTCCCGGTCGCGGACCTCGGGGTCCATGTCGGGGGTCCATTCGGCGGCGCGGCGCCAGTTCGCGCGCAGGTCTTCGACGTTCTCCCAGAAGCCGACCGCGAGGCCCGCCGCGTAGGCGGCGCCGAGGCAGGTGGTCTCGGCGACCATCGGGCGCACCACGGGGGCGTCGAGGACGTCCGCGAGGAACTGCATGAGGAGGTTGTTGGAGGTCATGCCGCCGTCGACCTTGAGCGCGGAGAGCTCGACGCCGGAGTCCTTGGTCATGGCGTCGGTGATCTCGCGGGTCTGCCAGGCGGTGGCCTCCAGGACGGCGCGCGCGATGTGCGCCTTGGTGACGTACCGGGTGAGGCCGGCGATGACGCCGCGCGCGTCGGAGCGCCAGTAGGGGGCGAAGAGCCCGGAGAAGGCCGGCACGAAGTACGCGCCGCCGTTGTCCTCCACGGACATCGCCAGGGTCTCGATCTCAGCGGCGGTCTTGATGAGCCCCATCTGGTCGCGCATCCACTGGACGAGCGAGCCGGTGACGGCGATCGAGCCTTCGAGGGCGTAGACGGGGTCCTGGTCGCCGATGCGGTAGCCGACGGTGGTGAGGAGCCCGGACTCGGAGTGGATGAGCTTCTCGCCGGTGTTCATGAGCATGAACGTGCCGGTGCCGTAGGTGGACTTGGCCTCGCCGGTGGCGAAGCAGGTCTGTCCGAACAGGGCGGCCTGCTGGTCGCCGAGGGCGGAGGCGACGGGCACGCCCGCCAGGAGCCCGCCGAGGGGGCCGCCGGTGACGGTGCCGTAGACCTCGGAGGAGGAGCGGATCTCGGGGAGCACCTGCATGGGCACGCCCATCTCGGCGGCGATCGCCTCGTTCCAGCTCAGGTCCTCGAGGTTCATCAGGAGGGTGCGGGAGGCGTTGGTGACGTCGGTGACGTGCACGCCGCCGTTGACGCCGCCGGTGAGGTTCCAGATGACCCAGGAGTCCATGGTGCCGAACAGGAGTTCGCCGGCCTCGGCGCGCTCGCGGAGCCCGGAGACGTTGTCGAGGAGCCAGGCGATCTTGGGGCCGGCGAAGTAGGCGGCGAGCGGCAGGCCCGTCTCCTGGCGCCAGCGGTCCTGGCCGACGTCCCCGCCGAGCTTCTTGCAGAGCACGTCGGTGCGGGTGTCCTGCCAGACGATGGCGTTGTGGACGGGCTTGCCGGTGCGCTTGTCCCACAGCATGGTGGTCTCGCGCTGGTTGGTGATGCCGATGGAGAGGATGTCCTCGCGGGAGGCGCCCGCCTTGACCATGGCCCCGGCGACGACGTCCTGCACGTTCTTCCAGATCTCGGCGGCGTCGTGCTCGACCCAGCCGGGCTTGGGGAAGATCTGCTCGTGCTCCTTCTGGTCGACGGCGACGATGCGGCCGTCGCGGTCGAAGATGATGCACCGCGAGGAGGTGGTGCCCTGGTCGATGGCCGCGATGAACGGGCCGGTGTGCGTGTCGGTCATGGTTCGCTCCAGAACGTCGTTGTCGTGGTGGGAGTCGGCGAGGGATACGTCGATTGTGTCCTCATCGCTACCCGAGGGCAACGTTGTAGAGGAGGCCGGCGAGGACGCCGCCGACCACGGGGCCCACGACCGGGATCCAGGCGTAGCCCCAGTCGGAGCGGCCCTTGCCCTTGATGGGCAGGATCGCGTGGGCGATGCGGGGCCCGAGGTCGCGGGCGGGGTTGATGGCGTAGCCGGTGGGGCCGCCGAGCGAGAGGCCGATGCTGACGACGACGAGCGAGGTGATGAGTACGCCGAGGGTGCCCAGGCCGTTGCCGGCGTCGTTGAGGCCCTGGGTCAGGATCGCGAAGACCAGCACGAAGGTCGCGATGATCTCGGTGACGAGGTTCTGGGCGGCGTTGCGGACCTCGGGGCCGGTGGAGAAGATGCCGAGGACCGGGCCGGCCTTGTCGTCCTTGGCGCCTTCGACGGCGTCGGCCTGGTGGGCGAGGTCGGCCATGTGGGCTTGGAACTGGCCGTAGTAGGCGGCCCAGGCGAGGACCGCGCCGAGGAGGGCGCCGACGATCTGGGAGGCGATGTAGACCGGGACCTGGTCCCACGGGACGTTGCCCTGGACGGCGAGGCCGAGGGTGACGGCCGGGTTGAGGTGCGCGCCCGAGATCGGGGCGGCGATGTAGGCGGCGGTGAGGACCGCGAAGCCCCACCCGAAGGCGATGGCGAGCCAGCCCGCGTTCTGGGACTTGGACTTCTTGAGCGTGACGGCGGCGCACACGCCCGCGCCGAGGAGGATCAGCACCGCGGTGCCGACGACCTCGCCGAGGATGATGTCTGAGTTGGACACACCGACTCCTTTGTCTGCGTCCGAGGCCGACACCGGGGGTTTCGACCTCGTTGGAAGGGCTTGTTTCGACACGGGCGGCGGATCGAACACCGAAGCCGTTAGGCGTTCGACAATGCCGACCGATGTACGAAAGTGTTCTCCTTCCATACCACCCCGTCAAGTGATATGTGACCTCCATCACATCTCCAATCGTGAAACGCCCGAAACGCCTGCAAGACAGGCATACCAGGGTCACACGGGAAGCGCAGGGAAGTGCAGGAAACGGACGAAACGCTAGAAGGGCTTCGCCCCGAGATCGCGCGAGACGGAGCGGGCCGTGTCGCGCACGGCGGCGATGAGCTCCGGCCGCAGCTCGCCGTCGCGGCAGACCCGCTCGACCGCGCCGGTGATGCCGACCGCGCCCACCGCGAGGCGGCGCCGGTCGTAGATCGGGGCCGCCACCGCGGCGACCCCTTCGAGGGTCTCCTCGTTGTCCGTGGCGTAGCCCTGGGCGCGGGTGAGGTCGAGCGCGCGCTCGATCTCGTCGAGCTCGGTGACCGTGCGGGCCGTGAACGGCTCGCGCTTGGCGTCCACGAGCTCCGCGTGCGCCACCGGGTCCGTCGCGGCCAGGACCTTGCCCAGGGCCGTCGAGTGCAGCGGCTGCATCGCGCCCACCTCGAGCACCTGGCGGCTGTCGTCGGGGCGGAAGACGTGGTGGACGATGAGCACGCCGTGCTGGTGCAGCACACCGAGGTAGACCGCCTCGCCCGAGGAGCGCGCGAGGTCGTCCGTCCACACCAGGGCGCGGGCCCGCAGCTCGTGGACGTCGAGGTAGGTCGTGCCGAGGCGGAGCAGCTCCGCGCCCAGCTGGTAGCGGCCCGAGCCGGGGTCCTGCTCGACGAACCCCTCGTGCTGGAGGGTGCGGAGGATGCCGTGGGCCGTGGCCTTCGCCAGGCCGAGCGAGGAGGCGATGTCGGACAGGCCGAGGCGGCGCTCGCCGCCCGCGAGCAGCCGCAGCATGGCCGCCGCCCGCTCCAGCGACTGGATGTTCTTGGCCACCAGCACGCCTCCGTTCCTCAGGTGTCCGACGCGGCCGAGTCCCCTCGGCGGTGCCGCACCTGACGATGCCGCACCCGGCAGCGCCCGTTCAGGCAGTGCCCCGTTCGACAATGCTAAACGCTATCGGTCCTTGCCGACCAACCGTGTCCGCCTTTCGGGTGGCACCGAGGGCGTTCGCGGCACGCGGACGGCGGCGGGCCTCCCGGTCCGCCGCCGTCGGCTCAGGGGCCGGCAAGCCGTAGCGGCTCTTGAGGTGGCGCCGTCGGTCGCGCAGGCGCCTTCGCTTGAGGAGTGCCGGGTCCCGTGTTCGCTTCCCGTCGCGAAGCGGCGGCCGGTCCGTTCCCGGCCGTCTTGCGTTCGGCTAACGTGAAGGGCGGCCGCCCCAGGGCCGCAACCGGTGACCGGAACAACCGCTGTTCACGTTCACGCGAACCAGCTATATTGAGGAGTTTCGATGCACAATGCCCCGGTGGGTTTCCGGAGACTGGACGAGCGCTTCGCGGTCGCGGGCGACGACTACCTCGAGTGCCTGTTCTCCGGCGGACGCTGGACCGAAGGGCCCGTGTACGTCCCGTCGGGCAGGTACCTGCTGTTCAGCGACATCCCCAACGACCGGATCATGCGCTGGGACGAGACCGACGGCTCGGTGAGCGTCTTCCGCTCCCCCGCCGGGTACACGAACGGCCACACCCTCGACCGGCAGGGACGGCTCGTCTCGTGCTCGCACGGCCGGCGGCGCGTCGAACGCACCGAACTGGACGGTTCGGTCACCGTCATCGCCGACCGCTGGGACGGCAAGCGGTTCAACAGCCCCAACGACGTCGTGGTCGCCGGTGACGGCGCGGTCTGGTTCACCGACCCGCCCTATGGGATCACGAGCGACTACGAGGGCCACCGCTCCGACCCGGAGATCGACGGCTGCCACGTCTACCGGGTCGACCCCGCCTCGGGCGCGGTCGAGCGCGTCGCCGACGACTTCCAGCGGCCCAACGGCCTCGCCTTCTCCCCCGACGAGTCCGTGCTCTACATCGCCGACACCATGGGCGGCCACATCCGCCGGTTCGATGTGGACGGCGCGAAGCTCTCCGGCGGCGAGGTGTTCGCCGAGTCGCCGGGCGGCGGGTTCGACGGCATGCGCGTCGACGTCGAAGGCCGGGTCTGGGCCGCCGCGGCCGACGTCTACTGCTTCGACCCGGACGGCACGCACCTCGCGACGCTGCCGATCCCCCAGCCCTCGGTGTCGAACCTGGTGTTCGGCGGCCCGAAGCGAAACCGGCTCTTCATCACCGCGACCGACTCGGTCTACTCGATCATGCTGAACACCAACGGGACCTGGCGGCTGTGACATATCAGCCGACGCGCCGCACCGGCTGCCTGAGGATCGTCCTCAGCTTTTCCTCCGGGGTCCGCCGCGGATCGCTGAGGTAGATCTCGTGGTGGTCGCCGTTGAAGTCGAGCCCGTGCTCGGGCATGAAGTGCCGGTGCATCCGCTCCAGCGTCGACGACTCGGACTCGTACGAGCCGATGTGGAGTGTCTGCACGCAGGTGCCCTCGGTGAGGGTCAGCAGCCGGACGAGCCCGAGCGACGGGTTGGACCGCTTCTCCGCGACCGAAGCCGCCGCGGCCGCGACCATCTCCTCGGTGATCCATTCCGGCTGGTGCACCAGCAGCGTCCACTCCCAGGACTCCTTCCGCAGTTCGGCGAAGGCCCGCGGGTCCTCCGCTCGCCACAGCCCTTCGAGCGGGGCGACGACGTAATCGCGCCCGAGCTCGTTCTTGCTGGTGAACTTGAGCGTGTAGGACATGCCGTACAACGCCTCGAGGGCCTGCGCGAAGGACTCGGCGGTGTTCGGGTCGCCGCGCCCGTCGACGGCGAGGTACTGGAATTCGGGCACCTCCACAACGGCGAAGTCGTCGGCCGACGCCGAGTACAGCTCCCGGTGGGCCTTCTTCACGTCGTACTTGTCCATCACCGCAGCCTAGAATCATCGGCCGACCCGCCAGGGCGGATCGGCGCATCGGGCGCAGATGACGGTCACCCGGCCGGGCGCGCGGGCGCTGCTCGCCGGTCTCATGGCGCGCTCGGGCGAGTCGAGGCGGCGACCCGGCCCCGCCCGGGACCGCTCGCCACCCGTTCCGCTGTGCACGGGACCCGGGCGCCCTAGCTCATGGCGTGGGCCATCGCGACGACGATCGGGCCGAGCAGCGGCAGGACGACGTTCGAGAAGGCGTAGACGATCGTGTAGGCCATCAGCGGGGTCGCGTTGCCCGCGGCGGCCTGCACGGCCGTGACGCCGGGCGTGGAGCACTGCTGGCCTGTGACCGAGCCGAGCACCAGCGGCGCGGGGAGCTTCATGAGCTTCCAGGCCACGAAGAACGACACGAACGCCGGGATCGCGGTCATCGCGACGCCCGCGATCGGCAGGCCCAGGCCGAACTCCTCGACCAGCTCCACGGCCTGCGGGCCGGACGAGAGCCCCACCGCGCAGATGAACACGGCCAGGCCGAGGGTCTTGATGACGTCGGCCGCGCCGGAGTCGTACTGGCCGAACGTGGGCCGCTTGGAGCGGATCCAACCGAACAGGAGGCCCGCGAGCAGGCAGCCGCCGCCGGTGCCGAGCGTCAGCGGAATCGTGCCCACGGTCCACACCAGCATGCCGATGAGGAAGCCGAGCACGACGCCGATCGCGATGAACACCATGTCGAACCGCACCGCGGGGTCGAGCCGGAACCCGACCATGGGGATGACGCGGCTGAGGTCGCGGCCCGCGCCCGCCAGGCGCACCGTGTCGCCGTGCTGGATCAGCGTGGACGGCTTGACCGGCAGCTCGTGGTCGCCGCGGGTGATCCTCTGCAGGTACACCCCCTGGCGCTCGGACTCGAAGTCGCGGCGGATCTCCGCGAGCGTGGTCGCCTCGTAGCCCTTGCGGGTCACCACCACGTCGGCGAGGTCGAGGCTCATCGCCATCGACTCGTCGAGGGCCACCTCCTCACCGATCCGGTTCGCCGAGCCCACGAGGGCTTCGCGGCGCCCGACCACGAGCACGCGGTCGCCCTGCGCGAGTGCGAGGTCCGGGGCCAGCGCGACCTTCTCGCCGTCCCGCAGGACCTCCTCGACGGTGATGTCGCCGAGGTCCGCCTGCAGTTCGGCGACGGTGCGGCCGGTGGCCGCGGTGACCCTGTACTCGCGGCCGACGACGGCCGGGGCGGCGGGCGCGGCGGTGTCCTCGTCAGCGCCGCCGCCGAGCTGCTTCCACAGTTTCGCGGCCTCGGCGCGCAGGTCGATGCGCATGATGAGCGGGAAGAACTGGCTCGAGAACAGCACGATGGTGATGAGTCCGCAGATGTAGGAGATCGAGTAGGCGGTGCCCACGTTGTTCTGCAGCGTCTCGATCTGGTCGGCGGGCAGGTCGAGGCGGCCGATCGCGTCGGTGGCGGTGCCGACCGCGGCGGATTCGGTGGCGCCGCCGGCCAGGAGCCCGGCGGCGGTGCCCACGTCGAGGTTCATGATGAGGATCGCGGCCGCGGTGACGACCAGGACCGAGACGACCTCGATCCCCGTGAACGTGGCGTACTTGAGGCTCTTGCGGTTGAGGCTGGCGAAGAAGGTCGGGCCCGAGATGTAGCCGAGCGTGAAGATGAACAGGGCGAAGGCGATCGTCTTGACCTGGTCGTTCAGCTGGATGTCGGCGAGCATGCCGACGAAGATCGCGACCACGAGCGTCCCGGCCACGCCGCCCAGCGAGATCTTCCAGATCCGCACCTTGCCGAGCGCGAACCCGAGTGCGAGGCAGACGAACAGCGCGATCTCGGGCGTGCCCGACAGCGTGTCCTTGATCCAGTCCATCTTCCGCTCCTCCGTGTCGCCTTAGCGGCGCTGCCGCTGGAATTCGGCGTGGTACTGGTCGCCGATGCGGCGCAGGGCCGCGCCGATGCGCTTGTAGGCGTCCATGCGGAGGTTCGCCATGCTCACCCGGACGGACCATTCGGGGCCGTCGAAGCCGCCGCCGTTGAGCAGGACGACCGATTCCTCCTCGGCGAGGCGGAAGATGGGGTCGACGGGTTCGAAGTTGGCCTGCATCCAGTCGGCGAACTCGGCGCCCCAGTTGCGCTCGGCCCAGCTGAGGAGGTCGAGCTCCACGTAGTAGTTGGCGGCCTCGGGGTCGTCCGGGTAGGGCACGTCGAGGCCCTCGACGAGGGCCTTGAGGCGGCGGGCGATGATCGCCTGGCAGTCTCGCTTGTACCGGTCCTCGGTGTCGGTGAGGCAGTGCAGGGAGAAGAAGGCCATCTGGACCTGCTGCGGGGTCGAGAGACCGGCGGTGTGGTTGAGCGCCACGTCGCGGGAGTCGGCCACGATGCGGTCGATGAACTTGAGCTTCTCGGGCTCGAGCGTGATCGACGAGTAGCGTTCGCGCAGGACGGCGGTGTGGGCCTCGTCGAGGGCCTTGATGCGCTTGTCGAAGACGTTGTCGCGGGCGACGGCGATGACGCCCAGGCGCCACCCGGTGCATCCGAAGTACTTCGAGAACGAGTAGACGCCGATGGTGTGCGAGGCCTGGCTCGACATGAGCGAGGTGAACCCGTTCGTGAAGGTGCCGTAGACGTCGTCGGTGATGATCATCAAGCCCGGGTTGTCGTTCGCGACGATGTCGCGGATGCGCTCCAGTGTGGCCTCGGCGAGCTTGACCGAGGGCGGGTTCGAGGGGTTGACGAGGAACAGGGCCTTGATGGAGGGGTCCTTGAGCTTGTCGATCTCCTCGTCGGGGTACTGCCAGGTGTGGATGCCCTCGTCGGTGTTCTTGGAGGCCTCGAGTTCGACGATGTCGAAGTCGTAGCGCTGCAGGTGCGGGATCTCGAGGTAGGGCGTGAAGATCGGGACCATGAGCGCGATCCGGTCGCCTTTGTCGAGCAGGCCGTTGACTTGCGCGGAGTCGAAGAGGTAGCACATGGCGGCGGTGCCGCCTTCGACGGCGTAGAGGTCCCAGCCGCCCGCGGGGGCGCCGCCCATCTCGGCGTCGAGGTAGGCGTGCACGACCTGCTCGGTGTGGACGAGCATGCGGTCGGGGACGGGGTAGTGGTCGCCGATGATCGCGTCGGCGAGTTCGCCCACCCAGGCGTCGGGTTCGAAGCCGAGGACGTCGATGCCGTAGGCGACGTAGGAGGCGAGTGAGGAGGCGCCGGGCGCGGAGGCGTTGGCCTTGAGGTAGTCGTCGAGGCGTTCGGCGATGCCGTCGGGCTGGGGCATGCCGCCGAGGTTGTCGAACTCGTCCCAGTCGCGGCGGGTCTCGGTCACGGCGAACTGCCCGAAGAGGAAGAACGCCTCGCGCGGGGCGGTCGCGGTCCAGTTCGGGTTGCCGCGGCCGGCGTTGACCATGGCGAGGGCGTTGGCGCGCTGGTTCTCCCCGGCGAGGTCGATGAGGCGGTTCTTCAGCTCGAAGGGGCTGAGCCCTTCGAGGCGCTTCTCTTCGGCGCGGTCGACCTTGGACATGGCGGTTCCCTTCTGGATGGGTTCAGGCGAGCACGGCCACGATGACCGCGCCCCAGATCGTGAGCAGGACGTTGCCGATGGCGTACGGGATCGTGTAGCCGAGGACCGGGATCTGGCTCTTGGCGGTGTCGGTGATGGCGCCGATGGACGCGGTGGTGGTGTTGGCGCCGGCGACGATGCCGAGGTTCACGGGCACCGGGATCTTGAAGAGCCACTTGGCGAGGTACATGGTGAGCAGCATCGGCAGGAGGGTGACGACGAGTCCGGCGAGGACGAGGCTGAGGCCTTCCTCCCTGACGCCGGAGACGAAGTCGGGGCCGGCCATGATGCCGACGATGCCCACGAAGGTGCATAGGCCGCCGGTGGAGAGCATCCAGTTCGCGGCGGGCGGGAACTGCCCGAAGGTGGGCGACTTGGCGCGCAGCCAGCCGAAGACGAGCCCCATGATGAGCGCGCCGCCCGAGGTGGTGAGGCCGATGTCGGCCCCGGCGACGGCGATGGTGGGGACGCCGATGAGCGCGCCGACGACGATGCCGAAGCCCACGTAGCTCATGTCGGTGGCGTCGCCGGCGCGGTTGGGGTAGCCGAGGTCGCCGATGACGGCCTCGACCTCCTCTTTGCCGCCCTGGACGGTGATCTCGTCGCCGCGGTGGATCTCGGTGGCGTCGCTCCAGGGGATCTCCTGGCCGCCGCGCACGACCTTGGTGACGAACAGGCGCGGGGCGTGCCGGGCGAACGCCTCGCCGATCGTCATGCCCACGAGTTCCTTCTTGGTGATGACGATGTCGAGGGTCTCGACCGAGTAGGCGAGGAGATCCTCGTCGTCGACCTCCTCGCCCCACCGGTCGACCTCGAGTGCGACGAGGTCGGGACGGCGGGCGGCGAGGGTGACCACGTCGCCGGGTTCGAGCGCGGTGGAGCGATGGACGGGCTCGACCCGGCTGTCCCGGCGGATCTCGTGGAACATGGCGCGGTGGCCGAGTTCGAGGGCGCGGTCCTCGAGTTCGCCGACGGTGCGCCCGGTGATCGTGGCCGTGGCGCCGGTGCCGGCGGCGGCGGGAGGCGCGCCGATGCGGTAGGCGCGGCGCACGATCGAGTAGTAGGCCCTGCCGATGCCGGGTTCTTTGGCGACGCCGAGGCGCTGCTCCATCTCGTGGGCGTCGGCGGCGAGGCTCTTCGAGCCGAGCATCTTGGGGGCGATGGTGGAGAGGAAGAACGCGGCGGCGGCCGTGCCGAAGAGATAGCAGACGGCGTAGCCGACGGCCACTTGCGACTCGAGTTCCTTGACGTCGGCGGCGCTGAGTCCGGGCAGGGCGGCGATGGCGGAGTCGGCGACGCCGATGACGGCGGACTGGGTGAGCCCGCCCGCCAGGAGGCCCGCGCCCCAGCCGGGGCCGTAGCCGAGCGTCTTGGCGAGGACGATGACGACGAGGAGGCCGAAGACGCAGTTGACGATCGCGAGGATCACCTGCTTGACGCCGTCGCCGCGGAGCCCGGCGAAGAACTGGGGGCCGACGTTGTAGCCGAGGGCGAACAGGAACGCCACGAAGGCGACGGTCTTGACGAGGTCGGGGATGTCGAGCCCGGCGAAGAGGATGCCGACGAGGACGCCGGCGAGGAGGGTCCCGGTGACCGGTCCGAGCGCGATGCCCTTGATCTTGAGTTTGCCGACGAGGAAGCCGAGGCCGAGTGCCAGGAAGATCGCTATCTCGGGGTGGGCGACGAGCGCGTCAGACAGCCAGTTCCACAATGCGACCTCCGCGTCACTCAGGGTAGTGATCTGAATCTAGTGGAATTGCGGGATCCGCTCATCGGATTCGCGGCGATGGGGTCGTACGATGTTGCAGCAATGAAAACTTTCTTCACTTCATTGACAACTCGAGAAGCATTCCGTCATTCTGGTCGGTACATCGAGGACCGGCGGCGTGCCCGCCTCCTGGAACCGAATGCGAGGACCTTGCACCCCATGAATCCCCATGCCCTGATGCGGCGGTGCCTCTCCGCCGTCGCCGCGCTGGCCCTCTCGGCCGGCGCGCTCGCGGTGGCCGCGCCCGGCGCCGCCGCCCAGGAGGAGGACGTCGACACCCTCCGGATCGCCACGAACCAGGAGGTCGACACCTTCAACCCGTTCAAGCGGCGGTTCGTGATCACCTACGAGACCAGCATGATGACGTACGAGACGCTGGTCCGCATGAGCGCCGACAACTACGAGCCGACGCCGGGTCTGGCGACCGAGTGGGAGGAGTCCGCGGACGGCCTGACGTGGACCTTCCAGATCCGCGAGGGCGCCACCTGGTCCGACGGGGAGCCGCTCACCGCCGACGACGTGGCCTACACCTACGGCCTGCTCATCGAGAACCAGGCGATCCACGACTGGAACATCGACTTCGCCGCGAACCTGGTGAGCGCCGAGGCGACCGACGAGACCACGTTCGTGCTCACGCTGGCCGAGCCCGCGCCGGCCGAGGTGCTCAGCCGCGAGGTCTACATCGTCCCCGAGCACATCTGGTCGCAGTACCCCGATCCCTCGGCCGACGACGCCAACCAGCTGCCGCTGGTGGGCTCGGGTCCGTTCCAGGTCGTCGAGTACCAGACCGACGAGTTCATCCGGCTCGAGGCCAACGAGGACTACTGGGAGGGCGCGCCCGGCTTCGACGAGGTCGTCTACCAGTACTACCTCGAGACCGACGCGGCCGTGGCCGCGCTCGAGGCCGAAGAGGTCGACATCGTCGGCAACGGCATGCAGGGCGCGCTGAACCCGGCCCAGATCGGGGCGCTCGCGTCCCAGGAGCACATCACCACCAACGACGTGCAGGGCCGCCGGTACGTCTCGCTCACCATCAACCACGGCACCGTCACGCAGGACGGCACCGAGTTCGGCGACGGGCACCCCGCGCTCAAGGACCCGGTCGTGCGGCAGGCGCTGCACACCGCCATCGACAAGCAGGCGCTCGTGGACACCGTCCTCGACGGCAGCGGCAGTCCCGCCACCTCGCTGATCCCCGCGATCTTCGAGCAGTGGCACTGGGACGGCGGCGACGCCCTGGTGCAGTTCGACCTCGACGAGGCGAACCGGCTGCTCGACGAGGCCGGGTACGCCCGCGGCGCGGACGGCATCCGGACCATGCCCGGCGGCGGCGAGCCGCTCGACTTCCGCTTCTACCACCACGCCGACAACACCGCGTACGCCACCATCGTGGAGTTCGTGACCGAGTGGTGGGCCGAGCTCGGCATCGCCGTCGAGGCCCAGGCGATCGAGCAGGGCACCCTGAACGACCTGGCGTACCTCGGCGAGTTCGACATCGCGTTCTCCGGCTGGGGCGTGGGCCCCAACCCGACCGAGCAGCTGGGCATGCACACCTGCGCGGTGCTGCCGACCCTGACGGACGGCTCGGAGCGCTCGAGCGAGAACTCCTACTGCAACGCCGAGTTCGACCAGTTGCACGAGCAGCAGAAGGTCGAGTCCGACCCGGCCGCACGCGCCGAGCTCGTCAAGCGCCAGCAGGAACTGCTCTACACCGACACCCCGGTGATCTGGCTGTACTACCAGAACGTCATGGAGGCCTTCAACCACGAGCGCGTGACCGGCATGTCCCCGCAGCCGAGCGGCGGCATGTACACCGGCCAGCAGGGCTTCACCTGGTCGTACTACACGGCGCAGCCCGCCGACGCCGAAGAGGACGGCGGCGTGCCGATGGGCGTGTGGATCGCGGTCGCGGCGGCGGCCGTGCTGGCCGCGGCCGCCGCGGTGTTCTTCGTGATGCGCCGCAAGCAGACGGCCGACGAGCGCGAATGACCGACCCGCTCCCACCCGCGGACGGCGCCTCCACCGAGGCGCCGTCCGCGGGGCGTGCCGCCCGGGCCTCAACAGGGTTCGGGCGGTACCTGCTCAAGCACGTGAGCGGCGCGGCCGTGTCGCTGCTGCTGGTGCTGTTCTCCTCGTTCTTCATCTTCCGGCTCATCGCCGGGGACCCGATCGACCAGCTCACGAAGGAGCGGCCGGTCTCGCCCGAGCAGCGGGCGGCGATGCGGGCCGAACTCGGCCTCGACCGGCCGCTGTGGCAGCAGTTCTGGGACTACATCACCGGCACGCTCACCATGGACCTCGGCGAGTCCTTCCAGTACCGGCGGCCGATCTTCGACCTCATCGTCGAGCGGCTGCCCGCCACGCTCCTGCTCTCGGGCACCGGCATGGTCCTGGCGGTCCTGCTCGGGTTCTGGATCGGCACGCGCTCGGGCTGGAAGCAGGGCAGCCGGTTCGACAAGGGCCAGGTCGCGACCGGGCTCGTGCTCTACTCGGCGCCCACGTTCTGGCTCGGCATGATCGTGATCCTGGTCTTCGCCCGGTACCTGGGGCTGTTCCCCGTCAACGGGATGCGCTCGCCGAGCACCCCGCCCGACTTCTGGTCGCAGGCCGTGGACATCGGCCACCACCTCGTGCTGCCCGTGCTCACTTACACGGCCGTGGTGTACGCCGGGTACCTCATGATCATGCGGTCGTCCATCCTGGACGAGATCGGGAGCGACTACCTCACCACCGCACGCGCCAAGGGCCTGCGCGACGACGAGGTGCGCCAGAAGCACGCCGTGCCGAACGCGCTGCTGCCCACCGTGACACTCGTGTTCCTCGCGCTCGGCTCGGTCGTGAACGGCTCCATCGTCACCGAGACGGTCTTCAGCTGGCCCGGCCTCGGCACGCTGTTCGTCAACGCGATCTTCTACCCCGACCGGCCCGTGCTGCAGGCCCTGTTCGTGCTGTTCTCCAGCTCGACCATCGTCGCCGTGCTGTGCGCCGAAGTCCTCTACTGGTTCATCGATCCCAGGATCCGCAGGTCATGACGAGTACGACCACCGTATCTCCGCGCGCCCTCAAATGGGCGCGGCGGCGGCAGTCCTTCCAGCGGTCCTGGACCGCCTACCGCGGCCAGAGGACCGGCATGTGGGGGCTCGTCCTCCTGGGCGCCATCGTCGTCGTCGCCCTCGCCGCGCCGGTCCTCATCGACGAGTCGGCGCTCAGCGTCACCCGCGCCACCGGCGAGCGCATGGCCCCGCCCAGCGCGGCCTACCCGCTCGGCACCGACGAGACCGGCCGCTCGATCCTCGCGCTCACCGTCTGGGGCTCGCGCCTCTCGCTCCTCATCGGACTCACCGCCACCGTCGTGGCGATCGTCATCGGCACCGCCGTGGGCGTCACCAGCGGCCACATCGGCGGCTGGTACGGGTGGGTCGCGCTGCGCCTCTCCGACTGGTTCATGGTGCTGCCCAGCCTGGTCGTGGCCATCGCGCTCCTCGCCGTGCTCGGCCGCAGCATGGCCACCACCATCACCGTGATCGCCCTCGTGTCCTGGCCCGGCACGACCAGGCTCGTGCGCGCCCAGACGCTCACGGTCCAGTCGAGGCCGTACCTGGAGCGCGCCAAGGCGCTCGGCGCGGGCCACTGGCACCAGATGACCAAGCACATCCTCCCGAACGTGCTCCCGCTCGTGCTCGCCAGCGCGACCCTGCTCGTGCCCTCGGCGATCCTCATGGAGTCGTCCCTGGCGTGGCTGGGCCTGGGCGACCCCGGCGTGGTGTCGTGGGGGTCGATCCTCAACCGGGCCTCGGAGAACGGGGCGGTCTCGGCGCACGCGTGGTGGTACCTCCTGCCGCCGGGCATCGCGATCCTGGTCGTGGTGCTGGCGTTCATGATGTGCGGCCGGGCGCTGGAGGCCGTGTTCAATCCGAGGCTGCGGGGTGCATCGTGACGCTCTTGGAGTTCAAGGACCTGCGGGTGACGTACCGGGGTTCGCGCGGGCGGCTCCCGGCGGTGCGGGGCGTGGACCTCGCGGTCGACGCCGGCGAGACCCTGGGCATCGCCGGGGAGTCGGGGTGCGGGAAGTCGACGCTGGCGATGGCGGTGCTGCGGCTGCTGCCCAAGAGCGCCGAGGTGAGCGGGCAGATCCTGCTCGACGGCGAGGACCTGCTCGCGATGGGGTGGGGGCGGCTGCGGGCGGTGCGGTGGACGGGCGCGTCGATCGTGTTCCAGGGGGCGATGCACTCGCTGAACGCGGTGCAGCGCATCGGGAGGCAGATCGCCGAGCCGATCCTGGTGCACGAGCCGAAGACGACGCCGGCGCAGGCCGCGAAGCGCGCGGAGGCGCTGCTGGAGCGGGTGGGGCTGCCGCCGTCGCGGGCGCGGAGCTTCCCGCACGAGCTGTCGGGCGGGCAGCGTCAGCGCGTGATGATCGCGATGGCGCTGGCGTGCGATCCTGACCTGGTGATCGCCGACGAGGCGACGACGGCGCTGGACGTGATGGTGCAGGCGCAGGTGCTGCGGTTGATCTCGGATCTGGTGCGGGAGCGGGGCGTCGGCCTGGTCATGATCAGCCACGACCTGTCGGTGCTGTCGGCGGTGTGCGACCGGGCGGCGGTGATGTACGCGGGCCGGATCGTCGAGCAGGGGCCGGCGCACGAGGTGTTCGCGCAGGCGCGGCACCCGTATTCGGCCGCGCTGGGGGCGGCGTTCCCGGTGATCGGGGACCCGGCGGCGCGGATGAACCCGGGCGGGCTGGCGGGCGATCCGCCGGATCCGCTGCGGCTGCCGGAGGGCTGCTCGTTCCGGCCGCGGTGCGCGGTGGCGGTGGAGCGGTGCGGTGCCGAGTCGCCGGAGCTGCTCGAGGTGGGTGCGGCGCGGGTGAGCGCCTGTTTCGTCGCGCAGGAAGGGATGCCCGTTGTCGGTTGAGGAGAGGGCGTTGACGGCCCGGGGGCTGCGGGTCGAGTTCGGGCTGCCGGGCGGGCGGGTGGCGCGGGCCGTGGACGGGGTGGACCTGGACGTGGCGCCGGGCGAGATCGTGGCGCTGGCGGGCGAGTCCGGTTGCGGCAAGACGACGTTGGCGCGGACGCTGCTGGGTCTGGAGCGGGCGACGGGCGGGACGGTGGCGTTCGACGGGGTGCCGCTGCGGTACTCGACGCGGGCGTTGAAGGCGTACCGGCGGCGGGTGCAGTTGGTGCTGCAGGACCCGACGGGCGCGTTGAATCCGCGGCACACGGTGTACGACGCGGTGGCCGAGGGGCTGCGGATCCACGGGATCGGTGACGACGAGCCGGGCCGGGTGGCGGCGGCGCTGTCGCGCGCGGGCCTGCGGCCGCCGGAGCAGTTCTTCCTGGCGTACCCGCACGAGCTGTCGGGCGGGCAGCGCCAGCGGGTGGTGATCGCGGGGGCGCTGGTGCTGGAGCCGAGCCTGCTCATCGCGGACGAGCCGGTCGCCTCACTCGACGCGTCGGTGCGCGGGGAGATCCTGGCGCTGCTGCTGCGGCTCAAGGAGGAGCAGGGCCTGGGGTCGCTCATCATCACGCACGACCTGGGTCTGGCGTGGAGCATCGCGGACCGGATCGCGATCATGTACCTGGGGCGGATCGTGGAGCAGGGGCCGGTGGAGCAGGTGCTCACGGCTCCGAGGCATCCGTATACGCGGGCGCTGGTGTCGGTGCTCCCACGGTTTTCAGAGGCGCAGTCCCCCGTCGCGGAGCCGATCGTGCTGGCCGGGGAGCTGCCGGACGCGTCGAAGATCCCGGGCGGGTGCCGGTTCCGGCCGCGCTGCCAGGAGGTGGCGTCGGGGAACGCCGCGCCGGTGCTGCACCGGTGCACGGGTGAGGACCCGGAGATCCTTGGGGCCGAGGCGAAACCGCATCTGGTCGCGTGCCATCTCGACCGTGCCCCGCACGCGGATGCGAGGATCGGGGTGTGAGGATTCTGATCAGCGCCGACATGGAGGGCGCCACGGGTGTCACCTGCCCCGACGATGTGCTCCCGGGAGGTCCCGGCTGGGAGCGGATGCGGCCGCTGTTCACCGACGAGGTGAACGCCGCGGTGGAGGGGCTGCACCGGGGCGGGGCGCGGGAGGTCGTGGTCAACGACGCGCACTGGTCGATGCGGAACCTCATGGTCGAGCGGTTCGAGTGGCCGGTGACGGTGGTGAGCGGCCGGCACAAGGATTTGTCCATGATGGAAGGCGTGCGGGACGCTGACGCGGTGGTGTTCCTCGGCTACCACGCGGGGGCGGGCCTGGAGGGCGTGCTCGCGCACACCTACCTGGCGAACACGATCACCGGCGTGTGGCTCGACGGCGTGCGCGCCGGCGAGGGCCGGTTGAACGCGGCGGTGGCGGCCGAGTTCGGGGTCCCGGTGATCATGGTGACCGGCGACGACAAGACGATCGAGGACGCGCGCGAGTACGCGCCCAAGGCCGTCGGGATCGCGGTGAAGGACTACGTCTCGCGGTATGCGGCGGCGTGCCGGACCCCGAAGTGGGCGGTGCGCGCGATCCGCAAGGGCGCGGCCGAGGCGGTGGCGCTGGCCGGGCGGCGCGAGGCCGTGGTCGAGCCGCACCGGATCGAGGTCGAGTTCGACGCCGAGCACCTGGCCGGGGCCGTCACGGTCATCCCGGGCGTGGAGCGGTGCGGTGAGCGGCGGGTCGGCTTCGACCTGCCCACGATGTACGAGGCCATCCGGTGCTTCAAGGCCGTTACGACGATCGCCTCGGCGGCGATGGAGGAGCGATATGGGTGAGCCGATCGGCGCGGAGGCGCTCGACGAGGTCGTGCGGTTCACGTCGGAGCTGATCCGGATCGACACCACCAATCGCGGTGGCGGGGACGGGAACGAGCGCGAGGCGGCCGAGTACGCGGCGGCGAAGCTGGCCGAGGTCGGCGTCGAGTCGCAGATCCTGGAGAAGGCGCCGGGCCGGTCCAATGTGGTGGCCCGCATCGAGGGGACGGACCCGGAGGCCCCGGCGCTGCTGGTGCACGGGCACATGGACGTGGTCCCGGCCGAGGCCGCGGACTGGAGCGTGCACCCGTTCTCCGGGGAGGTCCGCGACGGGATGCTGTGGGGCCGGGGCGCGATCGACATGAAGAGCATGAACGCGATGGTCCTCGCGGCCGTGCGCGCGTGGGCGAAGGCCGGGGTCGGGCCGCGGCGGCCGATCGTCGTGGCGTTCACCGCCGACGAGGAGGCCAGCGCCGAGTTCGGGGCGGGGTACCTCGCGGACGCGCACGCGGAGCTGTTCGCGGGCTGCACCGAGGGCGTCTCGGAGTCGGGCGGGTTCACGTTCCACGGCGGGAACGGGCTGCGGCTCTATCCGATCGCGGCGGGCGAGCGGGGCACGGCGTGGCTGCGGCTGACCGCCGAGGGCACGGCCGGGCACGGCTCGAAGGCCAACCCGGACAACGCGGTCGCGAAGCTGGCGGCCGCGGTCGCGCGGATCGGCGCGCACGAGTGGCCGCTGCGGCTGACGCCCACGGTGCGGGCGGCGCTCACCGAGCTGGCCGCGGTGTACGGCGCCGAACCGGACCTCGACGACGTGGACGGGCTCCTCGCGAAGCTCGGCCCGGCCGCGCAGCTGGTCGAGTCGACGCTGCGCAACAGCGCGAATCCCACGGTGCTGCGGGCCGGGTACAAAGTCAACGTGATTCCCGAGCACGCCTACGCCGAAGTGGACGGCCGGGTGCTGCCCGGCGGCGAGGCCGAGTTCGAGGCGACCATGGACGAGCTGTGCGGTCCCGACGTGCGCTGGGAGTACCAGCACCGCACGCAGCCGCTGGCCGCGCCGGTCGACTCCCCGACGTTCGCCGCGATGCGCGCGGCGGTGCGGAGGTTCGACCCCGAGGGTCTCCCGGTGCCGTTCTGCATGTCCGGCGGGACCGACGCGAAGCAGTTCGCGCAGCTGGGCATCACCGGGTACGGGTTCTCCCCGCTCGGTCAGACCGCGGAGCTCGGGTACGGGCGGCTCGCGCACGGCGTCGACGAGCGGGTCCCGGTCGAGGGCCTGCGGTTCGGGCTGAAGGTCCTGGACGACTTCCTGCGCAACGCCTGAGAAAGGTCGCTCATGAGCAAGCAGTCCCCCTACGGCGCTTGGGAATCCCCGATCACCGCGGCGATGGTCGCGGCCGCCGACGGCCGGCCGGGCCACCTCGGCGCGGTCGGCGGCGAGCTGTGGTGGACCGAGCCGCGTCCCGAGGAGAGCGGGCGGCGGGCGCTGATGCGCCGCACCGAGGACGGGACCGCCGTGTCGGTCCTGCCCCCGCCGTGGAACGTGCGCAACCGGGTCCACGAGTACGGCGGGCGGCCGTGGGCGGGCGCGATCCTCGAGGACGGCTCGCCGATCGTGGTCTTCACGAACTTCGACGACCAGCGCCTGTACGTGTTCGAGCCCGACAAGGGCGGCGAGCCGCGGCCGGTCTCGCCCGCGCCGGAGCGGCCCGGGGGGCTGCGCTGGTGCGATCCGGTGATCGACCTCGAGCGGTTCGAGGCGTGGGCGGTCATGGAGCAGCACACCGGGCCGGAGCCGACCGAGGTGCGGCGGGTGCTCGCGGCCGTGGGCCTGACCGGGCGCGGCGAGGCGGCGGCGGTGCGGGAGCTGACCGACGACGCGTACCGGTTCCTCACCGGCCCCAAGCTCAGCCCGGACGGCGGCTCGGTCGCGTGGATCGCCTGGAACCACCCGCACATGCCTTGGGACGAGACGGAACTGCGCGTCGCGGAGGTCACCGGCGACGGGTCGCTGGCGGAGGTCCGGACGGTCGCCGGAGGCGAGGGCGAGGCCATCGCGCAGGTGGAGTGGTCGCGCGACAGCACGCTCGTGTTCACCGGCGACCGCACCGGCTGGTGGAACCTGCACTGGATCGACCCGTTCACCGGCGAGTCCGGCACGGTCCACGAAGCGGAGGAGGAGTTCGCCGGGCCCATGTGGGACCTGGGCAAGCGCTGGTTCCAGATCCTCGCCAGCGGCGACATCGCGGCCGTGCACGGCAAGGGCGAGGGCCGCCTCGGCGTGTTCGACGCGTGGGACCGGAAGATGAACCTCGTCGACGGGCCCTGGACCGAGTGGGCGCCGGGGATCGCGGCCGTCGGCGACCGCGTGTACGGCCTGGCCGCGACCCCGCACACCGGCTACGAGGTGGTCGAGGTCGACGCGGTGAACGGCACGGCGCGGGTCGTCGCCGCCGCGAACGAGGACCTTGTGGACCCCGCGTACTATCCGGTCCCCGAGGACCGGACGTTCACCGGGCCGGACGGGCGCGAGATCCACGCGCACGTCTACCCGCCCCTCAACCCCGACCACGAAGGGCCGGAAGGCGAACTGCCGCCCTACGCGGTGTGGGTCCACGGCGGGCCGACCAGCCATGTGCGGGCGGTGCTCGACATGGAGCTGGCCTACTTCACCTCGCGCGGCATCGGCGTCGTCGAGGTCAATTACGGCGGTTCCACCGGCTACGGCCGCGAGTACCGGGAGCGGCTGCGCGAACGCTGGGGCGAAGTGGACGTCGAGGACTGCGCGGCCGTCGCGCGGGCGCTGGCCGCCGAGGGCGCCGCCGATCCCGCGCGGATCGCGATCCGGGGCGGCAGCGCGGGCGGCTGGACCGCCGCCGCATCGCTCACTTCCCCTGCGGCGCGGGGGGTCTACGCGTGCGCGGTGGTGAAGTACCCGATCCTCGACCTCTCCGGCTGGACCGGGAACGGCACGCACGACTTCGAGTCGCAGTACGTGTACTCGCTCGTGGGCGGGCCGGAGGTCCTCGAGGAGCGCTCGCTGCTGCGCTCGCCGGTGCACCACGCGGACCGCATCGAGGTCCCGTTCCTGCTGCTGCAGGGCCTGGACGACGAGGTCTGCCCGCCCGAGCAGGCTGAGCGGCTGCTCCGGGCGGTCGCGGGCCGGGGCGTGCCGCACGCCTACCGCGCCTACGAGGGCGAGCAGCACGGCTTCCGCCGCGACGCCACGGTCATCGACGCGGTGCTCGCCGAGCACGCCCTGTACGCGCAGGTCTTCGCGTTCCCCGGCCCCGACTTCGAACTGGAGCTCAAGCCGTGAGCCTCAAGCCGCTGCGCCGCCCGAGGCGGCTCGCGCCCGGCGACCGGGTCGCGATCGTCTCCCCCGCGAGCCCGTACCCCGAGGGCGCGCTCGACGCCGGGCTCGCGGTCCTGCGGAGCTGGGGCCTGGAGCCGGTCCTCATGCCGCACGCCGCCGACAGTGCGGGGTACCTCGCCGGGACCGACGCGGATCGGGCCGTGGACTTCGCGAAAGCCTGGCTCGACCCGTCCTTCGCGGCCGTGGTCGCCGCGCGCGGCGGGTACGGCTCGCAGCGGATGGTCGAGCACGTCGGCTGGGAGGACCTCCGCGCGGCCGAGCCGAAGGCGTTCGTCGGCTTCAGCGACATGACCGCGATCCACGAGGCGATCGCCGTGGAGCTGGGCGTCGCCTCGATCCACGGGCCGATGCCGAGCTGGTCGCTGTTCGCATCGGACTCGGCCATGCGGGAGCACTTGCGGGCGACCCTGTTCGAACCCGAACGGGTGCAGCGGATCGCGTCGCCCACGGCGAAGCCGCTGCGGGGCGGCACGGCCACCGGGGTCACCTTCGGGGGCACGCTGACGCTCCTGGCCGCCGAGGCCGGGACGTGCCACCACCGCCAGGACGTGGGCGGCGGCCTGCTGCTCCTCGAGGACGTCGGTGAAGCGCCCTACCGGATCGACCGGGCGCTGACCCAGCTCGAACGGGCCGGGTACCTGGACGGCCTCGGGGGCGTCCTGTTCGGCTCGTGGGCCGACTGCGGACCGTACGAGGAGGTCCGCGCGGTCCTGCGCGACCGCTTCGCCGGACTGCGCCTCCCGGTGGTCGAGGAGTTCGGGTTCGGCCACTGCGCCGGTTCGCTGACGATCCCGCTGGGGCTCAGGGCGACCTTGGACGCCGACGCCGGGACCCTCCACTTCGCGGAGCCCGCGCTCGCTTGAACACTGTCTGAAAATTTTTTCCGTAGGCTTGCCTTCACATGAAGTTTTCTGCCAGGATGGGCCGATCGGGTCGACTAGGTCAAAAAAGGACCCGCCCCACCTGGAGGAGCCCATGACGCATCCCCGCCGGACCGTGCTCGCAGCCGCCCTCGGCGCCGCCGCGGCCGCCGCCACCGCGAGCACCGCCCAAGCCCACGGCGACAAGGGAGAGCGGCGGTTCGTCAAGCGCCGCCTCAAGGCCATGAGCCTCGAAGCGAAAGTGGGCCAGCTGTTCACGGTGTACGCCTACGGGCGCACCGCCGACACCACGGACGCCGCCGACGTCGCGAAGAACCAGGAGACGCACGGCGTGGACAACGCCGCCGAGCTCATCGCCGCTTACAAAGTGGGCGGCATCATCTACTTCACCTGGTCGAACAACGTCGCGAACCCCGCCCAGATCACGGGCCTCTCCAACGGCCTCCAGGCCGCGTCCACAGCGGACGGCGGCGAGCCGCTGCTCATCGCCACCGACCAGGAGCACGGCCTCGTCGTTCGGATCACCGCGCCCGCGACGCAGTTGCCCGGCGCGATGGCGCTCGGCGCGACCCACGACACCGCGGCCGCCTACGACGCGGCCGTCATCAGCGGCACCGAGCTGCGCGCGATGGGCCTCAACCTCAACTTCGCGCCCGACGCGGACGTCAACGTCAACCCGGCGAACCCGGTGATCGGCGTGCGCTCCTTCGGGTCCGACGCCGAGCACGTCGCCGGGTTCGCCGCCGCCCAGGTCGAGGGCTACCAGGCGCGCGGCGACCTCGCCGCGACCGTGAAGCACTTCCCCGGCCACGGCGACACCGAGGACGACAGCCACACCGACCTGCCGCAGATCGACCACACCTACGAGGAGTGGCAGACGATCGACGCGCCGCCGTTCCGCGCCGCCGTCGAGGCCGGGGTCGGCGCGATCATGAGCGCCCACATCCAGTTCCCCGCCCTCGACCCGACCCTGACGCCCGCCACCCTCTCCAAGCCGATCCTCACCGGGCTGCTGCGCGAGGAGCTGGGCTACGAGGGTGTCATCGTCACCGACTCCCTCGCCATGGAAGGCGTGCGCGAAGGCTACGGCGACGACCGCATTCCCGTCCTCGCCCTCCTCGCCGGGATCGACATGCTGCTCATGCCCGTCGACCTCGACCTGGCCTACAACGCGGTCCTCGCCGCCGTCGCCTCCGGCGAGCTCACCGAGTCCCGCATCGACGAGTCCGTGACCCGCATCCTCGGCCTCAAGTACCGGCTCGGGCTCTACGACGACCCGTACGCCGACCCCGGCGAGGTCGCCTCCATCGTCGGCATCCCCGCGCACCTCGAAGCGGCCCAAGCGCTCTCGGACCGGACCACGACCCTCGTCACCAACGACGGCACCCTGCCGATCCCCACCGACGGCGGCGCGCTCCTCGTCACCGGCTGGGGCGAGACCACCACGAACGTGCTCACCGCCGAGTTCGCCAAGCGCGGCTTCTCCCCCGCCCGCGTCGTCACCGGCATCGCCCCGACCCAGGCCCAGATCGACGCGGCTGTCGCCGCCGCGGACGGGAAGGCGTTCATCGTGGTGAGCACCAACGGGGTCGGCGACAACCCCGGCCAGGTCGCACTCGTCAAGGCCCTCGCCGCCACCGGCGTGCCCGTCGTGGCGCTCGGCGTCCGCAACCCGTACGACATCGCGCACCTCACCGAGGACGTCAACGCCTACCTGGCGACCTACTCGTATTCGGCCGACGGGCTCGAATCGGCCGTCGCCGCCGTCCTCGGCCACCTCGACCCGCAGGGGCGGCTGCCCGTCGACATCCCGCGCGCGGACGACCCCGAATCGGTCCTGTTCGCCTTCGGCCACGGCCTCTCGTACGAGTGAAGGGGATCGCCATGCAGCGCAGGAGGCTCCTGGGGAGCGCACTGGCCGGGGCCGCGCTCGCGACCACCGCCGCCGTCCCGGCCGCCGCGGGCGGCGGGCGGGTCCGCACCGGCATCGAAGTGCTCGCCGAGGACGGCTTCGCCGCACTCGCCGGGCAGCGGGTCGGCGTCGTCTCCAACCCCACCGGCGTGCTCCCCGACCTGAGCCACGAGGTGGACCTCATGCACGCCAGCGGCAACGTGGACCTCGTGGCCGTGTTCGGGCCCGAGCACGGCTTCCGCGGGGTCTCCCAGGCCGGCGAGGGCGAGGACTTCTTCCTCGACCCGAAGACCGGCATCCCGGTCTACAACGCCTACAACAACAAGGACCAGATGGCAGCACTGCTGGCCGAGGCCGGGGTCGAGACGCTGGTCTTCGACATCCAGGACGTCGGCTCGCGGTTCTACACCTACATCTGGACCATGTACCTCGCACTCGAGGCGGCCGGGCAGCTCGGACTGCGGTTCGTCGTGCTCGACCGGCCGAACCCGGTGACGGGCCGCGAGGCGAGCGGGCCGGTCCTCCACCCCGAGCACGCCACGTTCGTGGGGCTCAAGCCCATCGCGCAGCGGCACGGCATGACCGTGGGCGAACTCGCGTCCCTGTTCAACGGCGAGTTCGTCGCGACCCCGGCGGACCTCACCGTCGTGAAGATGCGCGGCTGGAAGCGGGACATGCACTTCGACCAGACCGGCCTGCCGTGGGTGCCGCCGTCCCCCAACATGCCCACCGCGGCCACGGCGCTCGCCTACCCGGGGACGTGCCTGTTCGAGGCGACCGCGCTCTCGGAGGGGCGCGGCACGACCAAGCCGTTCGAACTGCTCGGCGCGCCCGGGATCGACCACGCCTGGGCCGAGGCGGTGCAAGGCCTCCCGGGTGCCCGGTTCCGCGAGGCGTACTTCACGCCGACGTTCTCGAAATGGGCGGGCAAGGTCTGCGGCGGCGTCGAGCTGCAGGTGACCTCCAGGCGGGACTTCGACCCGATCCGGACGGCGCTGGCGATGATCATCGCCCAGCGGCGCGCCTTCCCGCAGTACGGGTGGCGCTCGCAGGACACGACCTCGTTCTGGCTCGACAAGCTGACAGGGAACCAGGCCGTGCGCCTCGCGATCGAGGCGGGCGCCGACGTCGACGAGGTGACGACGCTGTGGGCCGAGGAATTGGATGCGTTTTCCGAGCAAAGAGAGTCGTATTTGCTCTATCGCCGCACCGCTTAGTGATGGCACGATAACCAGGAGACACGAATGCAGCGTCGAACCATGCTCGGGGGCGCGGCGGGGGCGGCGCTGGCGCTCGCGCTGGCCTCCCGCGCCAACGCCGAGGAGATCCCCTCCATGCCCGAACTCACCGGCCCGCCAACGGCCGGCCCCTACGACGTGACGTTCCCTGAAAACCCTGCTCAACTGCGGTACGGCTCGTGCGGCGACGCCCGCCTCACCGCCGCCCACATCGCCCGCATCACCCCCGGCCTCGAGTCGTTCATGGCGGGGCCGGCGCCCTCGTTCCCCGGCTACACCGTGCTCGCCGCGCGTGACGGCGTCGTCGTCGAGCACGCGGCCGGCGGGCACCGGCTGCGCTACTCCGGCTGGGACGAGGCGGCGAAGACGGCGATCGAGTTGCCGCCCGCCGAGTGGCTGCCCGCCGAGACCGGCACCGTCTACGACCTCGCGTCCATCTCGAAGCTGTTCACCGCCACCGTGACCGGCGCGCTCATGGATGAGGGACTCGTCGACCTCAAACTGCCCGTCGTCGAGTACCTGCCCGACTTCGACGCCCTCGACCCGCAGAAGACCCCGATCACTCTGGGGCACCTGCTCTCCCACACCTCCGGCATGATCGCGTTCATCAACCTGTACAGCCTGCCCGACGAGCAGGCGCGCATGGAGGCGATCTACGCGCGGCCGCTGCGCCGCCCGCCCGGCAGCGGTTACGAGTACTCCGACCTCAACCTGATCGTGCTCGGCAAGATCCTCGAGATCGTGGCCGAGAAGCCCCTCGACGCGCTCGTCGCCGAACTCATCTGCGAGCCCTTGGGGCTCAAGGACACCGGGTACAACCTGGCCGACCGGGCGCGGACCGCCGCCACCGAGTACCAGCCCTGGACCGGCCGGGGCATGGTCCACGGCGAGGCGCACGACGAGAACGCGTGGGCCTTCGGCGGCGTCGCCGGGCACGCCGGGGTCTTCGCCACCGCCTGGGACCTCGCGGTCTTCGGGCAGATGATCCTCAACGGCGGCCGCTACGGCGGCGCCGAGATCCTCACCCCGAACACCGCGCGGCTCGTCTTCACCGACATGAACGCCGGCATGGGCGACAGCGCCGCGCGCGGCCTCGGCTGGCAGCTCGACCAGCGCTGGTACATGGACGCGATGAGTTCGCCGGTCACGGTGGGGCACACCGGTTACACGGGCACGTCGCTCGTGCTCGACCCGCTGGCGGGGACGATGCTGGTGCTGCTGACGAACCGGGTCCACCCGACGCGGAACTGGGGCACGGCGAGCGCGTACCGGCGGGCGGCGAGCCGCCCGATGGGCCGGGCGGTGCCGGTGAAGCCGAAGACCGGGCGCACGGCTTGGTATGCGGGCCAGGCGGATGCGGTGACCGCGACGCTGACGGCGGTGCTGCCGCGCGCGACCTCGGGGGCGAAGGCGTCGTTCGCGCTGTGGTACGACACCGAGGCGACGGACGAGGCGGTGCTGGAGGCGAGCGCCGACGGCGCGACGTGGACGGCGGTGCCGCTGTCGCTGCGCACGGAGGACCACTGCTGGCGGACCGAGGGCGTGTTCTCGGGGTTCGCGGGGCGCCGGTGGATCCAGGCGGACGCGGTGCTGCCGGACGGGGCGGCGCGGGTGCGGTGGCGGTACACGAGCGACCCGGCGTACCAGGGGCGCGGCGTGTACGTCGACAAGGTGCGGGTGAAGGAGGGCCGCGCCCTCCTGTGCGAGGACGCGGACCTGGTGCCCGACGGCTGGGAGCTCGCGGGCGACTGATCGCTACATCGCTTTGGGGGCGTAGCGGTCCGCGAGCCAGTCCATGGTCCTGTCGGCTTCGGCGTCGACGGTCTGGTGCTCGGGGTGCGCGTCGTACCACTCGATCACTTCGCGGGCGCCGAGCTTGTAGGGGGTGGCGCCGAGGCCGAACTGGGGCACGAGGCGCTTGACCTTGGCGTTGTCGAAGACCATGGAGTGGGCCTTGTCGCCGAGGAGGCCTGCGCCCCAGTGGGGATCGGCGGCGGCGATGGCGTCGCTGGGGACGTGCACGAGGCGGGGTTCGACGCCGGCGGCTTCGGCGACCCAGCCGTAGATCTGGTTCCAGGTGGGGGCCTCGTCGCCGGTGATGTGGAAGGCCTCGCCGATCGCGTCGTCGCGGCCGAGGAGTCCGGTGAAGCCGACGGCGAAGTCGCGGGCGTGGGTGATGGTCCACAGTGAGGTGCCGTCGCCGTGGACGATGACGGGCTTGCCCCGGCGCATGCGCTCGACGACGGTCCAGCCGCCGTCGAAGGGCAGCATGGTCTCGTCGTAGGTGTGGGAGGGGCGGATGATCGTGGCGGGGAAGCCGGTGTCGCGGTAGGCGGCGACGAGGAGGTCTTCGCAGGCGATCTTGTCGCGGGAGTACTGCCAGTAGGGGTTGCGCAGCGGGGTGGACTCGGTGACGGGCAGGGACGCGGGCGGGGTCTGGTAGGCGCTGGCGGAGCTGATGAAGAGGTACTGGCCGGTGCGGTCGGCGTAGAGCTCGATGTCGCGCTCGACCTGCGCGGGGGTGAAGTTGACCCAGTTGACGACGGCGTCGAAGGTGCGGTCGGCGAGGGCTTCGCGGACGGAGGCGGGGTCGTTGGCGTCGCCGGTGAGGATGGCGACTTCGGCGGGGAGGGGGCGTTCGGCGGTGCGGCCGCGGTTGAGGACGGTGACGTCCATGCCCAGTCGCACGGCCTCGCGCACGCAGGAGGTGGAGATGCGGCCGGTACCGCCGATGAACAGCACGCTGATGCTCACGTGAAACCCCTTTCGGTCGCTGACGGCCCCACCCTACCTTCGTGCGCGACGCGGCCGGCGGCTCTGCCGGGACTGCCTCGCGAGCGCTTCGAGTCGGATTTACATCTGTCGATTCATTCGCGTCCGTGCGCTAGGGTTCCACTTCTTCTCATGCTTTATCGAAGGAGTTGACTTTCTCAATTCCGGGTGCGATCATCGGATTCTCTCACCGCCCGAGCCAATGGAGGCCCGCATGCGTCGCCGCACACTCATCACCGCCGCCGGAGTCGGCGCCGTCGGCTCGGGGGCCGTCGCGTCCTCGGCCCAGGCCGACTACACGACCACCCCGGTGCCGACGACGAACTGGGGCACCTGGGAGGGATGGGGCACCTCGCTGGCCTGGTGGGGCAAGGCCTTCGGCAACCGCAACGACCTCGCGGACATCATGTTCACCCGCAACACCGTGGCCTTCGGGGGCGCGAACCTGCCGGGCCTGGGCCTCAACATCGTGCGCTACAACGCGGGGGCGTGCTCCACGAACTCGATCAACGGCGAGTCGATGGTCGTCTCGCCCAACATGATGCGCTCGCGCCAGATCGACGGCTACTGGCTCGACTGGAACTCCAGCGACCCGGCCTCCGCGAGCTGGAACTGGTTCGTCGACAGCGCGCAGCGCAACCTCATGTGGAAGGCCCGCGACCGCGGCGCGAACATCTTCGAGCTGTTCTCGAACTCGCCCATGTGGTGGATGTGCGTGAACCACAACCCCTCCGGCGGCGCGGACGGGAACGCCGACAACCTCCAGTCGTGGAACCGGCAGCAGCACGCGGTCTACATGGCCACCATCGCGAAGTACGCCCACGACAACTGGGGCGTCGACTTCGACTACGTGGACCCCTTCAACGAGCCCATCGCGAACTGGTGGACCGCCACCGGCACCCAGGAGGGCTGCCACTTCAACGTCGCCACCCAGTCGGTCGTCATCGACCACCTGCGGGCCGAGCTCGACGCGCGCGGCCTCTCGTGGATGCCGATCACCGCCTCCGACGAGTCCCTGTACGACCAGGCCGTGAGCACCTGGAACGGGCTCACCGGCTCCGCGAAGGGCAAGATCGCCAAGGTCAACGTCCACGGCTACCAGTACGAGAACGGCCGCCGCGACTCGGTCTACAGCGCCGTCAGCGCCGCCGGGAAGAAGCTCTGGAACTCCGAGTACGGCGAGAACGACGCCACCGGCATGCGCCTGGCGCGCAACCTCAACCTCGACTTCCGCTGGCTGCACCCGACCGCGTGGTGCTACTGGCAGGTCCTCGACGGCGGCGGCTGGGGCATCATCGAGGCCAACAACGAGACCGGCACGCTCGGCTCGGCGAACGCCAAGTACTTCGTGTACGCCCAGTACGTCCGCCACATCCGCCCCGGCATGCGCATCATCGACGGCGGCGAGGCCAACACGGTCGCGGCCTACGACGCCGCCGCGCGGCGGCTCGTGCTCGTCACCACCAACTACGGCACGGCCCAGACGATCACGTACGACCTCTCGCGGTTCGGCACGGTTCCCAACGGCACGGTCACGCGCTGGTCGACCCAGACCGGCGGCTCCGAGCGGTACGCGCGGTACACGGACACGCAGGTCGCCTCCAAGCGGTTCTCGCGGGCGTTCCCGGCGAACACGGTGCAGACGTTCGAGATCGAGGGCGTGGTCCTCTAAAGCACCTTTCCGATCAGCGTTCTCTGGTTGTTTTCGGCACGGTCGTCCCGTGCCGAAAACAACCGGGCCGCACCACATCGCCCTTCGCGACCAGGGGTCTCGCAATTCGATTCCGCATCTTGCGTGCTCGACCCCAATCGCCGACCTATCCTTCGAGGGAGGCCCCAGAGGGGTCGTCGAATAGCACGAAAGCGATGCTATTGGAGGTAGTGATGCGATCACCGTCCTCGCCGTCAGTCCACAACAGACGGCACGAAACGCAATCTCACCGCAATCGTCTACTGCCTCGGCTGCTGCTCGAAGCAGCGGGGGTCATGACGCTCGTCCTGGGCGTCATCGCGACTTCGCCCGCAGGCGGAGAACGAACGCAAGAACGGGAAATCACCCACGACTTCGAACTGGTCGACTTCCAGCCGCTCGACGAGGAAGCGATGATGGAGGAGTCGGACGACGACACCTCCGGCGAAACGTCGATGGAGGACACCGACGAACAATCGGACGCGGAGACGGATCCGAACTTCGAGTACGAGAACTGCGAGGCGGCCCGCGATGCGGGCGCGGCTCCCGTCCTAGAAGGACAGCACGGGTTCGGCGAGCATCTGGACGCCGACAACGACGGCGTCGGATGTGAGAACTGGAGCGGAACCGCGCAGGACTCCGAGGGACAAGGGCAGGCTCCTCAGGACTCCCAGTACGACAACTGCACCGAGGCTCGCGCTGACGGGGCGACCGACATCCCCGCAACCGACGATCGGTACGCAGAGCACCTGGACGGCGACAGCGACGGGACCGCTTGCGAAAGCCAGTGACCGGCCGCGAAACATCAGCGCCGCTCACCCAACGGGTGAGCGGCGCCATGCGTCAGCGGTGCGCAGCCCCCTGCCGGTCGGCGCCCCAGGCGGAACGCGCAAGGAACCGCCGGGCGCCCGGTGGGCCGAGTCGGTCAGGACAGGATCGGGTCGAGCGCTTCGAACCAGTTGGCGGCGAGCTTGGCGTAGCCGTCCTCGTCGGGGTGGACGCCGTCGTAGGTGTCGACGGCGGGGTCGAAGCCGGTCCACTGGTCGACCACGACGATCGGGGACTCGGCGGTGGTGAGGCCGGCGGCCCAGCCCGGGATGGTGGCGTTGAAGTCGATCGCGCGCTGCGGGCAGTCCGTGCAGCCGAAGGACGGATCGGGGTGCAGCGGGATGATCTGCGCGACGAGGATGACCGCGTCCGGGTTGAGTTCGCGCAGGTCGGCGACGATCTGGGTGTAGGCCGCGAGGATTTGCGAGGGCGGGATCGCCGACCAGACGTCGTTGGTGGCGAAGTGCATCATGAGCACGTCGGGGGTGTGCTGCTCGAGCCAGCCGCGGACGCTGCCGTTCGCGACCGACTGGGTGACCTGGTAGCCGCCGTGGCCTTCATGGTCGGGGTCGGAGCCGGTCGGGTTGCAGGCCTGGGAGAGGGAGCCGACGAAGTCGACCTCGTGGCCGGCCCGGTCGAGGAGGTCCCAGAGGTTGCCGCGCCAGCAGCCGGGGCTGCCGGTGATGGAGTCGCCGAGGGGCATGATCGCGACGGGCTCGCCGGGCGGGTCGACGGTGGGCGTCGCGGTCGGGTCGGTGGGTCCGCCGGTGGGCTCGGACTGGCCGTCGCAGAGGTCCCCGTTGACGGCGATGCCCTGCGGGGCGGCGGTGCTGCCGGAGCCGATGAAGCCGAAGACCTCACGGGTCTGGCCGGAGCCGATGGCCGCGTTCCAGCCCACGTCGGAGCCGCTGAAACCGGTGCCGGACTGGTTCCAGTCGACGTTCCAGGCGCTGGAGACGGCGGTGCCGGCCGGGAAGTCCCAGGTGATCTCCCAGCCGTCGATCGGCTCGGCGGCGGTGACGGCGACGTTCGCCTGGAACCCGCCGCCCCAGCTGCTGACGATCCGGTACTCGACCTCGCAGCCCTCCTCGGCCTGAGCCTGGTTGGCGGTGGCGATCGTCAGCGCGCCTGCGCCGAGGGCCGCGACCGCGGCGGTGGTGAGGGCCAGTCGCCTGCTTCGTTTGACATCCATATCGCAACGTCCTTTCGGGAGCGCTCCCGGCGATCGTAGCGAGATTTAATTAACGTAGTCAAGTATATGAATGCCCTGTGCGCGGGGGGCGGCTCCGCCCTCCGCGGAGTACGCTCCGGAGCGGGCGAGCGGAAGGGGCGCGGTGTGACAACTGAGGCGGAGCGGCGGCCGGACGACGCGCTCGACGAGGCCGCAGCCGTCTTCACCGAGGTTCGGCCGCGTTTGTTCGGCATCGCGTACCGGATGCTCGGCAGCGCCGCCGAAGCCGAGGACCTGGTGCAGGAGGTCTGGCTGCGCTGGCAGGCGTACGACCGCGCGCGGGTCGAGCACCCCGCGGCGTTCCTCGCGACCACCACGACCTGTCTCGCCATCAACGCGCTCAAGTCGGCACGGGCCCGGCGCGAGACCTACATCGGGCCGTGGCTGCCCGAACCGGTCGACACCGAGGCGGACCCGTACCTCGGCGCCGAGCGCGGCGAGGCGCTGGAGTTCGCGGCGCTCATGGTCATGGAGAAGCTCTCCCCCAACGAGCGCGCCGCGTACGTGCTGCGAGTGGCCTTCGACTACCCGTACGCGCAGATCGCCGAGATCCTGCGGGCCGGCGAGCCGGCGGTCCGGCAGCTGGTGAGCCGGGCGCGCAAGCGCATGGCGGAAGGGCGGCGCACACCCGCCGAACCGGACGCGCAGCGCCGGCTGCTGTCGGCGTTCCTCGCCGCCGCGCGCTCCGGCGACATGGACGGCCTGGAGCGGCTGTTCGCCGCCGACGTGGCGAGCGTGTCCGACGGCAACGGCGCGCACCAGGTCTCGCGCCGCCCGGTCGTCGGCTCGATGCGGGTGGCGAAGTTCCTCGCGGCCATCGCGACCTGGTTCTGGGACGCCCTCGAGATCGAACTGGTCGAGGTGAACGGGCAGACGGGCGCGGTGCTGCGCCGCGACGGCGAGGTCTACGGCGTGATCACCGTCAGCGCCTCCGACCAGGGGATCGACCAGGTGCTGTGGATGGTGAACCCCGAGAAGCTGACGGCGCTGCCGCAGCGGGGCTGAGCAGAGCGGGGCCGCGCGCGGCGCGGCCCCGACTCGATCAACGCGCGAGCCACTCCCGGTACGTGGTCTTCGCGATCACGGCCTCCCCCTTGGGGACCAGGGCGTCCCCCTTGACCGCGGCGAACATCCCGGCCGTGTCGTCGGTGACGACCGGGCGCGGGTCGCCTTGGGCGGCGAGGGTGATCCGGCCGAGCTCGTCGAGCGCGAACACCTCCGGCCCCGCCACATCGCGCGTGCCCTGCAGCGGCGCGCCCGAAGCCGCGTCCGCCACCGCCGCGGCGATGTCCGCGGCCGCGATCGGCTGCACGGGCGTGGCGGGCAGGCGCACCGCGTTCTCGTCCGAGGTCCAGGACATCACCGCGTCCACGAATTCGAAGAACTGCGTGGACCGCACGATCGTGAAAGGCACCGGTCCGGCCTTGAGCAGGTCCTCCTGCAGCGTCTTCGCCCGGTAGTAGTCGAGCTCGGGCACCAGGTCCACGCCCACGATCGAGAGGATCACGGCGTGGCCGACCCCGGCGGCGTCGGCGGCCCGCAGCATGTTGTCCATGCTCTTCTGGAAGAACTCGAACGACGCCTCGTCGAAGGTCGGCGAGTTCGTCAGGTTGACCACGACGTCGACACCCTGCAGCGCCTCGGGCATCCCCTGCCCGCTCAGCACGTCGAGCCCGGTCGACGGCGCATGCGGCACGGCCTCGTGCCCGCGGTCGTTCAAAAGGTCCACGACCTGCGATCCGATGCGCCCGGTCCCGCCGATGACAGCGATCTTCATTGACTTCCTCCTCTTCGCTGGGGCGGTTCGCCGCCCCGATACGAGCTAGGACAGCGCGGGCCCGCGTTTTGTGACGGGAAGTCGCGAGAATCTTCGGCCGGGGTCAGGCGCGGTCTTCGGCTTTGCCCGCCCACCAGCCGGTCGCGTGGCGGATGTGCTGGCGCATGAGGGCTTCGGCGGCGTCGGCGTCGCCCGCGGCGAGGTGGTCGAGGAGGCGGTGGTGCTCGTCGGCCGAGACGTGGAGGCGGCTCGACTCGACTAGGGAGACGAGCCCGACGAGGCGGGTGCGCTCCCGCAGGTCCGCGATGGTCTCCACGAGCACGCCGTTGCCGAGGAGCGCGGTGAGTTCGAGGTGGAAGCGCTGGTCGGCGAGGAGATAGGCCGGGAGGTCGCCCGCGCGGGCCCCGGCGACGATCGCGTCGGCCTGGGCCCGAAAGTCGGCGAGGCGGTCTGCCGGGAAGTCCCGGGCCGCGCGGGCCATCGCGGGCGGTTCGAGCAGCAGCCGGATCTCCACGATGTCCTGGAGCAGTTCGTCGCTCACCGCGGTGACCCGGAATCCCTTGTTGCGCACCGTCTCCACGAACCCGCGCTTCTCGAGGTCGAGCATCGCCTCGCGGACCGGGGTCGCCGAGACCGCGAACTGCTCGGCGACCCGCGGCACGGTCATGAGCGTGCCGGGGGCGAGCTCGCCGGAGATGATCGCGAGCGAGAGCATCCGGCCCACGCGCACCCGCAGGCTCTCGCCGGGCTCGAGGCGGCGGTCGCTCATCGCGCGCCGCCGGTCCCGGGGATCACGAGCCGCCGCCGCGGCTCCTCGTTGCCCGCCCGGTCGGTCGCCGCGTACTCGATCACCTGCGGTTCGGGGCCGATCGCGCGCACGAACGCCTCCTGGAAGGTCCCCCAGAACGTGCCCGGCCCCTCCCACTGGATCCGCTCCACACCGGACACGTCGTCATCGGCGTGGAGTGTGATCTCCCAGCTCGACCCGAGTTCCTTCACGGTGGCGCGGGAGACGGGCGGCGCGGTGTCCACGCTGATCTCGCGAGCGGTGGCCGCGGTGCGACCCTCGCTGTCGCGCACCCGGGCCTCGATGCGGTGCGCGCCTTGGGTCTCGACGGTGAACGGCGCGGTGTAGGGCCGCCAGTCGCCTTCGCCGAGCCGCCATTCCAGGCTCACCGCCTCGGCCGTCTCGGATTCGAGCGCGTGGAGGCGGACCGCGGGCGCGGTCGTGTACCAGCCTGAAGGGGCCGGTTCGGTCAGGATCTCGATGGCCACCCCAGGCATGCCGGAGCCGACGCCGTCGAAGGCGATCTCGGCCTCGTGGGAGCGGACGTACATGTGGTACTTCGTGTCCAGCCCCGACCAGCACGGCTCGAACTCGATGTCGTCGAGCGTGACGACGCCGGCGACGGCGAGCTCGGCGAGCAGTTCGGCGCCGTCCGGGAGGCCGTGCTCGTCGCGGCGGGCCGCGAGCGGGAACGGCAGCGGCGTGGTCAGCTCCGAGCGGGCCAGCAGCAGCGTCGGACCGAGGAACAGCGCGCACTGGCGCTCGTCGTCGATAGCCGGTTCGGAGCGCAGCCGCGCCGGCGTGGCGAGGTGCAGTTCGTCGCCTGACTTCCAGGCGCGGGTGACGGCCGCGTACTGACCGGGGACCAGGCTCGCGCCAGTGGGCGCCCCGTTGAGGCGCAGTTCGAGATCGCCTGCGGCCCATGCCGGGACGCGCAGGTGCACGGTGCGCTCCACGGCGGTGTCGCCCTCGAAGGCGAGCGTGACGCCCTCGCCGAGCGGGTAGCCGGAGCGCAGCCGGACCCGGAGCCCTGCCTCCTCCCAGTCGAGTTCGGAGTCGATCGGGAGGTTCACGTACAGCCCCTCGGCCCCGTGGAGATAGACCGTGTCCTGGTACTTGACGTGGTTCTCCAGGCCGGTGCCGCCGCAGCAGGTCCCGGTGTTTCCGTACTCGCGGAACGCGCCGGGGTGGACCGGGAACATGTAGGTGACCTCGGGACCGGTGTCAGAGCGCACCGCGCGGCGCGAGCCGAGGATGTGGTTGAGGACCGTGCGCTCGTAGTAGTCCATATAGGCCGGATCGAGGGCGTGCGCGAAGAGGCGGCGAGCGAGCTTCAGCAGGTTGTAGGCCGCGCACGTCTCGGCGTTGCGGTGGCCCACGTCCGCGGCCACGGCGCCTGGCGGACCCCACAGTTCGCTCTCGCCGGTCCCGCCGTGGGCGTACATGCGACTGGGCACGATCTGGGCCCAGATGCCTTGCGCCGCTTTCAGATAGCGCACATCGCCGGTCTGTTCGAACGCATCGACATAGCCGATGAGCTGGGGCAGATGCTGGTTCGCGTGCATGTCCGTGAGGATGTCCGTGCCGCTCGCGCCCGCTTCGAGGACGTTCTCCTGGTCGAAGTACGCGGCCGTCTCGAGGAACCGAGGCTCCCCCGCGGCCGCGCTGAGGCGGACCAGGGCCTCGTTCATGCCGCCGAACTCGCCCGCGATGTAGAGCGACCACATGCGCTGGCGGCGTTCGGGTTCGAGACGGGAGAGGCGGCCGTGCACCCAGCGGCCCATGGCGTTGGCGAGGCCGAGCGCCTGTTCGTTGCCGGCGAGCTCGTACGCGTCGAGTAGCCCGGCCATGAGCTTGTGGCAGGTGTAGTAGGGCGCCCAGATCTCGCCGTACGGGGCGAAGTCCTCCAGGCGGGAGAACTGCCATTCGCCGTAGGCCGCGAGGAAGCCGTAGTGGGAATAGCGGCCCGTGGCGGCCAGCGCGTCCCGGACCTCGCCGAGGCCGGTCACGAACTCGTCCACTTTGGCGTGCAGGGCGGGGTCGCGCTCCCCCGCCGCCGCGTGGGCGAGCATGGAGAGGAAGTGGCCGGCGTAGTGGCCGCGGAGGAGGTTCGCGGTGGGGGCGTGCTCGCGGCCGGGGTAGTCGGCCTCGCTCCACGGGCGTTCGTCGGGGTGGCCGAAGTCCTCCCAGTTGCCGGGCGGGAGCGCCCCGCGCGTGTCGAGTCCGGCGTTGCGGCGGAAGACGGCGAGCAGGCGGTCGACGGGGTAGACGCGGGCGAGGTGCAGCATCTCGTCGCGGGCGCGGGCGAAGACGCTGGTGTCGGCGATGCGGACCGCGCCGAGCGGGAAGGGCCGCAGGGAGGGTGCGGTCACGGGGCTTCCTTGAGGCGGGCCTGGGTCCAGGCTTCGACGCCGGCGGCGTCGATGGGGAGGGCGGCGGAGAGGATTTCGGCGCCGTCCTCGGTGACGAGGAGATCGTCTTCGAGTCGCACGCCGATGCCGCGCAGTTCCGGAGGGACGGTGCGGTCGTGGGCGTGGAAGTAGAGCCCGGGTTCGACGGTCATGACGACGCCGGGTTCGAGGTCGGCTCCCATGTACTCCTCGTATTCGGCGTGGCCGCAGTCGTGCACGTCGAGGCCGAGGTGGTGGCCGATGCCGCAGGCGAGGTAGCGGCGATGCTGCTGGCCCTGCGGGGAGAGCGCCTCGTCCACGGAGACGGCGAGCAGGCCCCAGTCGTGGAGGCCCTGGGCGACGACCTCCATGGCGGCGAAGTGGAAGTCGAGGTACGGGACGCCGGGGCGGACCTGGGCCATGCCGGCGCGGTGGGCCTTCTCGACGAGGTCGTGGACCTCGCGCTGCTGCGGGTTGAAGGCGCCGCTCGCGGGGAGGGTGCGGGTGACGTCGGCGGTGTAGAGGCTGTTCGCCTCCACGCCCATGTCGAGCAGGAGGGCGGCGTCGGGGAGGACGGGTCCGTCGCAGCGGGTCCAGTGGAGGACGGGCGCGTTGGGGCCGGAGCCGACGATGGTGGTGTAGCCGACGCCGTTGCCGTGGGTGCGGGCGTGCCGGTCGAAGGTGCCCTGGAGCCAGCGCTCGCCGAGGCCTTCGCCGACGGCGCGCGGGATCTCGCGGGCGACGGCGGCGAAGCCGTCCACGGTGGCGTCGACGGCGAGGCGCATCTGCGCGATCTCCCAGGCGTCCTTGACCATGCGCAGGACGGAGAGGTGCCGGTCGAGGAGCGCGGAGGGTTCGAGGCCGTGCTCGGCGGTGAGGGCCGCGTCGGCGGTTCGGATCGTCAACGCGCCCTTGATGTCCAGTTCATCGAGGTGTTCGACGGGTGCGACGTCGACGGCGAGGGCGTCGGCCCATTCGGCGAGGCCCGGGGAGGCGCCGACCCAGAGTTCGCCGTGGTTCGCGTCGCCGAAGAAGCCGGTCTCGCCGGGGCGGAAGGGCGGGGGGAGGTAGAGGCGGGCGTCGTGGCCGCCGGGGCGCGGGGTCATGACGAGGACGGCGTCCTCGGCCTGGCAGCCGGTGAGCCACACGAAGTCGCTGTCGGGTCGGAACGGGTAGACGTTGTCGTCGTTGCGGGTCGGGGCGGAGCCGGAGGCGACGACGAGCGTCTCGCCGGGCAGGCGCTCGCTGAGCCGGCGGCGGTGGTCGGCGGCCGCTTCGGCGGCGCCGGCGACGGGCGCCGCGGGGACGGGGTCGGTGCCCCATCCGGTGGCGATGAAGTCGGTGAACCCCTTGCTGTCCTTGATCTTCGGGTAGCGGGTGCCCGCGTAGGGCGGCCTCTGGCCGGTCATCGCCGTTCTCCTCCTCGGTCGCGCACCAGGTCGCGCAGGCGGGCGAAGACCCGCTCGGCTCCGATGCCGTCGTGCTCGTATTCGTTGGTGACCCACGCTTGGGCGCTGCCGATGCCGCGCAGGGTGTCGAGTTGCAGTCCGGAGTCGACGAACATGTCGTCGAAGTAGACGGCGGCCGCGACGGGGACCTCGTTGGCGGCCAGGCGTGCGGGGTCGAGGATCGGGCTCCATTCCTCGCGGGCGGCGAGGGCGTGGACGGCGGGGCCGAAGCCGCGCAGGAGCCGGACCTCCTCGAACATCCACGGGAACGCCATCTCGCCGGTGAACGGCAGCGGCCGGACGGCCTCGCCGAACTCGGGGCGTCGGTCGCGTTCGCGCTGGGCGGCCCACGCGGTGGGGCCGTTGGGGCCGTCGCCGTAGATGGACTCCTGGAGGGTCCAGAAGAGCGGGTTCCCGGCGGAGGAGGTGCGGGCGAGGACGCCCGCGAGGAACCCCTCGGAGAGGCGGTCGCCGGCGACGAAGGCGTCCTCGACGAGCCAGTGCATGCGCTCGAAGCCGGGCTTCATGCCGAAGTCGATGCCGAGGGACTGGAAGCGGCGCACGGTGAGCACGTCGCCGTCGGGGAGCAGGACCGGTTCGGCCGCGAGCCGGTCGGCGATCCGCGCGACGGCCTCCACGTCGTGCGGGTAGCGGCGGTAGTACTCGGCGGTCTTGGCCGCGACGCGGTCGAAGGTGCGGCGGTAGACCTCGTCGGCGCTCATCGGGTTGCCGGGGATGCCGCCGCACACGTACGCGGCGGCCAGCGCCTCGGGCGCGTGGGAGAGGTAGGCGAGGGTGAGCCAGCCGCCGTAGCTCTGCGCGAGCGTCGCCCATTCGCGCCCTTCGTAGAGGTGGGTGCGCACGTGCTCGAGGTCGCGGACGATGGAGTCGGCCCGGAAGCGCGCGAGGTGGTCCGCGCCGGTCTCGGCGTCCATGGCGGAGAGGATCTGGGCGTCGAGCGGGGTGCTGCGGCCGGTGCCGCGCTGGTCGACCAGGACGATCCGGTAGTGCTGTAGGGCCTCTTTGATCCAGCCGCCGGGTTCGAGCGGACGCGGGTTGGCCCCGCCGGGGCCGCCCTGCAGGTAGGTGAGGAGCGGCAGGTCGTCGCGGCGCTTGTCGGGGTCGACGAGCTCGCGCACGAAGACGTCGATGGCGCCGGCCTCGGGGCGCCACCAGTCGAGCGGGACGGTCGTGTGGCGCTCCCGCACCCAGATGCCGGGCAGCTGGTATTCCGCCTTGGGGTCCTTCACAGTTCGGCTTCCTCTCGTTCGCGGCGGGCCTGCTCGTTCCGCCTCCGGGCAGCGTCCCATTCGGGTCGGATGCGCGGGACGGCGGCGAGGAGCCTGCGCGTGTACGGGTCCTGCGGGGCGTCGAAGACGGTGTCGCGGTCGCCGGTCTCGACGATGCGGCCGCCGTTCATGACCGCCACGCGGGTGGCGACCTGCCGGACCACGGCGAGGTCGTGGGCGATGAAGAGGTAGCTGAACCCCTCTTCGTCCTGGAGTTGCCGCAGGAGGTTGACGACCTGCGCCTGGACCGAGACGTCGAGGGCGGAGACCGCTTCGTCGGCGATGATGAGCTTGGGCGAGACTGCGAGCGCGCGGGCGATGCCGATGCGCTGGGCCTGCCCGCCGGAGAACTGGGCGGGGAAGCGGGTGGCGTGGTCGGGGTCGAGGCCGACGCGTTCCATGAGCGCGCCGGCGAAGGCTCGCGCGCCGCCGGGGATCGGGCGGCGCTGGTAGACGAGCGGCGCGGTGACGATCCGCTCCACGGTGTGCTTCGGGTTCAGGGACGAGTACGGATCCTGGAACACCATCTGCACTTCGGAGCGGAAGGCGTGGAGGGCGTTCCCGGTGAGCGCGTGGACCTCGCGGCCGTCGAACTCGATGGTGCCGCCGGTGGTGTCGATGAGCCGGGCGATGAGGCGGGCGGTGGTGGACTTGCCCGAGCCCGATTCGCCGACGAGCGCGAGGGTCTCGCCGCGCCGGACTTCCAGTGAGACGTCGTCCACGGCCCGGAACGTCCCGGAGCGGCCGAGGAGGCCGCCGCCGGAGACGGTGAACTCCTTGACCAGGTTCCGGGCGCGCAGCAGGGTGTCGGTCATCGGGCCTCCTCGGTCAGGGTGCGCAGCAGGCCGATCTCGTCGTCGATGCGCGGCACGGCGTCGAGAAGCATCCGGGTGTAGGGCGCCTGCGGATCGGTGAAGATCCGCTCGGCCGTGCCCTGCTCGACGAGGTCGCCGTCGCGCATGACGACGATGTGGTCGGCGACCTCGCTGACGACGGCGAGGTCGTGGGTGATGAGGATGAGCCCGGCCCCGGTGTCGGCGCGGATCTCGGCCAGGAGGTCGAGGATCTGGGCCTGGACGGTGACATCGAGGGCGGTGGTGGGCTCGTCGGCGATGATGAGCTCGGGCTCCATGCTGAGGGTCATCGCGATCATGACGCGCTGGCGCATGCCGCCGGAGAACTGGTGCGGGTAGTGGTCCACTCGCGTTGCGGCGTCGGCGATGTGGACGCGTTCCATGGCTTCGATGGCGACGGCCCGGGCCTGGCGGCGGGTCACGCCGGCGCGGTGCGAGCGGTAGGCCTCGGCGATCTGCGTCCCGACCGTGTAGTACGGGTTGAGGGACGAGAGCGGGTCCTGGAAGATCATCGCGATCCGGTCGCCCCGGTAGGAGCGCATGGCGCGTTCGGGCAGCGCCGTCAGTTCGGCGCCGTCGAACTCGATGGAGCCGGTCCGCTCGGCGCCCTTGGGGAGCAGGCCCATGATGGCGAGGCTCGTCATGGACTTGCCGGAGCCCGACTCGCCGACGATGCCGAGCGCGCCGCCGCGCGCCAGGTCGAAGTCGAGGGCCTTGACGACCTCGCCCGGGCCGTTGGCGTCGGGGAAGGCGACCGTGAGTCCCCGTACGCGCAGCAGTGTGTCGCTCATGCCGTGCTCCCCACTCGCACTCGCGGGTCGATGGCGGTGTACAGCAGGTCGACGACCATGTTGCCGACGACGACCAGGAAGGCCGCGAGCAGCGTGACGCCCATGATGACCGGCTGGTCGTTCTTGGTGATCGAGTCGGCGGCCATCTTCCCGATGCCGCCCAGCCCGAACACGGTCTCGGTGATGAGGGCGCCGCCGAGCAGGCCGGCGAAGTCCATGCCGAAGATCGTGACGATCGGAGTGAGCGCGGGCCGCAGCGCGTGCCGCCGCCACACCAGGCCGGGGCTGAGCCCTTTGGCGCGGGCGGTGCGCACGTAGTTCTCCTGCAAGGTCTCGATGACGTTCGCGCGGGTGAGCCTGGTGTAGACCGCGGCCATGCCGATCGCGAGCACGATCCAGGGCATGAGGAAGTTCTGGAACCACTGCAGCGGGTCTTCGGAGAACGGCACGGCCTGCGGGAACGGCAGCCAGCCGAGTGTCACCACGAGCACGAACTGGAGCGAGAGCGCCAGCACGTAGTTCGGGATCGACATGCCGGTGAGGGTCAGGCCCGCGATGAACCGGTCCGCGAACTTCCCTTCTCGCACGGCGCTGAGCAGGCCCCCGGCGACGCCGGCGAGGAGCCACAGCGCGGCGGCGCCGACCGCCACGGTGGCCGAGACCGGGAGGCGCTGGACGATCATGTCCGTCACGGCCTGGCTCGACTGGAAGGAGTAGCCCAGGCACGGTGCGGCGCAGTCGATCGCGTTCGGGCCCGTCCCGTACGTGCGACCCGCGAAGAGCCCGGCGAGGAACGTCCCGAACTGGGTCCAGAACGGGCGGTCGACGCCGAGGTTCGCGCGGATCCGGTCGATCGCCTCGGGGGTGCAGTTCTTGCCGCAGATCTGCACGGCCGGGTCGGGCGAGAGCACGAAGAAGATCACGAACGTGAACAGGCACACCAGGAACAGCACCACGAGCATGCCGAGCACGCGGTTGGCGGCGAAGCGGATCATGCGGTCCCCTCCCCCAGGAGTCTGCGGATGCGGTCGCCGAGGACGGTGAAGGAGAGCACGAGCAGGAACAGGAAGGCTCCCGGGATGAGGAAGTACGCGGGGTCGACCGCGTACCAGGCCACCGAGCTCGCGATCATCTGGCCCCAGGACGGCGTCGGCGGGACGACGCCCACGCCGAGGAAGGACAGGCCCGCCTCGGTGCCGACGTAGCCGGGCACCGCCAGGGTGGTCATGACGATGATCGTCGAGGTCAGGTTCGGCAGGATCTCCTTGAAGATGATCTGGGCGCTCGTCGCCCCGGAGGCCTTCGCGGCTTCCACGAACTCCCTTTCCTTGAGCGACATGGTCTGCCCGCGAACGATGCGAGCCAGGTACGGCCAGCCGAAGAACGAGATCACCAGCACCAGCAGGACCTGGCGGTTCTCGGCGGGCAGTGCCGAGAGGACGGCGATCATGAAGATGAGCGCCGGGAACGCCATCAGGAACTCCATGACGCGCGAGACCACCATGTCGACGCGCCCGCCGAAGTAGCCGGCGACGAGGCCGAAGACGACGCCGAGGACGCCCGTCAGCACCGTCGCCGAGATCGCGATGAGCATCGAGACCCTGGCGCCGTAGACGATCCGCGCGAAGATGTCGCGCCCGTTCCCCGGCTCGACGCCGAACCAGTGGTCGGCGCCCATGCCGCCCGCGGTCCCGAGCGGGATGCCGCCCAGGTTCGGGTCGACGGCGTCCTGGTCGAACTCCAGCGGCCCGTAGCCGCTGAGCTTCACCAGCAGCGGCGCGGCCAGTGCCATGAGGACGATGAGGAGGATGTAGACGCTGCAGGCCACGGCCGCGCGGTCGCGGAGGAAGGCGCGGACGAGGTTCCCCCCGCGGGCGGGCGGCGCGGCGGCGCCCTCACGCACCGCCTCGCCGCCCGCGGCGCCTTCGACTTCGAGCTCACTCGGAGTGAAGGTCATCGGAGTTCAGCCTCGCGACGGGTCGCTCAGGCCGATGATGGTCAGGTCGGTCATGCTCGTGTTCGGGATGTACCCGGCGATGTTCTCGCCCGGCAGGAACACGCTCGGCTCCTGCAGCAGCGGGACGATCGGCGCCAGCGCCATGACCTCCTCGTCGAACTCGCCCCACTCGACGTTCGCCGCCTCGAGGTCGGTCATCGCCCGGATCTCGTCGATGCGGGCGTTGATGCCGGGGTCGTCGATCTGGGCGATGTTGGTGTTGCCCTTCTCGGTGATGACGCGGCCGTCGACGAGCGGCGGGACCATGGTGCTGGAGCTGGAGGCCCAGTCCGGGCACCAGCCGGTGATCGCCGCGTCGTGCATCTGCGACGGGGTGCCGATGGTCTCGTAGAAGGTGGAGGTGTCGATGACGTTGAGCTCGACCTCCACATCGATCTCGGCGAGGGCCTGCTGGATCGACTCGGCCTGCGCCTGCATGATCGGGTTCGAGCGGATGTCGAGGACGAACGAGAAGCCGCCGCCCAGCCCGACCGACTCGAGCAGTTCCTTGGCCTTCTCGGGGTCGCCGCTGTCGCCTTCGCTCGGGTAGAGGTCGAAGTCCTTGTGGCCGTTGACCGCGTCCGGGATGATCGTGGTCGCCGGGAGCGCGAGCTGCGTGCCGCCCGAGGCGGTCTGCAGCGAGGTGCGGTCGACGGCGTAGTTCATCGCCTGGCGCACCTCGAGCTTGTCGAACGGGGCCTGGGTGGTGTCCATGCCCATGTAGGTAACGCAGTAGGCCTCGGCGCTGACGACGCGGTCCTGGAGCTCCGGGGACTGGAGGCGGGCCAGGGTCGCGGGCTGGACCTTGCCGGAGATGGCGTTCACGTCCGAGCCCTGCCCGGCGAGGAGGCGTTCGTCGATCGTGGCCCCTTCGAGGCCGATCTCGAAGTCCCACGCGTCCGGGTAGGCCTTGCGCACGTCGTCGGTGGCCTGGTCCCAGTGCTCGTTGCGCACCAGCTTGATCGAGCTGCCGGGCGTGTACGACTCGAGCGTGTAGGGCCCGGAGGCGATGACGTCCTTGATGAACTCGTCGCCCGCGCCGGTGCCGATCGGGAACGGGACGGCGTTCACCTGCGCCACCACGTTGTCGAACTCGGGGAACGGGGCCTTGAGGTGGAAGACGATCGTGCGCTCGTCGGGGGTCTCGATCCCCGGGTGCTCGCCGGACTGGTACGGCCCCTGGTAGTCCGCGGGGGCCTCGATGGTGTTCCGGAGCCAGGGCGAGCCGATGCCGATCTCCGGGTCCCAGGCCCGGGAGATGCCGAACTTCAGCTCAGCAGAGGTGATGGGGTCGCCGTTGTCGAACTTCAGCCCCTCTTTGAGGGTGTAGGTCCAGGTGAGGCCGTCTTCCGAAGCGGTGCCGAGGCTTTCGGCCATGTCGGGGACGACGGCGTTCGGGTCCTCGGCGTCGCCCGCGGCCTGCATGGTGAGGCCGCGGTAGATGAGGCGGTAGAAGGCGTTGACGCCGCCGTCCCAGCCGCGGGCCGGGTCGAGGTAGGAGAAGTCGGCGTTCTGAAGCATGTGGACGGTGCCGCCCTGTTGCGGCTGGCCGCCGGGGCCGTCGCCGCCCGAACCGCTCTCGCCGCCGGAACACGCGGTGAGCAGCAGCGCCACCGCCGCGAGCGCCGCCGCCGCGCGGGTTGCTCTTCTGATCATGGGGGGTTTCCAATCGCTAGTTCGCGCTGGCATGCGGGGGGTGCGCGGGAGGGTGCGTGCCGTAGAACCCTTTGCGTGCTGCCTCACGCCGTCGGATTCGCAGTAACATATCACATATCACATATCATTGGAACGGGCTGAGAATACGGTTTCGTTAACCCGGTTAAGCCATGTAGCGTGCCCCTGGACCGCGCCTTTCCGCGCCGCTTTCCACCGCGCGAAACGCGCGGCGGCGCTGCTGCCGACCACGCTGCAAGCGCCGCAAGCACTGTCCGCACCCGAAGGAGCAACGTGAACCACGGAACCCCGATCCTCCTGCGCCGCGACGGCGTGGCCCTCATCCTCAGCGCCCCGGACGCGGGGCTCCCGGCCGTGCTGCACTGGGGCGCCGACCTCGGCCCGCTCACGGCCGCGGACCTCGACGGGCTCGACCGCCTCACCGGCCGCCAGACCGCCCCCGGCACGCTCGACGCCGCGTGGCGGGTTCCCTTGGCGCCGCAGGAATCCGACGGTTGGGCGGGACGCCCGGGCCTCCTGGTCACCCAGGGCGGGCGCCCCGTCTTCCCGCGCTGGTCGGAGACTTCGGTGCGCATCGAGGAAGCGGACGCGCGGTTCATCGCGATCGACGAGGTCACCGGTCTGGCGCTCACGACCCGAATCGCCATCGAGGCGGGCGGGCTCGTGCTGGTCGACCTCGAACTCGAGAACTCCGGCATCGACAACGCCGACGGGGAGCCGTTCGAGGTGGCATGGCTGGAGGCGGCCCTTCCCGTGCCGAAGACCGCCGACCATCTCACCTCCTTCACGGGCCGCTGGGCCCGTGAGAAGGCCCCGGCGACGAGCGCGATCCCCCGCGGCTCCACGGTGCGCGAATCGCGACGCGGGCGCGGGGGCCACGACTCGCCGTGGGTCACCTTCGCCTCCAACGGGATGCCGCGCAACCGCACCGGCCACGTGTGGGCCGTGCACCTGGGCTGGAGCGCCGACGTGCGCCACCGCACCGACCGCCACACCGACCACGTGACGCTGCTCGGGGCCGGCGAGCTCCTGCGCCCCAACGAGATCCGGCTCGCACCCGGCGAGTCGTACCACGCGCCGACCGCGTACTTCTCCTGGTCGGACACCGGACTCGACGGCATCGCCGACCGGTTCCACACGTGGATGCGCGCCCGCCCGCAGCGCCCGAAGACCGCCCGTCCGCTCGTGCTCAACACTTGGGAGGCCGTGTACTTCGACCACGAGCCGGCCCGGGTGGAGGCCTTGGCGCGCAAGGCGGCCGCGATCGGCGTCGAGCGGTTCGTGCTCGACGACGGCTGGTTCATGGCCCGCCGCCACGACCGCGCCGGGCTCGGCGACTGGCAGGTCGACCCGGCCGCGTGGCCCGAGGGCCTCGAACCGCTCGCCGGGCTCGTGCGCTCCCTCGGCATGCAGTTCGGGCTGTGGTTCGAGCCCGAGATGGTCAACCTCGACTCCGACCTCGCGCGCAGCCACCCCGACTGGCTGCTCGCCAACCCCGCGTCCGTGCCGTCGCCCGAGGGCCTGTCGTGGCGCACGCAGTACGTGCTGGACCTGGCGAACCCGGACGCGTGGGAGCACCTCCGGTCGCAGATGTCGACCCTGGTGGAGCGTCTGGGCATCGCCTTCATCAAGTGGGACCACAACCGCGACCTCGTCGAGGCCGTCCACGAGGGGCGGCCGGGCACGCACCTGCAGACCCTCGCCACCTACCGGCTCATCGACCGGCTCAAGGCCGACCACCCGGGCCTGGAGATCGAGTCGTGCTCCTCCGGCGGCGCCCGCACCGACCTCGGCATCCTCGCCCGCACCGACCGGGTGTGGGCCTCGGACTCCAACGACCCCGTCGAGCGCCAGGACATCCAGCGCTGGACCGAGCTGGTGCTGCCGCCCGAGATGATCGGCGCGCACGTCGGCCCCTCCCCCGCGCACTCCTCCGGGCGGGCCACGCCGCTCGCCTACCGGATCGCGACCTCGCTGCAGGGCTCGGCGGGCTTCGAATGGGACATCCTCTCCTGCACCGAGGAGGAGACCGAGCAGATCAAGGCGTTCGGCGCGCTGTACAAGGAACTGCGCGGCCTGCTGCACACCGGCACCGTGGTGCACCCGGACACGGTGGATCCGGCGCTGCGCGTGCGCGGCGTCGTCGCGGCCGACCGCTCCGAAGCGGTCTTCACCCTCGCCACGGTCGCCTCGCTCGAAGACGCACTGCCCGAACGGGTCCGGCTCGACGGCCTCGACCCCGAGCGCCGCTACACGCTGCGGGTGCGAGACGAGATCGGCGCGGCGGAACACGGCTGGACGACCCCGCCGTGGCTGGGCAAGGACGCCGTCACCGCGCCCGGCCGCGTCCTCTGCGACGTCGGCCTGCAGCTGCCGGGCCTGTGGCCGGCGCAGGCGGTCATGCTCCACCTGACTGCCGAATGACCTAGCGCCGCAGCGCGATCGAGCGAGGGGTCGTCCGCAGGCGCGGGCGGCCCCGGAGGCTTCCCGGACCCGCGTCGTGCAGACCGCTCTGCGGCATGTGCAGATCGATCGCCGCCTCACACTACTGAAACTGTTTCTATCTCTATTCGATCGTCCATCGACGGGGAAGCCCGTTGCGGTCGTCCGCGCCATGGGCTACGGTCGGAGCCGCGACCCGAAAACGACGACAACAAGCGGTGTCAGAGCACCGGTGAAGGAACCATATGAGCGAGCGAACAGCGCTGATCGTCCGAGGCGGATGGGAGGGGCACGCGCCGGTCGAGGCTACTGAACTGTTTCTGCCCTTCCTGCGGGAGCAGGGCTTCGAGGTGCGGATCGAGGAGTCCCCGGAGGTGTACGCGGACGCGGACGCGCTCGCGGCCACCGACCTCATCGTGCAGAGCATGACCATGTCGGAGATCAGCCACGACCAGCTCAAGGGCCTGCGCGCGGCCGTCGCCGCGGGCACGGGCATGGCGGGCTGGCACGGCGGCATCGCCGACTCGTACCGCAACTCATCGGACTACCTGCAGCTCATCGGCGGCCAGTTCGCGACCCACCCCTCCAAGGAGCCGGGCCAGTGCAAGGGCTCGCAGGAGGACAACTACCTCAAGTACACCGTCGAGTTCACCGACCTCGGCCGCGAGCACCCGGTTACCGCGGGCATGGCGGACTTCGAGCTCGACACCGAGCAGTACTGGGTGCTGCACGACGACCTCATCGACGTGCTCGCCACGACCACGCATCCGGTGCAGCCGTGGCACCCGTGGCACCGGCCGATCACCTCCCCGGCCGTGTGGACCCGCCTGTGGGGCGAGGGCAGGGTCTTCGTCGCGACCCCCGGCCACAGCGTCGACGTCCTCAAGGACGAGAACGTGCGCACCATCATCGAAAGGGGCATGCTGTGGGCGACCCGCACGGCGTAGGCATCGTCGGCCTGGGGGCCATCTCCGGCCAGTACCTCAACACCTTCGAGGCGTGCCCGGGCATCCGGATCGCGGCGGTGGCGGACCTGAACGAGGCCCGCGCGGCCGAGGTCGCCGAGGCGACCGGGGCCGTCGCGCTCGGCGTCGACGAGCTCGTGGCGCACCCCGAAGTGGACACGGTCCTCAACCTCACCATCCCCGCCGCCCACGCGGACATCGCGCTGCGGGCCATCGCGGCGGGCAAGGACGTGTACGGCGAGAAGCCGCTCGCCGCGACGTTCGCCGACGCGCAGCGGGTGGTCGAGGCCGGAGACGCGGCGGGCGTGCGGGTCGGGTGCGCGCCGGACACGGTGCTGGGCACCGGCGTCCAGACCGCGCGGGCCGCGATCGACAAGGGCGACATCGGGACGCCGACCTTCGCGACGGCCACGATGATCGCCTCGGGCCACGAGCGCTGGCACCCGAACCCGGACTTCTACTACACCGAGGGCGGCGGGCCGCTGCTCGACATGGGGCCTTACTACGTGACCTCGCTCGTGCACCTGCTCGGCCCGGTCGTATCGGTGACGGGCGCGTCCAGCCGCTCGCGCGACCAGCGGGTCATCGGCTCCGGTCCCCGTGCGGGCGAACTGATCCCGGTCTCCATCGACTCGCACGTCACGGGCATCCTGCAGCACGCGGGCGGGGCTCTGAGCACCGTGGTGATGAGCTTCGACGGGCACGCGACGCAGGCCCCGAACATCGAGGTCCACGGCACCGAGGGCTCGATCGGCGTGCCCGACCCGAACCACTTCGCGGGCGACGTCGCCCTCCACCGCATCGGCGGCGACAGGGAGGTGCTCGCGCCCAGCGCCGGGTACGCCGAGTCGGGCCGGGGCGTCGGGATCGTGGACATGGCTCGGGCGCAAGGGGTCCCGCGGGCGAGCGGCGCGCTGGCACTGCACGTGCTCGAGGTGATGACCTCGCTGCTGCGCGCGGCCGAGACGGGCGGCCGCCTGGACGTGCTGACCACGGTGGAGCGTCCGGAGCTGGTGCCGCTGACCGCTCACGCCGAGTGGACCACCCCTCAATAATATCGAAATTGATCAATCCGACAATCTTCACATTACCGCGGAGTAACGGTAGTCTCCCTACTACGATCCGTCGACAGCGATGTTTCCGAACAGGAGACTGCCATGTCCACTCCCCGGAACAGGATCACCGCTGCGCTGGCAGCAGCGGTGCTCACCACCCTCACATTGTCCACAATGGCCTCCTCGGCCCAGGCGGCGGAACGGCCCGACCCCGTCCCGCTGCCCGACCACCTCGAAGCCGTGCGCGCCGCCGAAGCCACCGCGCTCTACGGCAGCCCCGGCATCCGCCCCCTCGAGCAGCGCTCGACCTCGCTGGTCTCCATGGGCGACAGCGAGATATCCGGCGAAGGCGTCGGCAACTACGAGCCCGGCACGCACGAGGACGGCAACTGGTGCGACCGCTCGCTCGACCAGGCGCTCTTCCGCACCGGCATCGAGAGCGACGTCCAGTACAACCTCGCGTGCTCCGGCGCCGCGTCGCCGCATCTGATCCAGAGCACCGGCCAGCAGCAGTGGAACGAGCTCAACCAGGGCGACCAGCTCGCCGTCAAGGCCCGCAACACCAACGTGAAACTCGTGTGGATCGTGGTGGGCGCCAATGACGAAGGCGGCATCGAGTTCGGCCCCGTCGCCACCGAGTGCGCCACCAACCGGATCCTCTTCCTCGGCCCCTGCTGGCCGAACCACACCGACGACTGGGAGGCCCGCGTCGAGGTCAGCCGGGACGGCGTCGAGAACGCCATCGACGGCGTGCGCCGCACCATGACCGAGGCCGGGTACCTCGCCGCCGACTACGACCTCGTCGTCATGTCCTACCCCAGCCCCGGCGGCCCCGACGTCGAGGACAACCCCGACTTCCCCGGCTGGTACGCCGGCGGCTGCCTCCTCTACCTCGCCGACGCGGCCTTCGCCCGCAACAAGGCCGTGCCCCTGTTCGAGGCCGGCATCCGCGAAGCGGCCCTGGGCAAAGGCGCCCGCTACCTCGACGCGCAGCGCCTCTTCGACGGCCACGGCGTGTGCGAGCAGCAGCCGTGGGCGAGGGGCGTCTACGTCGAAGTGGGCGAACTGCCCTCCGAGCATGCGTTCCGGCAGTCCCTGCACCCCAACTTCCTCGGGCACGGCGCCTTCGCGCAGTGCATCACCGCGTTCTACGACCACCCCGACTGGGCGACCTCGACCTGCGTCGACCCCGCCAGCACCGGCGGCGCGGTCCTCTACGAAGGACTCCTCGAGTTCCAGGACCTCAAGCACCGGACGACCGGCCTGTGCGCCGACGCGGAGGGCTACGACTCCCGCAATGGCACCGACCTCATCGCCTGGACCTGCAACGGCGCCCGCAACCAGGGCTTCTGGCTCGACCCTGAGCGCGGCTCGCTGCACGTCGAGCTCAGCCACGACCGCTGCGTCGACGTCCAGGGCGGCCGCGTGCAGGCCGGGTCCGCGCTGCTCCTGTGGGACTGCCACGGCGGCCTCAACCAGCGGTTCACGGTGGACGGCACCGGCATCCACCCTGCCGGGCACTCGAACCTCTGCCTGGACCTCAACGGGACCGGCACCGGCGCTCCGCTGGTGCTCGCCCAGTGCGGCACCACCGGCAGCGCGTTCGGTCTCGCCGACCGCGACTATGCCGACCCGGCCGGCTACGGCCACGACGACTGGATCGGAGCGAGCGTCTACTAGGCAGCGTTTGCGAAGTCGGATTTCCCCTGCCTCCCCCTGCACACGTCCGTTTCCGCGGGTTGATCTCCGTGCGGGATCCGGTTTTACCGCACCCCGCATTCTTGAACGCGGCCTGGCGGCCCTGACCGGGCCGGGGCGTCCCCGGCCCGGTTCCCTGTGCGCCGCAACGCAACACCCCGAACGCTGACGGCCGCCTCGCGACGCGCGTAGGCTTCCTCTCTGGGACGCATCGGAAGGGGCAGGCGGATGACAGCCGAAGTACGCGAGGTCGACCTGGTCGTGATCGGGGCCGGAGCGGTGGGCGAGAACGTCGCCGACCGGGCCGTCCAAGGCGGGCTCGAGACCGTGATCGTCGAAGGCGAACTCGTCGGCGGCGAATGCTCGTACTGGGCGTGCATGCCGTCCAAGGCGCTCCTGCGCCCGGTCCAGGTCCTCAGCGCCGCACAGGCGCTCCCCGGCGTGAGCGTCGGCGGCGGCCTCGACGTGCCCGCGGTCCTGCGCAGGCGGGACGCGATCACCCACGACTGGAACGACCAGAGCCAGGTCGACTGGCTCGACAGCGCCGGGATCGGCCTCGTGCGCGGGCACGGGCGGCTGAGCGGCGAACGGGAGGTCACCGTGACCGCCGCGGACGGCGGCACCTCGGTCCTGCGCGCCCGCCACGCCGTCGCCCTGGTCACCGGGTCGACCCCGGTCATCCCGGACATTCCCGGTCTGCGCGAAGCGAAACCGTGGACCAGCCGCGAGGCCACCAGCGCGAAGTCGGTGCCGAAATCCCTCGCGATCCTCGGCGGCGGCGTGATCGCCGTGGAGATGGCGACCGCGTTCCGGACGCTCGGCGCCGCGGTCACCGTCATCGCCAAAGAGGGCCTCCTCGGCACCGTCGAACCGTTCGCGGCCGAGCGGGTCACCGCGTCGCTGCGGGCACACGGCGTCGAGATCCTCACGCACGCAACGACGACGCGCGTCGAACGCACCGAAGGCGACGTCCTGCTCGAGACCGACAAAGGCACGGTCGCCGCCACCGAACTCCTCGTGGCCACCGGCCGCCGCCCCAACACCGCCGACCTCGGCCTCGAGTCGATCGGCCTCGACCCGGCCGACCGGCTCGCCGTCGACGACACGCTGCTCGTCGACGGCTTCGACTGGCTGTACGCGGTGGGCGACGTCAACGGGCGGGCACTGCTGACACACCAGGGCAAGTACCAGGCGCGCGCGGCGGGCGACGTGATCGCCGCCCGCGCGAAGGGCCGGCCGGTCGACGACGCGCCGTGGGGCGCGCACGTCGCCACCGCCGACCACGGTGCGGTCCCGCAGGTCGTCTTCACCGATCCGGAGGTGGCGGCCGTCGGCCCGACCGCCGACCAGGCACGGGCGCAAGGGAAGCGGATCCGCGTCGTCGACTACGACCTCGGCTGGGTCGCCGGATCGAGCATCGCCCGCGACGACTACCGGGGCGCGGCCCGGATGATCGTGGACGAGGACCGCGGCGTCATGATCGGGGCGACCTTCGTCGGCCCCGAGGTGGCCGAGCTCGTGCAGGCCGCGACCACGGCGATCGTCGGCGAAGTGCCGCTCGACCGACTCTGGCACGCCGTCCCGGCCTACCCCACGGTCAGTGAGATCTGGCTGCGGCTCCTCGAAGGGTACGGGCGACCGGACTAGGGGTGCCTGCGCATCCCGGGCGAGTCCGTTCGCCCCTCGCAAGGCTGAAGGCCCTCCCGATACCAGGGCGGTATCGGGGGGCCGACAACGCGGCGATCGGGCAGACGGGCCCGAAAACGGCCGCCCTGAATGCTCAGTGGCCCCTGAGCGCGACGCCCCCGAGGCGGGCGCGCACGGCGAGGCCCGCGCAGGCGATCACCGCCAGCCCGCCGCCCACCGTGGTCCAGGTGAGCGGTTCGCCCAGGAGGAGCGCCGCCCATGCGATCGTCATGACCGGCTGGGTCAGCTGCACTTGGCTCACCTGCGCCATCGGCCCGATCGCGAGCCCGCGGTACCAGGCGAAGAAGCCGAGGTACATGCTCACGGCCGCGAGGTAGGCGAACGCGAGCCACTGCACCGGCGTCGCCGTCGGCGGCTCCTGCGCGACCGCGACGGCGGTCAGGGCGAGCATGGCCGGGGCGGCGAGCACGAGCGCCCACGAGACCGTCTGCCAGGAACCGAGTTCGCGCGCCAGCAGGCCGCCCTCGGCGTACCCAACGGCGGCGGCCAGCACCGCGCCGAAGAACAGCAGGTCCGCGCCGCCGAGCGACCCGATCCCGCCGCCCCGCAGGGCCGCGAAGCACACCGCGGCGGCCGCGCCGAGCCCGGCGAACGCCCAGAACGAGGCCGCCGGGCGCTCCTTCACCCGCAGCACGGCCATGATCGCCGTCGCCGCCGGGAGCAGCGCCACCACGACCGCGCCGTGTCCGGCGGAGGACGTGGTGAGCGCGTAGGAGGTGAGGAACGGGAACCCGACCACGACGCCGCCCGCGACGAGCGCGAGCCGACCCCATTGGGCCGCCGTGGGAGGACGCTGGCGGGTGGCGGCCAGCGCGAGCCCCGCGAGCGCGGCGGCGATGACGGCGCGGCCGGAGCCGATGAACAGGGGCGAGAGCCCTTCGACCGCGATGCGGGTGAGCGGGAGGGTGAACGAGAAGGCCAGGACGCCGAGGAAGCCCCACCACAGGCCCGACCGCTGCGATAGCGCCGGGGGCGCAGCGACGATAGTGCTACTCTCTATACTCATGTCGAATGGTAGCACTCAGCGGATCGTGGACGGCCTGCGCGCGTGGATCGCGGCCGCCCCGCCGGGCGCGAAGCTCCCGACGAACCGCGAACTGATGGCCGAGCACGGGGCGAGCCCGGTCACCGTCCAGAAGGCCATGCACGCCCTGAACGCCTTGGGGCTCATCGAGACCCGGCCCGGGGTGGGGACGTTCACGCGCGCGGTGCGGGCGCCTCGGGCGGTGGACTTCGGCTGGCAGACGGCCGCGCTCGGCTCGCCGCATTCGCGGTTGCCGAAGGTCTCCTCAACCCAGCGCTCGGCCGCTCCGGACGCCATCAGCCTGCACTCGGGCTATCCGGACCGGGAGCTGCTGCCGGAGCGGATGGTGCGGGCCGCTCTTGCGCGGGCGGCGAAGTCCGAAGCGGCGCTGACGCGTTCGCCGGTGCGGGGCCTGCCTGAACTGCAGGCGTGGTTCGCGGCCGAGCTGGGCGGGTCCGCCGGAGTGGCGCCGCCGACGGCCCGTGACGTGATGATCGTGTCGGGCAGCCAGAGCGGCCTCGGCTCGGTCTTCCGCTCGGTCGTCGGCTCCGGCCGGCCACTCCTGATCGAGTCGCCGACGTACTGGGGCGCGATCCTCGGCGCGGAGCAGGCCGGGCTCGCGCTGGTGCCGGTCCCCAGCGGCCCTGAGGGTCCCGACCCGGAGGAGGTGGACCGGGCGTTCCGGCGGACGGGAGCGCGGGCGTTCTACGCGCAGCCGACGTTCGCGAACCCGACGGGCGTGCAGTGGTCGCCGCGCCGCGGGCGGGAGCTGCTGGAGGTGGTGCGCGCGCACGGGGCGTTCCTCATCGAGGACGACTGGGCGCACGACCTGGCGATCGACGCCGATCCCGCTCCCCTTGCGGCGCAGGACGACGGCGGGCACGTGGTGTACCTGCGGTCGCTGACGAAGAGCGTGTCCCCCGCGCTGCGCGTGGGGGCGGTGGTGGCGCGCGGGCCGGTGCGCGACCGGATCGCGGCCGACCAGGGGGCCGAGGCGATGTACGTCAGCGGGGTCCTGCAGGCGGCGGCGTTCGACGTGGTGACGCAGCCGGGCTGGCGGCACCACTTGCGCGCCTTCCGGAACCAGGTGCGGATCCGCCGCGACCTCCTCGTGGACGCGCTTCGCGAGCACGCGCCGGACGCGCAGCTCGAGCGCGTCCCGGCGGGCGGCCTGAACCTGTGGCTGCGCCTGCCCGACGGCGTCGACGCCGAGCGGCTGGTGCGCGACTGCGAGTCCCGGGGCCTCCTCATCGCCCCGGGCACCGAATGGTTCCCGGCCGAGCCGCCCGGACCCTACGCCCGCGTCAACTTCGCCGGCCCGGCCCCGGACCGCTTCCCCGAAGCGGCCCGCCTCTTCCAGGCGGCCTTGGACGAGCAGCGCTGAAACGCGGTTGGCGCCGCGAGCTTTCCTAGGTATCTTAGGTTGAAACCTAGGGAGGTTAGGAAACCATGCCCCGTGTGGGACTGACCCGTGATGCTTTGGTCGCCGCCGCCGCGGACGCCGCCGACGAGATCGGGTTCGAGCACTTGACGCTCGCGTTGCTGGCCAAGCGGTTCGGCGTGCGCGACGCGAGCCTGTACGCCCACGTGCGGGGGCTTTCGGACCTCATGGAAGGCGTGGCGCTGCTCGCGCACGAGGAGTGGGCCGAGGTGCTGGGCCGGGCCGTGGCGGGGCGCTCCGGGCATGCCGCTCTCACCGCGTTCGCCGACGCGTACCGTGCCTTCGCGACCGGCCATCCGGGCCGGTACGCCGCGACCCGGTACCCGATCGCGCCGGACCGGCTCGCGGCGTCCCAGGGCGTCGCCCGCATCATCGAGGCTTGCTACGCGCTGCTGCGCGGCTACGACCTGCCCGAACCGGACGCCACCGACGCGGTCCGGTTGCTGCGCAGCACCTTCCACGGGTTCAGCGACCTGGAGGCGACCGGCGGGTTCACCGCCGAGCGCTCCCTGGACGCGTCATGGCGGCGCGCGGTCGACGCGCTCCACCACACCCTCACCGACTGGCCGCATCGCTGACAGGAGCAGACCACATGCCGCACCTCGACCTCGAAGAAACCACAGTGGACTACTACCGCCGCGGCGAGGGTCCACCGCTGCTGCTCGTCCCCGGCGGATCGGGCCACGGCGGCGTCCTCGAACGCCTCGCCGACCGGCTCGCCACGGACTACGGCGTCGCGGTCGTGAGCACCCGCGTCGCCTCGACGCGGCGGCCCGGCACCGCATTGGGCGACCAGCATCCGAAGGTCCACTCGGACGACGCGGCCGCCGTGATCGACGCGCTCTTCGACGAAGCGCCAGTGGTGCTCGGGTTCAGCGCCGGCGCGATCACCGCCCTGGACCTGCTCGCCCGCCACCCCGAGCGGGTGCGCCTCGCCGTGGTCCACGAACCGCCGCTGGTGAACCTGTTGCCGGAGGCGGCGCAGCTGCGGTCGGTCCTCGCCGAGGTGCGGGAGTCGGCGCGCGCCGGGGAGTTCGCGGCCGCCGGGAAACTGATGACCGAGTCGATGATCGACACCGACATCAGGTTCCCGGTCCCCGCGCTGCGGCGCTTCGGCGACTGGCCCGAGGGGTACGCCGACACCGCACCCGAACCGCCGACCCCGGAGCTGCTGGAGCTCTTCGGCCGCCTCGGCGACCTGCAACCGCTGTTCCTGGAGCACATGCTCGTGCAGTTCACCGGTTACGACCCGGACCTGACCGCCCTTGCGGCGCACGCCGAACGGCTGGTCCTCGCGGTGGGCGCCGACTCCGGCCGCGACCTCCCGTTCCAGACCGCGGCGGCCCTCGCCGCCCGGCTCGGCCTGCCGCTCACCGAGTTCCCCGGCGGCCACCTCGGGCCGGTCGAGCGCCCGACCCGGTTCGCCGGAGCGCTCAAGGCGCTCCTCGATGCGAGCGCTGGTCTCGTTCCGCCACAATAGGACTGTGGAAACCTTTACCGCCCCTGACACCATGAGCCGCAACATGCGCCGCAACGGCGTCACGATCTGCGCGTTCTTCGGACTCGGCTGGTTCATCGGCGGCGCCGGGCTGCTCGGTGACGGCGCCGCGTACTGGATCGGGCTCGCGCTCGCGGCCGCCGTGAGCGTGGGGCTCGTCGCCGCGGTGCCGCGCGTCGCCTCGCGGCGGGAACGGCCGCGCGAGCTGCCGAAGGACTGGGCGCGGCGGTACGGGATCTGGATCGGGTTCGAGGTCGTGCTCATCGCCGCCGCCGTCCTCGCGCTGAATGGCCTCGACCTCACGGCGTTCCTGCCGGGCACGATCGCGGCGATCGTCGGCGCGCACTTCATCCCGCTGGCACCGGCGTTCGACGAGCCGAAGTACCGGTGGACGGGGTACGCGATGATCCTCGCGGGCGCCGCGGGCGTCGCCGCCGGCATGGGCGGCGTCGTGACCGCGGGGGCGGTGGCCGGGTTCGGTTCCGCGCTCGCGTTGTGGGTCACCGGATACGCGGTGCTCCGGCGGGGCTGATGCGAGGATGGGGCTGACATCGATGGCGGATGACCGAGTCAGGAGTGGCGATGGAAGTGAGCGCCGTTTTCGCGGATGCGTTCTCGCGGGTGCAGGAGGAGGTGCACGCGGTGCTCGACGGCATCTCGCAGGTGCACCTGGACGCGCGGCCCGGTCCGGGGGCGAACTCGATCGCGTGGCTCGTGTGGCACATCGCGCGGGTGCAGGACGACCATGTCGCGGAGGTGGCGGGGCGCGAGCAGACCTGGACCGCCGAAGGGTGGCACGAGCGCTTCGGGCTGCCGCTCGCGGCGGACGCGACCGGGTACGGGCACACGAGCGATCAGGCGGCTGAGGTCAAGGGCGTCACGGCGACCGACCTGCAGGGGTACTACGACGCCGTGCACCGCGCCACGCTCGCGTACGTCGCGACCCTCGTCCCCGCCGACCTCGACCGGATCGTGGACACGAACTGGGACCCGGCCGTCACCCTCGGGGTGCGCCTCGTCAGCGTCGCGAACGACAACCAGCAGCACACCGGTCAAGCCGCGTACATCCGCGGGCTGTTCGAATCATTCTGAGCCCCGCTGCTCCACGCCGAGGAGGCGCGGGAGCACGTCGCCGATCGGCTCGCGCAGTACCGCGTCCGCGACGTCGTCGTAAGGCGTCGGCTCGGCGTTGACCACGACCAGGCGCGCGCCGTGCGCCACCGCGTAGTCGCACAGGCCCGCGGCCGGGTAGACGCCGAGCGAGGTGCCGATGGCGGCGAACAGGTCGGCGTCGCGCGCGGCCTCGGCGGCCGCGTCGAGGACGTCGCCGTCGAGCTGCTGGCCGAAGGAGACCGTGGCCGACTTGAGGATGCCGCCGCATTCGGGGCACGGCGGATCCGCTTCGCCCGCCTCGAGTCTCGGCAGCACCTCGGTCATCGGCATCCGGGCGCCGCAGTCAAGGCACGCGGCGTCGCGGGCGGTGCCGTGGAGTTCGATGACGCGCCCGGACCCGGCGGCCTGGTGGAGCCCGTCGGTGTTCTGGGTGACGACGGCGCGCAGCCGCCCGGTGCGCTCGAAGTCGGCGAGGGCGCGGTGCGCGGCGTTCGGTTCCGCCGTCCAGAGGGGACTGGTGCGGCGCGCGGCCCAGGCCTGGCGGCGGACCTCGGGGTCGGCGAGGTAGTTGTCGATGGTGAACAGCTTCTCGGCGGCGGGGTTCTTGGTCCAGACCCCTTGGGGACCGCGGAAGTCGGGGATGCCCGAGTCCGTGGAGACGCCCGCGCCGGTGAGGACGGTGATCGAGGCGGCCTCGGCGAACCAGTCGGCCGCCTCGGCGACGGAAGTCGTGCTCATCTGAGCGAACGTACCGCAGCCCGGCTCGACACTGGACACGGCACGGCGGCCCTGCGAGAATGGCGCCCGTGCAGACCCCTACGGACGGGAAGCAACCCCTATGCGCCGCAAGTCCATGACCACCAGCGTCCTCAACGTGCTGCTGCAGCCGACGATGGGCGGCCGCCGCGACCCCGACAAGATCTTCGACGGCATCGTCGCGAAGGCCAAGCGCGCCACCGGCGGCGACCGCGCCGCGGTGCCCGACTTCCTCGACGGCATGCGGTACCTGACGCGATGCTTCGCCGCGAGCCCGCGCCTGAGCCCGATGGGCTGGCAGAGCGTGCAGGGCGACCTGCGCCTGCGCATCGAGAACCGCCTGCGGGTGGAGCGCCTCGTCGCCGAGCACCCCGAGATCGCGGCCGAGCCGATCGAGCGGCCCGTGTTCATCGTGGGCCTGCCCCGCACCGCGACCACGTTGGCGCACAACATCATCGCCAAGTCCCCCGCCCACCGCGGCCCGGCCCTGTGGGAGTGGATGTTCACCGACATCGACCGGGGCGAGGAAGCCCGGCACCGCCGCATCCGGCAGACCGAACGCCTGGTCGGCACCTTCATGCGGCTGGCCCCGGCGTTCAAGGTCATCCACCCGCTCGACGCGCGGAAGCCCGACGAGTGCAACTACCTGCTGCCGCACGGGCACCAGCACCTCGCGCGCGTCCACATGCCGAAGTACTACCAGTGGATCGAGCAGCACGACGTGCTGCCCGACTACGAGTACCTGAGGCTCGCCCTCCAGGTGCTCCAGTACGGGCGCGAGCGCAAGCGGTGGATCCTCAAGTCCCCCATGCACCTCGACCACCTGCCCGAGATCCGGAAGGTGTTCCCCGACGCCCAGATCGTGTGGACGCACCGCGACCCGATCACGGTGCTCGGCTCCCTGTGCTCGCTCGTGGAGTCCTCGCAGGTCATGCACGAGCGCAACCCGGATCTGCACGCGATCGGGGCGACCTGGCTGCGAATCCAGTCGACCGCGATCGACCGCGCCCGCAAGGCCCGCGTCGACTGGCCCCGCGCCGCGTTCATCGACGTCCCCTACCCGTGGCTCGCGGCCGAGCCGCACCAGAAGGTGCCGCTGCTCTACGAGCGCCTCGGCGCCGAGTGGACCGACGCCGACGCGCGCACCCTCGACTCCGTGCTCGCCCGCCCCGGCATCGGGCGGCAGCACGAGTACGAGCTCGCCCGCTACGGCCTCAACCCGCAGCAGGTCGAGGAGGCGTTCGGCGACTACCCGCGCATGGTCGAGAAGCTGCGCATGGAGTAGCTACCGCGACATCGGCGGATTGAGACGGGTCGCCTTGCCGCGCTTGTAGAGGCGCGCGGGGCGGCCCGGCTCCCCCTCGGTCGAGCGGCCCGTCGGCTCCACGAAGCCCGGCGTGGTCGTCGCCTTGCGGTGGAAGTTGCGCGGGTCGAGCGGCCCGCCCCAGACCGCCTCGTATACGCCGCGCAGCGCGCCGATGGTGAACTCGGGCGGGCAGAACGCGGCCGCGAGCGGCGTGTACTCCAGTTTGGACCGGGCCCGTTCGACGCCGTCGGCGAGGATGCGGTCGTGGTCGAACGCGAGGCCGCGCCGGCCGATCGGCGCCCATTCGGCGGCCGCCGCGTCCGTGCCGGCCGTGGGCGAAGGCAGGTCGGGCAGGAGCGCCAGGTAGGCGACGGTGACGACGCGGCCGCGCGGGTCGCGGTCCGGGTCGCCGTAGCTGCCGAGCTGCTCGAGATGGCCGGCCGGGCCGTCGAGCCCGGTCTCCTCCCCCAGTTCGCGGCGGGCCGCGGTCGTCAGGTCCTCGTCCTCGTGCACGAAGCCGCCCGGCAGCGCCCACTGGCCGAGGTAAGGCTCGCAGCCGCGCTGCACCAGCAGCACGTGCAATGCTCCGTCGCGGACGGTCAGGACCACGAGGTCGACCGTGACGGCGAACACCGGATAACTCATTATCACCACCTTGACGATAACCTAGCACATCGATTATCGTCAGATTGACGAGAAAAGGAGGCCCTCCCCATGGCCGATGTCACCAAGCTGCTGTTCCTGCGCCACCTGCGCGGCACCCCCACCGTCTGGGTCCGGTGCCAGAAGCGCGGCCGCACCGCCCGCGAGGGCACCAGCCAGTCGTTCTGGTACCGCCCGCTCGTCGCCGTGCTCTCCGAAGTGCCCGTCGACGACCGCGAACTGCCCCTGATGTTCCACGCCCGCACCGCCGACTTCGCCGACGTCACCGTGCAGGCCACCGTCACCTACCGGATCGCCGACCCCGCCCTCGCCGCCACCCGCCTCGATTTCTCCGTCGACCCCTACAAGGGACAGGCGCGCGCCCGCCCGCTCGACCAGGTCGCCACCCTGCTCACCGAGCTCGCGCAGCAGCCCGCGATCGACCTCCTCGCCCGCCTCCCCCTCGCCGAGGCGCTCACCAGCGCCGTCCCGCAGCTGCGCGAGGACGTGGCCGCCGCCCTCGCCGAGGACGCCCGCCTGGCCGACATCGGCGTCGCCGTCGTCAGCGCCCGCGTCGTCGCCGTCCGGCCCGAGCCGGAGCTGGAGCGCTCGCTCCAGACCCCGACCCGCGAAGCGGTGCAGCAGGACGCGGACAAGGCCACGTACTCGCGGCGGGCCCAGGCCGTCGAGCAGGAGCGGGCCATCGCCGAGAACGAGCTGCAGAACAAGATCGAGCTGGCCCGGCGCGAACAGCAGCTGGTGGAGCAGCGCGGCGCCAACGCGCAGCGGCAGGCCGAACTCACGGCGGCCGCGAGTCTCGCTGCGGCCCAAGGCGAGGCCGAGCGCGAACGGACGCTCGCGGCGGCGCAGGCGGACAAGGTGCGGGCCGTGGGCGCGGCCGAGGCCGAGTCGGAGGCCGCCCGCCTGTCCGCCTACCGCGACCTGCCGCCCTCGGTCCTGCAGGCGCTGGCGCTGCGCGAACTCGCGGGTCAGCTACCGGAGATCGGGCAGATCACGATCACGCCCGACCTGCTGACCGGCACGCTCTCGCGGCTCGCCGAGGGTCCGCGATGAGCGCGACGCTCGCGCCGCGCGTGGTGGTCGTCAGCCGCCGCAGCGAGCTGGACGAACTCCTCGTCCGGCACGGCACCCGCGCGGCGGCCGACCACTTCCTGCGCCGGCGAGGCCGCGACCTCGACGAGGTGGCGGCGCGGCACGAGGCGCTGGAAGCGGCATTGACCGCAGTGGACGCGGCGGTCCCGGCCGACTGGCGGCGGGGCCGGGTGGACCGGGACGACCTGCCGCGCTTCCTGTTCGGGCCCGAGGACATCGTGGTCGCGGTCGGGCAGGACGGGCTCGTGGCGAATCTCGCGAAGTACCTTGCGGGCCAGCCGGTCCTCGGGGTGGATCCGGAGCCGGGGCTCAACGCGGGGGTGCTGGTCCGGTTCGGCGCGAGCGCGGTCGGCGCGGCGCTGCGGGCGGTGGCGGCGCGGTCGGCGGCGGTGCGGCCGTTGACGATGGTGGCCGCGCGGCTCGACGACGGTCAGGTGCTGGCCGGGCTCAACGAGGTGTACGCGGGGCACGGCACGCACCAGTCGGCGCGGTACCGGCTGATCGGGGCGGACGGGCGGGGCGAGCGCCAGTCCTCGTCCGGGGTGCTGGTCGGCACGGGCACGGGCGCGACGGGGTGGACGGCGTCGATCGCGGCCGACCGGGGCTGGAAGGCGGCGCTGCCGGAGCCGGAGTCGCCGTCGCTGTCGTGGTTCGTGCGGGAGGCGTGGCCGTCGCCGGCGACGGGCGCGACCTTGACGGCGGGCATGCTGCAGCGCGGCGAGGAGCTGCGGCTGGTGTGCGAGAGCGAGCGGCTCGTCGTGTTCGCGGACGGTGTCGAGTCGGACCACCTGACCGTGACGTGGGGTCAGCAGATCACGATCGGGCTGGCGGACCACCGCCTGCGGCTGGTCGTGCCGGGGTAGCGCGGGCCGCCGCGCCGCAGGAGCGTCCTGCGGAGCGGCGGGTCGTGCCCGGGGTGGCGGTTTCGCGGCGGATAGGGAATCGTTGCGGGCATGACGATCCCGCTCCCCGCGCTCGATGCGACGCTGGCGAACACGCCGCGCCTCCAGGCCCGCAACTCGGCCGCGTTCTGGGCCGCGACCGGCCGCTCGCGCGGCCACGAGGTGATCCGGCGGCGCGGCTTCCTCGCCGTCGCCGGTGACGAGCGCGCGGGCCTGCGGGTCCTCATCCAGGAGCCGGAGCTCACCGCCGAGGAGCTGGCCGAGATCGCCGGCCTCGCCGCCGCGGCGGCCGGGCCGGTCGACATGGAGGACCCGTTCAGCGCCACGGACCTCGCGCATCTGCGCATGGGCTCGTGGCAGATGCCGGTGATGCTGCGCCTCCCCGCGCCGGTCGAGGCCCCCGCGATCGCGGTCGCACCGGTGGCGGACGACGCGGACCTCCGCGGGGCCGAGCGGGCCGTCATCGAGAGCTTCGGCCTGGGGCGCTTCGAGCCGTACCGGCCCGGCGAGCTGTTCCCCCAGGCGCTCTTGGACGAACCGGGCGTGGCGCTCTTCACCGCCCGTGTGGACGGCGAAGTCGCCGGGGCCTGTGTCACGGTGGCGGCCAACGGCTTCGCGAGCCACTATTGGGTCGGCACCACCGCAGCCGCGCGCTCCAAGGGCATCGGCCGCGCCGTCATGCTCGGCTCGCTCGCGCCCCTCGCGCAGGTCCCGGTCACCCTCACCGCCTCGAAGCTCGGCGTCCCGCTCTACGAGAAGCTGGGCTTCGCCGCGGCCGCCCCGGCCACCTGGTGGTCCTCGAACCGGGCGTGAGGCGCGGTCTTCGGCCGGGTCGCCAGGGCATCGGGTCCGGATCGGCGATCACCTTGCGCCCCTTCATGGAAGCACCTTTCGCGGCGGCCTCAGCGGCCGCGCTGGGGATGCGGGCTGGCCCTTGCGAGCGCGGTCGCCCGGCGGTGCCGGGCGACCGTGACGTGCGCGTTGAGGTCAGGGCATGCCGGGCGGGTCGACGTCGCCGCGCCAGCCGCCGGTCTCCACACCGCGCTCCTCGATGAACTCCTTGAAGCGGCGCATGTCGCCCTTCACCCGGCGGTCGAGGAGGCCGAACTTGTCGGCGGTCTCCTCCGCGAACCCCTCGGGGTCGATGTCCATCTGGGCGGTGACCCTGGTCGTGGCCTCGTCGAGCCGGTGGAAGGTGACCACGCCGGCGTGCGTCGGGCCGTTGATGGAGCGCCAGGCGATCCGCTCGTCAGGGCGCTGCTCGGTGATGGTCGCGTCGAACTCGCGGGTGGCCCCGCCGAACTTCGTCACCCAGTGCGTGTGGGTGTCGTCGAGCTGGCGGACCAGCTCGACCCCGTCCATGAACGCGGGGAACGTCTCGAACTGCGTCCACTGGTTGTAGGCCCGCGAGAGCGGGACCTCGACGTCCACTGATTCGGTGATCGTGCTCAAGGCGTCTTCCTCCTTCGGTCGCGGCGTGCGGGAACCGCATCGCCTGCAGCCGGTCGGCTACCCCTTCGGCCCGGACCTGACACATGGGACGGCGCGGGTGGAGGGCCGCCCGCGCCGCCTTCAGCAGCCCACCGTGAAGCGTCGCTGCACGTGGCGGGCGGTCTCGGCCTCGTCGACGGCGGCCACGGCCAGGTCTTCGAGGCTGATGTCACTCGTGCCGTCCGCCCGGACCAGCAGCTGGTCGCCGCCGACGCGGCACCGGCCGGTGCGCTCGCCGGAGAGGACGCCCCGCGGACGGGCTGATGCAGGTCGGTCTCGGCGACTGATCAGTCCTGGCGCGAGCGCCTCGTGAAGATGTCCGCGAGCACCCGCAGGGCCATCACCGAGGCGATCAGCAGCAGCGACAGCCCGAAGAACTGGTAGAGCGTGAAGTCCGCGGTCAGCGCCGGGCCGTTGTCGTTGCCCAGCAGCATCACCGCCATCACGCCCGCCGCGGCGGCCAGCACCGTCAGCAGCGTCTGGTGCAGCCACGCGGTCACCGTGCGCCGGTCCTCCGCCTTCGCGAAGAGCCGGAAGTTCACCGAGACCTGGCCCGCCTCGACCGAGGCGAGGAGGCGCTCGAGCCGGCGCGGCAGCTTGCGCAGCACCGGCAGCAGGTCGTGGACCTCCTCGACCACCAGGTCCTGCACGGCCGCCGGGCGCAGCCGCCGCTCGGCGTAGCGCTGGCCGATGTCGCGGGCCTCGGCGATGAGGTCGAAGCCCGGGTCGATCGCGGTGAGGCAGCCCTCGAGCGTGGCGAGGCTGCGGAACACGGCCGCGAGCTCGGGCGGGATCACGATGCGGTACTTGGCGATGATGCGGAACAGCTCGGTGAACATCCGCAGTCCCGGGTTCGCGCCCGGCACGAGGTGGCGGGCCATGAACGAGCCCAGCGCGCGCTCGAACCCCGTCTGGTCGAGCTCGTCCGGGCGGCTCGAGACGCTGATCAGCGCGTCCGCGAGCGCCGGGCCGTCCTGCCGGTCGACCGCCTGGAGGATCGCCTCGAACGAGGACCGCAGCTCGCGGTCGAGCCTGCCGACCGAGCCGTAGTCGATGAGGCCGACGCGGCCGTCGTCGAGGAGCATGAGGTTCCCCGGGTGCGGGTCGGCGTGGAAGATGCCGTCGACCATGATCTCGTCGAACATCTCGCGCAGCAGCGCCGCGGCGAGTTCGCGGCCGTCGACGCCGCGGTCGGCGAGGCGGGCCGAGCCGAGCGGGACGCCCGGCAGCCGCTCCATCACCAGCACCTGCTCGTCCGAGAGGTCCGCGTGCGGCCGAGGCACCCGGACCTCGGCGCTGCGGCGGTCGTGCGCCGCCGCGACCTGCGCGAGGTTCCGCGCCTCCACGGTGAAGTCGACCTCCTCCCGCAGCGCCTCGGCGAAGCCGTCCGCCAGTCCGAGGACGTTCATCGAACGGCCCCAGGAGGTGTGGCGGTCGAGGCTGCGCGCGAGGCGGCGGATGATGTCGAGGTCGCGCTCGACCGCCTGCTCGGCGCCGGGGCGGCGCACCTTCACGACAACGGCCTCGCCGCCGCGGAGGACGGCGGTGTGGACCTGCGCGATCGACGCGGCCGCCACGGGTTCGAGGTCGAAGCTCGCGAACACCTCGCCGATCGGCGCGCCCGCCGCGGCCTCGACCAGCGGCACCATGCCCGCGCCCGGGACCGGAGCGGCCTGGTCCTGCAGCTTCGCGAGCTCCGCGATGTACACGGCGGGAAGGAGATCGCGGCGCGTGGACAGGATCTGCCCGAGCTTCACGAACGTCACCCCGGCGTCGTCGAGCGCCCGGCGCAGTGCCCGCGCCATCTCGGCGTCCTGCTCGGCCTGGCGGCGGCCGCGCAGCAGCCCGGTGAGGCCGTGCCGCGCCGCGATCCCGAGGATCTGCACGTACCGGCGGGTGCGCCGCGACCGCGTCCGCAGGCCTTTGAACCAGGTGCGGACCGGCGGCACCGCCCCGGTCGGGACCACCGCCTCCCACACCACCAGCATGATCATCGCGATCACCGGCGCGGTCACGAAGACCAGGCCCCACAAGGCGAACGCGCCCGGCATCTCCTCCGAGGTGGGCTCCCGGTACCGGAACGGCTCCATGAGGGCCGCGAGCAGTCCGTACTGCATGACGCTGTAGCCGCACACGCTCACCACGATCAGCCGCCACACCGTGTACCGCACGTCGAGCAGCTTCGTCGCCACGTACGCGACGGCGGCCGTGTTCACGGCGATGCCGAACACCGACAGGATCAGCTCGGTCATGGAAGGCCTCTCAGGGGACGGGACTGCGCTCGCCCGCACACGCTACGCCGACCGGACCATCGGCACCGCACTGTGGCCCGTGCCGCCGCGCAGTCCGCGCCGAACCGGCCGAGCTCGTCGTGCGAGCGTGAAGATGCGTCTGACTGTGGGTCCCGCACATGGGATCTCGTTGCATCGCGGCGGCCGATCAGGTGCGGAGCCGACGCGCGGCCGCCCCGGTCCGGGGCTACGCGTCCGGGCGGCGCGGGATGAAGTGCGACTTCCCTTGCCACGAGCCGTGTTCGGAGAGGGGACGGAACCGCAGGGTGGTGAACTCGCGGTGGAAGTCGCGCCGGTCCCGCTCGGCCATGGCCTCGTGGTGGCGGCGGGCGGTGTCGCCGCGGTCGCGGCCGAAGACCATGCCGGTCATGGCGCGGGAGCTGGTCCAGACCGAGAACGTGGCGACAGTCCGCGGCGGCCGCATGGCGGCGAGCGCGAGGGTCGTCTCGGGGTGGTCGCGCACTTGGCGTTCGACGGGCCGCCCCCAGCGGATGAACCGCGGCAGTTCGGGCAGCCGCACCCGGGCGAGGGTGACGGCGACGACCGGTTCGGCGGGGTCGGTGCGGCCGGTCTCGGCGGGGAGGTGCGCGAGTTCGCGGACCTCGCCCCAGCGGCGCAGGTAGGCGAGGCGCGCATGCCAGCCGCTGCCGAGCGCCCGCCCGAGCGGGTGTTCGGCGAGGAACGCTTCGAGCGCGGCCTCGTCGGCCCATTCGGCGAACACGGCGAGGTTGCGCGCCTGCATCCGGCGCGGGGACACCACCGGTGCGCCCAGCTGCATCCCCGCGAGCACTTCGACATGGACGAGCCCGGGTGCGGCGGGCGCGCGCAGCAGCGCCCCGAGCGCGCGGCCCAGCGGTACCCGCGCGAGGTGGAAGGAGTGCAAGCCCATGAAGGCATCCAACCCGAAATCGAGCCGCACCGCGACTCCCCGTCCGTGGAGTGGCGTCAATCCGCGATGGCGCGAACGCGAGTCGGGCGGGGCGAAACCGCGACTGCCGACCTACGGCCGGCGGAGGACCTTGATCGCGCGGCGCTCCTCCATGGCCTTGCGGCCCTCGGCGTGGTCGGCGACGGGCAGGGTCGGGTCGACGGCCTTGCCGGGCTCGACCTCGCGGTCCCAGATGAGCCGGATGGGCTCGGGCAGGTCCGGCGCCGGCCGGCCGCCACTGGCCGGGGTCACGCGCGGGTCGCAGGAGCGCCGTTGCGGCGCAGGCGGAGTGCGATGGCGTCCGCGACCTGCCCGGGCGTGCCGTCGATGGCGACGGTGAAGCCCGGCTCGTCGGCCTCGAGCGGTTCGAGGACGGCGAACTGCGAGTCGAGGAGCCCGGTGGGCATGAAGTGCCCGGCACGGGCGGCCATGCGCGCGGCGATGAGCTCGCGAGAGCCGTCGAGGTGCGCGAACCGCACGGGCGCTTCGGCACTCGCGGCGATGGCCTCGCGGTAGGCGCGGCGCAGCGCCGAGCAGGCGACCACGACGGACCGCCCGGCGGCGAGGCGATCGCGGACGGCCCGGCCGACCGCTTCGAGCCAGGGCCAGCGGTCCTCGTCGGTGAGCGGCGTGCCCGAGGCCATCTTCGCGACGTTCGCGGCGGGGTGCAGGTCGTCGGCGTCGACCATGTCGGCCCCGAGGCGTTCGGCGAGGAGGTTCGCGACCGTGGTCTTCCCGGAGCCGGCCACGCCCATGACCACCACCGCGATCCCGTTCCCGCTCACCAGTCGTGGACCGTTCCGTCGGCGAGGCGGTTGTACGGCAGGTAGGCCTGCACGTACGGGTACTTCCCCGCCTCGTCGGTGTCGAGCTCGACGCCCAGGCCCGGCCGGTCGCCGGGGTGGAGGTACCCGCCTTCCCAGGTGAAGGACTGCTGGAAGACCTGGTCGGTCTTCGCGCCGTGCTGCATGTACTCCTGGATGCCGAAGTTGTGGATGCTCAGGCCGAGGTGCATCGCGGCGGCCATGCCGACCGGCGAGATGTCCGTGGGGCCGTGCATGCCCGACTTGATCTGGTACTGCGAGGCGTAGTCGAGGACCTTCTTCAAGTGCGAGATGCCGCCGGTGTGCGTCACCGCCGAGCGGACGTAGTCGATGAGCTGCTCGCGGATGATCTGCTGGTAGTCCCAGACGGTGTTGAAGATCTCGCCGATCGCGAGCGGCGTGGTCGTGTGCTGTCGGACCAGCCGCAGGGCCTCCTGGTTCTCGGCCGGGGAGACGTCCTCGAGCCAGAACAGGTCGAACGGCTCCAGGGACTTGCCGAGCTTCGCGGCCTGGATCGGGGTGAGCCGGTGGTGGGCGTCGTGCAGCAGCGGCAGCTCGGGCCCGAACTCGTTCCTGACCGCCTCGAACACGGTGGGCACGTGCCGCAGGTAGGAGCGGGTGTCCCAGTCCTCCTCATTGGGCAGCGCGCCGCGCTGGGCGGGCTCGTGGTCGTACCGGACGCCTTCCATCGCTTCATACGTGGCGTTGGAGGCGATCCCGTAGATGGACTTCAGGCCCGGGACGCCGGTCTGGACGCGGATCGCCTTGTAGCCCTGCTCCTGGTGGGAGCGGATGGAGTCGAACAGCTCCTCGTTGTCCTTGCCCGAGGCGTGGCCGTACGCGAGGAGTCCGCTGCGGCAGGCGCCGCCGAGCAGCTGGTAGACGGGCATCCCGGCGGCCTTGCCCTTGATGTCCCACAGCGCCGTGTCGACCGCGGCTATCGCGGCCATGGTGACGGGGCCGCGCCGCCAGTACGCGGAGCGGTACAGGAACTGCCAGGTGTCCTCGACGCGGTGGGCGTCCCGGCCCAGCAGCAGGGGCACCACATGGTCCTGCAGATAGGCGACGACCGCGAGTTCGCGGCCGTTCAGCGTCGCGTCGCCCAGGCCCGTATGGCCCTCGTCCGTGGTGAGCTTGAGGGTGACGAAGTTCCGGTCGGGGCTGGTGACGATGACTTCGGCTCTGTCGATGATCAAAGCGTGCTCCTAAGCGGGTCGGCCGGGCGCGCGCCCGTCGAGGCCGGTCCGGCGACGGCGCAGCGCGCACCCCCGCCGACTTCGGCCTTCCGCGAGTGAACACGTCCTTCCCTTCCCCGTCAACCCGGTAGCGCCGGAGCCGCTGGCGAACCCCGCCGGGCATCGGCGGCGGGGCCGCCGCCGATGCCCGGATAGACTTCCCGCGCAGGCCGACCGAAGCGAGGCAGCGGGTGAAGCAGTTCGTCCTCTTCGACCACGACGGCGTCCTGGTGGACACCGAGGGCTGGTACTTCCGGGCCGGGGAGCGCGCGCTGGCCGAGGTCGGGTTCGCCCCGGACCGCGATCAGTACCTGCGCGACATGGGCCAGGGCGTCGGCATCTGGGCCCAGGCCAGGGCGGCGGGCGTCGACGAGGCGACCGTCGACCGGCTGCGCCGCGTCCGCGACCGGTACTACCAGGAGTACCTGCGGACCGAGGCCATCGAGATCGAAGGGGTCATGGAAGCCCTCGCGGCGCTGTCGAAGCACGTGCGCATGGCGATCGTGACGACGGCGAAGCGCGCGGACTTCGACCTCATCCACGAGCACCGCCGCATCAGGGACTTCATGGAGTTCGTGCTCGTCCGCGACGACTACGAGCGCTCCAAACCGCACCCGAGCCCTACCTGACCGCCTTGGGGCGCTTCGGCGCCGCGAAAGCGGACGCCCTCGTCGTCGAGGACTCGGCCCGGGGCCTGCGCTCGGCCGTGGCGGCCGGCATCGACTGCGCCGTGGTCCACAACGCCTTCACCGGCGGCCAGGACTTCTCGGGGGCGAGCCACCGCATCGGCTCGCTGGCCGAGCTGGAGGCCATCGTCCTATAAGTCCGGCGGGTGCCCTCGCTCGTCTTCACGGCGAACGCGGGGTCGCCAACGCCACTGGGGTAGCGCGCCGGACGCGCGGCGGTGCGTCGTCGCGCCGATCCTGCAGTCGCTCGAGGCCCGGCCCGGACTCACTCCCCGACCTGCCCACGGACGCGGCGCTGCACCGGGCGATGCGCCGCGCCGGACACTTGCAGCGCAGCCGGTCCCGCCTAGTCGCGGGCTCTCGCGGCGCGGATCTGGTCGAGCCATTCGATGCCGAGGCGGCGGCCGTCGGGGAACTCGTCGGTGCGGTCCCACCGCCAGGCCGTGATCATCGCGAGCATGAGCAGGCGGCAGTGGCGCAGCAGCTCCTGGTCGGCGCCGGGGTAGTGGTCGCCGACCGCGTCGGGGGCGTGGGCGAGGTCGAACTCGACGGGACCCCGGCAGCAGGTCTCGAAGTCGATGAACCGCGGGCCGCCCGCGGCGGCGATGAGGTTGCCCGGGTGGGGCTCGCCGTGCAGGAGCTGGTCGGCGCCGCGCCCGGCGACGGCGTCCCGCATGTCCCGCAAGGTGTCCGAAAGGAGGCGGCGGTCGGCCGCTCCCAGTCCGGGCGACCGCTCGGGGTCGGCGACGAGCCGCTGCGCCTCCTCGACCCGGTCGGTGAAGTGCGGTGTCGGGACGTCGACCTCGCGCATGCCCGCGTGGAGCCGCGCCAGCGCCCCGGCGTACTCGGCCGACGGCATCGCCCCGGGTCCCGCGGCCTCGTAGTACTGCCAGAAGGTGATGTCGAGGCCGTCCCCCGCGTAGACGCGCGCGGGCACGCGCGGGTCCGGGACCGCCACCGGGCAGTCGGCCGCGGCGAGGCGCTGGGCGATGTCGAGTTCGAAGGCCGCGTCGCCGTAGGAGGCGGGTGCGACCCGGGCGAGGACGTCGCCGGGCAGCAGCCGCAGCGCGAGCTTGTTCGAGTCGTGCAGGACGACCGCGTCGTCGGCGGCGAGGCCGAGCCCGGCCGCGGTCGAGGCCGCCGCTCGCATCGCGCGCAACCGCTCTGGCGTCCGCATGGTGCCTCCCCAGGATCCCCTCACACGGTAGCGGCTGCGGCCCCGGCGGCCCACCGTTTTTCAGTCCGCTTGCGCCGCAGTCGGTTCGCCGGCGCGGATGATGGACTCGAGCATGGCGTGCGCGGCTTTGAGCTCTTCGATCGAGCGGGCCATGCGCTCGCGTTCGCGTTCGAGGCCCTGCGCCATCTCGTCACAGGTCGGGGCCAGGATCTCGCCGTCGTCGGCCATGCACGGGACCACCTTGCGGATCAGCTCGGTGTTCAGGCCCGCGGCCAGCAGCAGCCTGATGCGACGCACCTTGTCCACATCGGATTCGTCGTATTCGCGGTAGCCGCTGGAGCGCCGTACCGGGCTCAGCAGGCCCTGCTCCTCGTAGTAGCGCAGGCCCCTGGTGCTCACACCGGTGCGGCGCGACAGCTCGCCGATGAACATGTGACTCCCCGCATAGAAGTTTGACTCTGACGTCAACGTCAAGGTTTAGCGTAGCCCGCATGACAACCACGCAACACCTTCCGACCGCCTCCTCCGTCGACCCGAACGCCTTGCGCGGCAAGCGAGCCGTCGTCACCGGCGCCACCTCCGGCATGGGCCTGGCCATCGTCCGGGCGCTCACCGACCGCGGCGCCGAAGTCGTCTACACCGGACGCAGCGAAGCCCGGCTCACCGCAGCGCAGGCGGCACTGGGCACGCCGCTCGCGCACCCGGTGCGCTCCGACGCCACCGTCGAAGCCGACCGCGCCGACCTCGCGGCGCAGGCCCGGGCGATCCTCGGCGGCGTCGACCACCTCTTCGTCAACCAGGGCATCGCGGAGTTCCAGACGCTCGAGGAGGTCACCGAGGAGTCCTGGGACCACCTCTTCGACGTCAACGCCAAGGGCGCGTTCTTCACCGTCCAGCGCCTGTCCCCGCTGCTCGCCGAAGGCGGGTCGATCGTCTTCACCACCGTCTCGAACGACGAGATCTTCCCCGGCCTGAGCGTCTACTCCGGTGCGAAGGAGGCCGTCGCCGCCTTCGCCAAAGTCCTCGCGGCCGAGCTCCTCCCCCGCCGCATCCGCGTCAACGCCGTCGCCCCCGGGTTCATCCTGACCCCGACCATGGGCGTGGCCGAACTGACCGACGAGGAACGGGCCGACTTCGTCGAGCAGGGCAACGCCTTCACCCCGATGGGCCGGGGCGGCACGGTCGAGGAGATCGCCGCCGCCGCGCTCTACCTCGCGGTCGACGCCACCTTCACCACCGGCGTCGAGCTGCCCGTGGACGGCGGCTTCGGCAAGGGCCTCGGCCACTGACGCACCGGACGGCGGCCCCTCGCGTGCGCGGGGCCGCCTTGTCGTTACGCCCCATTGGTGCTCGCTCGTCCTGATTCGCCCAGTGCTAGCCTGCTCGCGACCATCCACATTGACTCGAGGGGGAACTCGATGAGGTTCAACCGGACCGCCGCGACCATGCTCGCCGCCGCCGCTCTGGCGACCGCCGGCAGCCTGGCGCTGGCCGCCCCGGCGTCCGCCGCGCCCTGCGGCTGGCAGGGCGACGGCACGCAGGACTACAACCACTGCGGCGACACCAACGTCATGCTGACCGTCGAGCACGTCTTCGGCGACGACGACCACTTCTGCGCCAAGCCCGGCATGAACAACATCAACGCCGGCAACTCGCCGTACAACACCTGGCGGACCACGTACGCCTACTACGCCGGCGGGCCCACCAACTGCTTCTACGGCTGGTACCGCTAGCAGTCGCGGATCCGGCGAGGCGCGGTCGGTCGCTCCCGGGCTTCCGAGCCGCCGGCGGCCTCGCCGGGCTCCGCGATCCGCCGCACCTGGACCACGTCCCGGTACGGCATGATCACCCCGAAGGACCGGGTCTCGACCGGCGGGCGGGTCTTGATGATCGTGGTCCAGGCGCCCACCGGCTCCCAGCCCCGCTCCTTCAGTCGCGGGGAACACGTCTTGGGCGAGTGACGCCCGCGGCGGTTGACCGGGTCCGACCGCCGTCGCTATGCTGGCCGCGGCTGATGCGGCCGGCCGCCTGCACCCCTCCGGGGATGGTGAACGCATCGCGATCCGCTTCGGCCTCCACTCCTTCCCAGCGGCGAACATGACGGCAACGCAGGCACTGGACATGACCTTCGCTGCGAGAAGGACGACCTCATGCGCGATTTCCGCGACGCCAAGACCATGGCCAAGACCCTGCGCGCCGAGCTGGAGCGGGACGGGCCGACCGGGCTCACCCACAGCCGCAGCCTCGAGATCGTGGCCCGCCAGTTCGGGTTCGACGACTGGAACACCCTGGCCGCCAAGCTTTCCGCCGAACCGGCCCGCCCCGGCGGGGCGGCCCTCGGTTCGCCCGTGCCGATCCTGCGGATCTTCTCCGAGGCGAAGGCCCGCGAGTTCTACCTCGACTACCTCGGCTTCCGGGTCGCCTGGGAGCACCGGTTCGAGCCGGGCACGCCGCTGTACCTGCAGGTCGAACGCGGCCGGACCGTGCTCCACCTGAGCGAGCACCACGGCGACGGCACCCCCGGCGCCGCCGTCTTCGTGCCGCTGACCGGGCTGGACGCCTTCCACCGGGAACTCGCGGCCAAGGACTACCCGTACCTGAACCCGGGCGTCGAGGAGGTGCCGTGGGGCGCGCGGGAGATGACCCTCGTCGACCCGTTCGGGAACACCTTGCGGTTCAACGAGTACGACCAGGACCGCTAGGGGTCGGCGCGGCCGGTGCGCCAGCACCAGGCCGCGATCCCGACCCGGTTCGCGGTGCCGAGCTTGGCCTGGATGCTCGCCACATGGGTCTTCACGGTGCCGACCGAGATGAACAGCTCGGCGGCGATGTCGGCGTTCGAGAACCCGCGCGAGACGAGCCGGGCCAGCTCGGTCTCCCGCGGCGTGAGCGGGTTCGACTCCACGCCTTCGGTCCTGCGCGGGGCAAGGTGCTTGAGCAGGCGGACCGTCACGGCGGGGCTGATCAGGGACTCGCCCGCCACGGCGGCCCGGACGGCCTCGGCGAGCAGCGCCGGACCGGAGCGCTTGAGGATGAACCCGCACGCGCCGGCCTCCAACGCGGCGTGGACGTACTCGTCGTGGTCGAAGGTCGTGACGACGACGACCCGCACCGCCGCCGGCCCGGTGTCGGCGGCCAGCAGGCGCGTCACGTCCAGTCCGTCGAGACGGGGCATCCGGATGTCGACCAGGGCCACGTCGGGGCGCACGGAGCGGGCGAGGGCGAGCGCCTGGACGCCGTCCGCGGCCTCCGCGACGACGCCCATGTCGGACTGGGCGTCGATGAGGCGGCGCAGGCCGCGGCGGACCGTGTCCTGGTCGTCGGCGATGAGCACCCGGATCGTCACACGGCCTCCCGCGCCAGCGGCAGCGTCGCCTCGACGCGCCACCCTCCACTGTGGGGTCCGGCCCGCAGCTCGCCGCCGAGCGCTTCGAACCGGGCGGTGAGGGCGACCAGGCCCGTGCCACCGTGGCCCTTCAAGCGCGGGAGCCGGTGCCGGACCCCTTCGCGGGCACCGGCATCGGCGACGCGGACCGCCAGCGCCGCCGGATCGGCGGTGAGGGCGACCTCGATCGCGCCCGCGTGCGGGGCGTGCCGGCGCACGTTCGTCAGCGCCTCGGCGACCAGCCGGTACACCGCGTCGGCGGCCTCGCGCGGGACCCGTTCGGCCAGGTCCGGGTCGAAGTCGAAGCGGACCGGCGTCCTTGCGGTGGCGGCGAACCGGTCGACGAGTTCGGGGACGTCGGCGACGCCGTAGGTGCGGGCGTCGGGCGCCTCGCCGCCCCTGAGCATCCCGACGGTCCGGTCCATCGCGGCGAGTGCTTCGAGGCCGGCGCGTTCGATGCGTTCGAGCGCTTCGGGGGCCTGCGCGGGGTCGCCTTCGGCGCGCGTCGCCTGCGCTTCGAGCACGATCCCGGTGACGTCGTGCGCGACCAGGTCGTGCAGGTCCCCGGCCAGGGCCAGGCGCTCGCGCCGCCGCGTCTCGGCGCGCGACCGCTCCCGCCGCCGGACCGCGAACCGCCGGGCCGCGCCCGCCCCGATCGCGGCCAGGGCGGTGCAAGTCCCTGCGGCGGTGAAGAAGACGTGTTCGGTCCAGGTCGCGTCGGTGTCGCGCAGCATCCGCAGCGGCTGCACTGCGAGTGCGGCCGTGACCAGCACGGCGGCACCGGTCGCGGGCCAAGCGGGCGCGTGCCGCACCCCGAGCGCCGCCAAGGCGGCGAGCGCGGCGAGTTCGAGCAGCACCCAGGCACCGGCCGTCCCTGAGACCGGTCCGCGGTGCAGGGCCGTGCACAGCAGCGAGACCACGGCGGCCGCGCCGGCGGCGACGCCGGTGCGCCGGTACCGGCTCGCTTGCGCGCCGGGGGCGGCGAGGAGGACCGTCGAGGCGACCGCGGGGAGCACCGCGGTCCACGGCGCCGACGCGACGGCGCCGCCGACCGCCGCGGCTGCCGAGACGCCGGCGCCGAGCGCGCGGCGCATTGCTGACCTGTTGACCATGCCGGGAACCGTACCCAGCGGCGGCGAGCCGCGACCTCTGCCGAAAGACGGATCTTCCGTCCGCGCGATCCCTCCGACGACGGATGCACGACGGGGCCCCCGAAAACGCAGTCTGGACGGGTTCCGCTGTTCCCCCGAGGAGATCGACATGAACCCGACCCTGTCCCCGCCGCGCCGCGGCCCGCTCGCCCGCCTGATCGCGGCCCGGCCCCTGCTGAGCTTCTTCGTCCTCTCGTTCGCGCCGTCGTTCGCGTACGAGTTCGTGTGCATCCTCGTGCTGCGGCTGCCTCTGGTGCCGTGGATGTTCGCCGCGCCGTTCATCGGGCCGTTCCTGGCGGCCTTCGTCGTCACGGCGGCCGCTGACGGCCGCGCGGGCACCCGGGCGCTGCTGCGCGACCTCGTGCACTGGCGGGTCGGCGCGCGCTGGTACGTCCTCGTCGCGCTCGGCCTGCCCGCCTTCCTCATGCTGTGCGTGCTTCCTCTGCCGGGCGCGCTGGCGGCCTTCCGGCCGGACCCTGCCGCGGTGCCCGAGTGGATGGTCGGCTTCGTCATCGTCCTCGTCGTCGGCGGCCCGCTCGGCGAGGAGCCCGGTTGGCGCAACTTCGCCACCCCGCGCCTGCAGGAGCGGTTCGGGCCGGTGCTCGGCACGTTCGTGCTCGGCGTGATGTGGGGGCTGTGGCACCTGCCGCTGTTCCTGATCGAGGGCTACAACCACGCGGGGCGCGACCTCTCCGCCACGGTCGTCCCGTACCTGGTGTTCCTCGGGTTCACGATCGCCATCGCCTACCCGTTCACGTGGTTGTACAACCGCACCGAGGGCAGCGGCCCGATCGCGGTCGTGGCCCACGCGTTCTTCAACGTGACGCTGCTGCCCGTGCTCTTCCCCGGGATCGGCAACAGCCTCCGCTACGAGGTCGTGCAGCTCGCGGGCTTCACGGTCCTCGCCGTCGTCCTGCTCGCGGCGACCCGCGGCCGCCTCGGCCGGCGGCCCGAGGCGGTCGCGGCGCCGCGCATGCGTGGGCGCTCCTCGGCCGGGTACCCCCACGGGTCCTAGCGAAGGGGGAGCCATGACCGAACGGCGCGCGACCGAGACCGACGAGCGGCGGGAGCCCGGGCCGGGCGATCCGGTGCCGGACGGGCCGACGCAGCCCGACCCGATCCAGCCGTATCCGGACCCGAACGATCCCAGCCCGACACCGCCTTACCCGGAGCCGACCGACCCTGATCCGAATCAGCCGGTCCCGGGCGAGCCGGCGCCGCCGCTCGGGCGGTAGCGCCCGCCGCGGGTCAGGCCGCGAGTTCGTGGAAGAGGCGGCGCACGGCGGCGAGGACGGTCGCTCGGAGCTCGCTCACCGCGGGTCCGGCGGCCCCGTCGTGCGCCCGTGATTCCAGCGCCTCCAGTGGCGAGGCGTCGGCGGGGGCAGGGGGCGCGTCGTCGCCGCGGTGCTGGATCAGGTGCGCGACCTGCCGCTCGTGGGCGTCAGCGGCGGCTTCGAGGGCTGCCGCGCAGGCCCGCCGGCAGGCGGGGTCGAGTGCGGTGTCGGGCATCGCGCGGCGGGTCCTGCCGTCGAGGAGGTCGGCGAGCGCCTTGGCGGCGTTGCCGACCCGCCGGTGGTGTTCGAGCGCGGCCCGGCAGCGGTCGAGGACGGCGTACTCGTCGGCGGTGGACTGCGGATTGAGCCGGAGGCTGTTGCGAGCCCGGTCGAGGGCCGCCGCCGTGTCGGCCCCGCGCGTCTCGAGCGCCTTCGCGCGCGCCGACCAGTCGCCGTCCTCGGTGCGGTCGCGGCCTGAGCGGAGCGCGGCGGCGACCTCCCGCAGGAGGCCGGCGGTCGCGGCGGCCTCGCGGTGGAGGCGGGTGCCGACCGCGCGCACCCGGCCCGGGGGCACGAGCAGCAGGTTCAACCCGATCCCGACCCCGGCGCCGAGCGCGGTCTCCACCAGGCGGGCCAGCACGTACGGACCGTCAACATTGTCCAAGGCGACCATGAAGAGCGCCGTGAACGGCACGTAGAGGCCCTGGTCGTCCAGGCGCGGCCAATGGCTCAGCAGCAGCGCGACCGGCACGCAGACCGCGAGCGCCAGCTCCCTGCCGGGCGTGACGGCGACGGCCGCGACCGCCACGACGACCCCCATGGCGACCGCGGCCATCTGGCGCAGGCCGGTGAGCGCCGACCAGTGCACGGTCGGCCTGACCGCGATGAGCGCCGCCCACGGCGCGAGGTACGGCTGCGGCAGCGCGAGCACCTGCGAGGCGATGAACCACGCGAGCACGGCGGCGACCGCGGCCTTGAGCGCCTGCAGCGCCGTCTCCCGCGCCCACGTGTCGCGCCGCGCGGTCGCCCTCGCGAACCGCCACGCGCCGCGCAGGTCGCCCCTGAGGCCACTGCGGATGGCGTTCGGCTCCATCCGGCACGCCTTCCCCGAAACGGCGGCCGCTATGCCTCCTCTGCGGCGCCGGTCACGGCCGGCCCCGCCCGGAGGCCGTGTCAGCCGGACTTCGCCTTGGCCTCGGCCAGGCGCGCGAGGCGGCGCAGGGTCTCGCGGTTCCGGGGCGCGAGCAGCTTGGCCTGGAACGGGTCCGGGAGGGCGGCGACGGGTCCCTTGACGACGAGTTCGGTCATCCTGATCGTGGCGCCCTCGTCGTCGGCGGCGATGTCGAAGCGCACGCGGGCTTTCCCGAACGGCCACATGCGGGCCTCGAGGACGAGCAGGTGGGGCGGGTCGGCGGCGGCGACGGTCGTGTAGTCCTTGATGACCAGCGGCCAGGGTCCGATGCTGTGGCGGATGCGGGTGCCCTTGGCGGGCCAGCGATCGTCGGCGTCGCGGATGTTGGAGGCGCCCACGACCCAGGACGCGTAGTTCCAGCCGTCCGCGAGCACCGCGAAGACGGCTTCCGGGGTGGCCGAGACGCGCGCGGTGACGCCTCGCCTCATCGCGTCTGACGCCGTCTTACGGTTCATCGTGCACCGCCTTCGTCTGGTGCGGAGGACGCGGCTCCGCGTGCTCCGCGCATGGCAGGTACCCGCCGCGGCGGTCCGTAAAACCTGGTCACGGGCGTGGGGCCGGTCAGTCGTCGCGATAGAGCACGCGATGCGCGCAGGCGATCGCGGCGCGGTAGGCCTCGCCCGCGGCGCCGTTCCGGGCGAGGGCCGCGCGGGCGGCGTTCGCGCCCGCGGCCCCGTGGACCGCGCCGCCGGGGTGGGCGGAGGCGCTGGCGAGGAAGAGGCGGTCCAGGACGGTGTCGGCGCGGGCGAGGCCGGGCACGGGCCGGAAGAACAGCTGCTGGTGCACGGCCGCGGTGCCGCCGTTGATGGCGCCTTCGTCGAGGTTGCGATCGAGGCCTTCGAGGTCGCGGGGGCCGCTGACGAGCCGGGCGGTGACGCGGTCTCTGAAGCCGGGGGCGTGGCGCTCGATGGCCGCTTCGATGCGTTCGACGCTTCGGCGGACGCGGTCGGCGTTCCAGCCGCCGCGGGGCAGCCGCGTGTACGCCCAGAGGGTCTCGGTCCCGGCGGGCGAGCGCGTCGGGTCGGTGGTGGTCATCTGGCCCATGAGCAGGAAGGGTTCCTGCGGGTCGCGGCCGGAGGCGAGGTCGGCGCTCATCGTGGAGAGGCCGTCGAGGTCGGCGCCCAAGTGGACGGTGCCCGCGCTCGCGGCGCCGGCGGCGGTCCAGGGGACCGGGCCGTTCAGCGCCCAGTCCACTTTGATCGTGGCAGGGTCCCATTCGAACGCCTTGAGGTCGGCCGAGAGGCGGGCGGGGAGGTGGTCGCCGCCGACGAGGTCGAGGTAGAGGTGCGGGGCGGCGACGTCGGCGAGCACCGCCCGCCGGGCCCGGATGTCGGTGCCCTCGGCGTCGCGGACGCCGACGGCGATGCCCCTGGTGTGCAGGATCTTCGCGGCGGGCCTGCCGCAGTCGAGACGGCCGCCGAGCGAGTGGAGGCGGGCGACCAGGGCCGCGGTGAGCCGGCCCGCGCCGCCTTCGGGCACGGGGAAGCCCACGTCTTGGCCGACCATCGAGAGCAGCCACCCGAACAGGCCGCTCCCGGCCTGGTCGGGGCCGAGGCCGCTGTGCATGGCATTGCCCGCGATGAGGAGCTTCGCGCCTTCGCCGGTGAAGCTCACGTCGCCGAAGCGGCGGGCGGGGAGCATGAGGTCGCGGGCGAAGCGGAGCGCGCCGGCGGCGCCGAGTGCCCGCAGGAGCCGGGCGCCGGCGCGGACGGGCGGGAAGGGGCGAAGCATCGCCTCGATCAAGGGCTCGCGGACCCGTTGCCAGCGTTCGAACTCGTTCCGCCACGCGCCGCCGTCGCCGGGCGCGAAGCCGTCGAGGGAGCGGGCGGTGCGGTCGAGGTCCCGGGAGAGCACGGCGGCGCGGCCGTCGGGGAGCACGTGCGCGAGGACTTCCGGTGCGCGCCGCCAGCGCAGGCCGTGGCGTTCGAGGTCGAGGCCGCGCACGACCGGTGAGACGGCGGCGAGCGGGTAGAAGGCGCTGCACCGGTCGGAGCGGAACCCGGGGGCGATCTCGGTGGTGCGCACGGCCCCGCCGGGTTCGGGGGCGGCTTCGAGGACGAGCACCTCCCAGCCCGCGTCGGCGAGCAGGTTCGCGGCGACCAGGCCGTTGGGGCCCGCCCCGACCACCACCGCGTCGAACGTCTCCGTCATCCTCGGCACCTCCTGTCCGTGCTCGGGTACCCGGGCGGACCTCGATGATGTACCGCCGGGGGGCCGGACATGCGGGTTTCGCGCACTGCCGTCGCCGATTTGCGCTTACGGCAACGTGAAACGTGCTAGCGATTTAGCATCGGCCTATGCAGATAAGCGCAGCAGGAACCGTGGTCGAAGAACTCGTGCAGGCCGCTTCGGCCTCGCCCTCGGGCCGGGCGGGGCGGACCGTGCACGGCGGCAGCGGCCGGATTCTCGGCCAGACCCTCATCGCCCTCAACCGCGGGGCGTCCCTCGAGGACAACCCCAATCCGGCCGAGACGACCTTCCTGGTCATCCGCGGCCGCGTCCGCCTCTCCGCGAACGGCGAGTCCACCACGGGCGTCCCCTTCGACCTCATCGCCGTCCCCGACGTCGGCGACTACGACCTCGAGGTCCTCGAGGACGCGGTCGTCCTCATCACCGTGGCCCGACTGTCCGACTGAGCCGGTCACGGCTCCAGGGTGCGGACCACCTTGGCGGGGTTGCCGACGGCGAGGACGTTCGCGGGGAGGTCGCGGGTGACGACCGCGCCCGCGCCGACGACGGTGTTGTCGCCGATCGTGACACCGGGGCAGACGATGACGCCGCCGCCGAGCCACACGTTGTCGCCCAACGTGATCGGCCGCGCGGCTTCGAGCTTGTCGCGTCGAGGGCCGGGTTCGAGCGGGTGGGTGGGGGTCAGCAGTTGCACGTTCGGGCCGATCTGGCAGTCCTCGCCGATCACGATCGGGGCCACGTCGAGCGCCACGAGTCCGAAGTTCGCGAACGAGCGCGCGCCGATGCGCAGGTTCGACCCGTAGTCCACATAGAGCGGCGGCCGGACGAACGCGCCCTCGCCGACCTCGCCGAGCAGTTCGACGAGGTGGGCGCGGGCGGTCTCGTAGTCGTCGGCGAACGCGGCGCGGTACCGCTCCGAGAGCACGGCGGCGCGCTGCATCATCCCCGCGAGTTCGGGGTCGTCCGCGAGGTAGAAGTCACCGGCGAGCATGCGCTCGCGCATCGTCCGGTCGTCTCCCGAGAAGTGGTCGGTCATGCGCACGACCGTACACGAACGGTGAACTGCCGCAACCGCTCAGCGGCCCGCGGCTCCGGATCAGCCGCCGGCGATGGCGCTGGCGAGGATCGCGATGCCGCGGTCGATCTCGGCGGGTTCGATGACCAGCGGCGGGGCGATGCGGACGGTCCTGCGCTGGGTCTCCTTGCACAGCAGCCCGAGTCGGGCGGCGCGCTCGCACACCTCACGGGCGGTCGGGCCGCCGGCGGCGAGGTCGACGCCGGCCCAGAGGCCGCAGACCCGCACCGCGTCGACGCCGCCGAGCCCGGCGAGCGCGGTTTCGAGGTGCTCGCCGAGCGCGGCGGCGCGGCGCTGCCACTCGCCGGTGGCGAGCATGGCGACGACCTCGGTGCCGACGGCGGCCGCGAGGGGGTTGCCGCCGAACGTGGAGCCGTGGGTGCCGGGAGTGAAGACGTCCATGACCTCGCGGTCGGCGACGACCGCCGAGAGCGGGACGATGCCGCCGCCCAAGGCCTTGCCGAGCAGGTAGACGTCGGGCACGACCTCCTCGCGGTCGCAGGCAAAGGTGCGGCCGGTGCGCGCGAGCCCGGACTGGATCTCGTCGGCGATCATGAGCACGCCGCCCTGGTCGCAGGCCTCGCGGACCGCGCGCAGGTAGCCCTGGGGCGGGACGACCACGCCGGCCTCGCCTTGGACGGGTTCGATGAGGACGGCGACCGTGTCGGGGCCGATCGCCGCGCGCAGGGCGTCGATGTCGCCGTACGGGACCGAGTCGAAACCGCCGTCGAAGGGGCCGAAGCCCTCGCGGGCGTCCGGATCGGACGAGAAGCCGACGATGGTCGTGGTGCGCCCGTGGAAGTTCCCGTCGAACACGACGATCCGCGCCTTCCCGGCGGCGACGCCCTTGCGCGTGTACCCCCATTTGCGGGCGGCCTTGATCGCCGTCTCCACCGCCTCGGCGCCGGTGTTCATCGGCAGGACGGCGTCCTTGCCGCACAGCTCGGCGAGCCCTGACAGGAACGGGCCGAGCGCGTCCGTGTGAAAGGCCCGGGAGGCGAGCGTGAGCCGGTCGAGCTGCGCCTTCGCCGCCGCGACCAGGCGCGGATGCCGGTGCCCGAAGTTCACCGCCGAGAACGCCGCGAGCCAGTCGAGGTACCGGTTGCCCTCGGTGTCGGTGACCCACGCGCCCTCCCCCTCGGCCAGCACCACCGGCAGCGGGTGATAGTTGTGCGCCCCGTAGCGGTGCTCGAGTGCGGTCAGGTCGCTCGCGCGGTTCATGGACTTCCCCTCGGTGGGCGGGTGCTGCAATGCGGATCCAAGTCCACCACACCATCCCGGCCGCAGCGCTGAAGCGCATTCCGACCTCGCGGAGCGGATATCCGCTGTCGGCCCGGCGGCACCGGCTGATCGGTGACCTCAGGCGCAGCCGAGCGTGCTCGCCCGAGCTTGCGGGGCAGCGCCGCGCAGCGGTCGGCGAGGGCGCGCTGCGAGTGCGGGGGCGCGTGGGGCACAGTTGGGCCATGCCTGGATACGAGCCGATGTCATTCCACCTGGCGACCGCCCGGTTGACCATGCAGCCCTGGGCCGAAGGGGATGCCGGAGCGCTCCGCGACCTCCACGCCGAACGCGGCGGGTGGACGCCGACGGTGGAGGAGACCCGCGACATCATCGCGGGCGGACTCGCCTCCGCCGCCGAGACGGGGATCGCCCTGCTGCCGATCCGCCGCCGGGAGGAGGGCGACTTCATCGGCTACTGCGGACTGACCGTCGGCCGGGCCACGCTCGACGAGCCCGAGATCGCCTACGAGCTCTTCAAACGCGTGCACGGCAACGGCTACGCCACCGAAGCGGCCGCCGCCGTCCTCGAAGCCGCGGCCATGACCGGGCGCGAGCGGCTGTGGTCGACCGTGCGCACCTGGAACACGGCGTCGTTCCGGGTCCTCGAGAAGATCGGCTTCGAACGCGACCACGTCACCACCGACGATCGCGGTGAGATCGTGTGGCTCACGCGCGAGCTTCGCCGCGGTCGACCATGGCCCACAGGCCCGGATAGTCGGTGACGAGGCCGTCGTCGTCCACGGTCAGGTCGGCGCCGAAAGCCCCCGATTCGTACCGGTAGCCCGAGCCGGTGCGGCGGTACCGCTGCGCGGCCCGGCTGACCTCGAGCCGCGGGACGGGCAGGAAGTAGACGACGTCCAGGTCCGCGGCGGCCCCCTCGGCGAGGGCGAGGCGGCGGATCGGGAGCGTGTTGGTGAAGGGCGTCAAGGCGATGTCGACGTCGATGCAGCCGGCCAGGTCCGTGCGTTCGCGGCCGTCCTCGAACCAGGTGCCCGCCCCGTCGCCGGCGAAGGTCCGGGCCGCCTCGCCGTGGAGTGCGACGGTCACCTCGCGGGCGCGCCAGTGCTCGTCGCATTCGACGCGGTAGGCCATGCGGACCGCCTGGCCGTCGACCCTGGCGATGACGAGACCGTCGGCGACGACGCCGGTGCCGTCGAACGCGAGGTCGAGGTCTTCGCAGCCGGGCCATTCCAGTGCCTGCCACATGATCCGCCGGTGCGGGCGCTGATCTGGGACTCGGAAACCGTCGGTCATCGTCACAGGTTAGGCGGTCGGGTCAACTGGCGGCGTCGGTCTGCGGCGGGCGCCGGACCCTTCTGCCAGGACGATGACGGCGGCGACCGCGGTGAGGCCGGCGAGGAGGGCGAACATCGGGGCGTTGCCGCCGGTCAAGGCGGCGAGCTGGGCTCCGGCCCAGGGGCTCAGGGCGACCGCGATGGTGGCCGGGGCGGTGAGGATCCCGTGGAGGGTGCCGTAGCCGTGCGGTCCCCACCGGTCGGTGATGACGGTGGCGTCCAGGAGGGTGAACGCGCCGCGCGTGGCGCCGAGGACGATGACCGTGGCGAAGACGAGCGCGACGGGACCCGCGATGAGCGCGGTCGCGAGCAGCATCGCCGCCCCGGCGCCGATGATCGCGACCGCGCGGGCGGTCGGCCCGGTCCGGGCGGCGATCGGGGCGTACGCGACGCGGCCGAGGAGCTGACCGGCGCCGCAGAGCCCCAGTGCCCAGGCGGCCGTGGTCGTGTCCATGCCGCGGCCGGTCATGAGCGGCACGAGGTAGAGGTTCGACGTGCCCATCGCGAACGCGCCCAGGGCGATGGCGGCGGCGAGCGCGATGAACGCCGGTGAGGCGATGACCGCCCGGCGGTCCAGCGGGGTCGTTCGCTCCTTCCCCGTTGCGTCGGGCGGCCGGTGGCCGGGCCAGGGCGGGTCCAGGGCGACGGCATGGGCGGGGATCGTCAGGACGGCGAGGATCGCCGCGAGCACGAGGTAGCTGCCGCGCCAGTCGAAGCGTCCCGCCAGGAACGCGGTGAACGGCGCGTAGACCGTGGAGGCGAGGCCTCCGGCGAGGGTCAGGATCGTCAACGCCCGGACCCGTCGGGGCCCGTACCAGACGGTGATCGCGGCGAAGGCGGGCTTGTAGAGGACCGCCGCCTGCGCGATCCCGGAGAGGACCCAGGCGGCGGTGAACCACCACAGGTTCGGCGCGGTCGCGACGCCGGCCACCGCCACCACTGCGGTGACCGATCCCGCGGTCATGACGAGTCGCGGGCCGCGCCGGTCGAGGAGGTGGCCGACCCCGATCCCGGCGAGCGCCGAGGTGGCGAGCCCGAGCGAGAAGGCGCCCATGACAGCGGCGGTCGACCATCCCGTGTCCGCGGTGATGTCCGCGAGCAGCACCGGGAGCGCGTAGAACAGGACGCCCCAGCTCGTGATCTGGGTGGCGCAGAGCGCGACGAGCACGCGGCCCGGCACTCGCGGACGAGCCGCCCGCTCGAGCGGTTCGGTGTCGGACTCGTTGGCGCGCATGGTGTCAGGTCTATCCGATTTTGCGGCGGGAGTTCAACGCGATTGCCGAGTCATTCAGTCGCCGGCGAGGGTGTCGTAGAGGTCGTCGGGGTCGATCTGCGCCCGGTACCTGAACATGAGCGAGACTTCGGGACCGAACGAGCCGAGTTCTGTGGAAGGGTCGATCGCGAACTTCGGCTCGGCCCACTGCTGCGCGACCACGGCCGCCGGCCGGCCGTTCACTTCGAGGAGCCAGGTCGCGCGCCCGCCCGCGATGTACGCGAGGAACTTGTGGATTCGCAGGTACGCGACGGCCTCGGCGATGGTGCTCCCCTCCGACATCTCCACCTGCTGCGCATGCGGGTAGGTGTCGTCCCCCATCGCGACGCTCGAACGGTCCACATTGACGATCATTCCTCGCTCCTCTGCTCCCCCGGCGCGCCGGCGATCGGCGCTCACCCCAGTGTGAAGGCCGTCCGCTCGGGCGGTGGCCCGAAAGCCGCTTCGCGCGCCGATGCGGTCAGGCCCGCGCGGTGAGGACGGGCTGGAAGAAACCGGTGTCCTCGCTGGACTCGGCCCGGATCACCGCGTCCAGAGCGCGACCCTGCCGCCCCATGCTCACGTCCCAATCCGCGTAGAACAGGTGGTAGTCGGCCGCGAGCTGGTCGCAGAAGCGGGCGACCGGCGACTCTCCAAGCATGCGGCCAGGGTAGCGGCCGCGCCGCCCCGCGCCGAAGGGATTTCGACTCGCTCTCCCATAGTGCGCAACCTGTGACAGAACGGGAATGTCGCACCGACTTCCTATGCTCGGCGACGACATTCCCGGCCGCACGAAGGACGATGATGACCAAAGCCGTTGCGCCCCAAGAGGACAAGCTCAAACTTCCGGCGTCTTGGAAGAACCGCGTGCTGCCGCGTCGCGGCACGCCGTTCAAGAGGCCGATCGCGCTGGCCGGCCCGGAGGCCGTCACCGCGTTCGCCCGGCAACAGGCCGAAAAGGCCGACGACCTGCGGGCCGCGCTGGCCCTCGTCGGGAACGAGGCCTGGGCCGCCGCGGGCAGGGCGTACCTCGACGGCGCCGCCGATCCGCGCGGGGCGGCCGCCGTCGCGGCGCTCTTGGTCGAGCCGAAGGAGCTGTACGGGAAGTCGTGGATGCGGCCCGCGTTCGACGCCTGGTTCACCGACCACGGCCTGGCGTTCGCCGTGGCCGCGGCGGTGGAGTTCCTCGCCGCCCAGGAGCAGACCGAGACCTATATGGACCGTCCGCCGATCGCGGGGCGAGTCCTCGTCGAGAGCTCCGCGGAGGAGGTCGAGGTGCTCGACCGCGAACTCGACCACGACGGGATCGCCGCGGTGCGCTCCCTGCTGGCCAGGGCGGGCGACGACGAGTACGCGGAGGTCGTCGCGGCCGTCGCCGGTCGCCGTGCGACCGCCGCCGCGCGGATCGCCGCCATGGTCCTGCTCCCCGACGAGCACGAATGGGTGCTCGAAGGCTGCGCGGACTTCATGAAGGCGCGCGAGCACAGCTACAACGACGACATCGTGTGGCTCTCGATGAGCAGCCCCGAGCAGATCGCGGCGGTGGGCATCCTCGAGACCGACGAGCACTCCATCGGGTACAACGCCCTCGTGTCCCTGGTCGCCGGCCTCGGCGTGGACGCCTTCGGCATCCTCACCGGCATGACCCGCACGAGCATGTTCCGCACCAGGTTCCAGGAGCAGGTGCTGGAGGCGGTCTCGCTGCTGCCCAGCGACGAGGCGATGGCGTACCTCCTGTCCCGCCTCAAGGGCTCGTCCGCGTTCGACTTCGCCACCAAGGCCGCCGCGAACTTCCCGTTGCGGACCTTGCGCACCGCGGCCCGCCTCGCGCCGGCGATGTCCGCAAAGGAACGCGCCGCCCTCGTCCCCATCGCGGCCCTCCCCGACCACTCGCTCCGCGCCCATCTCGACGCGACCGAGCGGGCCGCCCTCGACGACCTGTTCGCGACCACCGGGTTCGTCCCCGAGGCGGCGCCGGAGGACCTGCCGCCGCTGCTCGTCGCCCCGCCGTGGACGCGGAGGCGCCCCAAGACCGTCGCCGTTCCAGGCCTGAAACCCCCGACGGAGACGCACCTGGTCTGGGCCGCAGGCGAACAGGACACCTGGAACGCGATCCCCGACCCGGACCGCCACAACGAGTTCTGGCTCGAGCACTTCGGCACCCTGCCCGACCTCGACGCGTACGGCTGGCGCCTGACCACGTTCCTGGCGAACGGCGACCTCTCGCTCGCCGAACCCCGCCTGGAGCAATGGGACGGCACCGGAGCGCCCGACCACCCCTCCGACCTGCAGCGCCTCCTCGCCCGGTTCGGCGAACGCGTCCTCGACCGCGTGCAGGGCCTGCACCTGAAGTACGACCTCTGCTACGAGCTGCCGGGCCCCATCCTCAACCTCGAAGCCGCGCGCATCACCGCCCAACGCCTCGTGCGGGTCAAGGCGGCCCGGCCGCATGCGCTGCGCTGGCTCGACCAGCACGGCCTGGCCGCGGTCCCGTACCTGGTGCCCGACGCGCTCGACACGGACAAGGACCGCCGCCGGTACGCCGAGGCCGCCTTGGACCACCTGGCGGTGCGGCACGGCAAGGCGGCGGTGACGGCCGCTGCCGAACCGTTCGGAACCGAAGCGGCCCGGGCCGTCGGCGCGCAGCTCAGCGACGATCCGCTGACCCCGAGCGTCAAGGTGGTCAAGCCCGGCAAGTGGGCCGTGCCGTCCGCGCTGCCGCAGGTCCTCCTCAAGGGACGCGACCGGGCGCTGCCCGCCGACTCGGTACCGCACCTGGTCACGGTGCTCGCGCTGACCAGTCCCGACTATCACTACCCGGGGCTCGAGGTCGCGGCCGAGGCCTGCGATCCCGAATCCCTCACCCGCTTCAGCCTCGCCCTGTTCGAGCGGTGGCTGGCGTCCGGTTCGCCCGCGAAGGACGGCTGGGCGCTCCGGCAGCTCGTCCACTTCGCCGACGCCGAGACCGTGGCGCGGCTCGCCGAGCGGGTGCGCCAGTGGCCGGAGGACAAGCAGCACAAGCGGGCCGCCATCGGCCTCGAAGTGCTCGCCGAGATCGGCACCGAGGACGCCATGCGGGCGCTCCAGCAGATCGCCGACCGGACGAAGTTCAGGGCCTTCGGAGCGGAGGCGACGAGCCGGATCACCGCGATCGCCGAACGCCTCGGCCTCAGCCGCGAGCAGCTCGCCGACCGTCTCGTCCCCGACCTCGGGCTCGGCGACGAAAACGCGCTCGTGCTCGACTACGGACCCCGCAGCTTCACCGTGGCCTTCGACGAGCAGCTGGCGCCGGTGGTCACCGATCAGACCGGCAAGGCGCTCAAGGCGCTTCCGAAACCCGGCGCAAGAGACGACGCCGAGAAGGCTAGCGCGGCCTATCAGCGGTTCACCGCGTTGAAGAAGGAACTGCGCACGGTGGCCGCCGAGCAGGTGCGCCGCCTCGAAGCGGCCATGGTCGCGGCCCGGACCTGGACCAAGGCCGAGTTCGAGCGGTACTTCGTCGGCCACCCGCTCAACCGCCACCTGGCCCGGCGGCTCGTGTGGTCGTTCGAGAACGGCGGTGCGAACACGGGGTTCCGCATCGCCGAGGACCTCACCTACTCGGACGTGCACGACGACCCGGTCGAGCTGCCCGACGACGCCCTGATCCGCCTCGCCCACCCGGTCCTCATGGGAGACGAGACCGCCGACTGGATCCGGCTCTTCGCCGACTACGAGATCCTGCAGCCGTTCGACCAGCTCGCCAGGCCCATCATGGCCCTCACCCCGGAGGAGCGCCGCGCCGGCCGACTCACGCGCTTCGAAGGCGCCGAGATCGAGGCCCTTCGCATCCTCGGATCGACCGGCCAAGGCTGGGAACGCGCCAAGCCCGAGGACGCCGGCGTGGAGCCGGGGATCTCCTGCACCCTCGCCAACGGCGTCGTCGTCGCAGTGGCGCTGCGGCCCGGGATCTGGGCGGGGAACGCCAAGGAATCCCCGGCGCAGACCGTCGAATTCGCGACGGTCGCCGAAGGCGAGCCGCTGTGGTGGTCCGACGAGCGCAAGCCCTCACCGCTGGGCGATCTCGACCCCGTCACCGCCTCCGAGATCCTGGCCAAGCTCACCCGGCTCACCGACCGGGCCTGAAAGACGGGTCCGGTCGGTGCCGGGGCACCGACCGGACTCCGGTTGCACCATAAGGCAAACTGGTCTGCCCGAACGCCAGCACCGACTCCCATGGCATTCCAGGCCCAACGCCCATAGCCTGGACAAATGGTGAAGCGTGGGCCCGTCGACCGTGATGATGAGCGTGCGTCGGCGGGCTCCCGCGGCAACGGGAACCCGCGTTCCGAAGCCACCGGCGAGGACCACGCCCGAAGTTCGCAGTCCGATCTGCTGCGCCTGCAGCGCCGCATGGGGAACCGCGCTGTCGGACAGTTGCTCCAAGGCTCCCGGCCCTCGCTCCAGCGCCTCTCCGCCCCACCGGTCTCGGTCCAGCGCGAGCTGCCCTCCCACGTCGGCATCTTCTCCATGGACCTGGTGCGGGACAGACACAATGCGCTCGTCGGCCGCGTCAACACCGAGGTGGTGCCGCAGATCGGACGCTGCGGCGACCTCGCGGTGGCGCTCAAGGGCTTCGGGGACAACGCCGGCATGGACGCCGAGGTCGTGAAGCAGGCTTCCACGACGATCAGGCGCGAGAGCGACAAGCCCGGGACGCAGGCGATCGAGAAGGCCACCGAGGCGTACCTCAAGGCCTATGAGGCGTTCGAGGTCGCCCCGGTGCCCGAAGTCGAGATGCGGGCGGTCGACGCGGCCACGGCCGCGCTCTATGCCAAGGTCGACGCCGCCGCGGAGGTGCGGGTGCAGGACTGGCAGGGCAAGGCCAAGGGGGCGGTCGACGCCGAGAAGAAGCGGATCGAGTCGTACGCGAAGGACATCGGCACCGGCGTCGACCTGACGCTGAAGAGTCTCAAGGTCTTCATCTCCGGCAAGGATGCGGCCGATGTCGGCATCGAATTCGCCAAGGAGGCTTCGACGAAGGTCGCTGAGTGGTTCCTCTCGAACGGGCCGCGGATCAAGAACATGGAGGAGACGCTCGAGAAGACGAACCGCCTGCTGCATGAGATCCGGACCTTGGGAGCCGAACAAGAGATCAAGGCGGCCGAGCATGCGCTCACCGAAGCCACACTGGCGCTGAACGAGAAGATCCGCGAGATCGGCTGGACGGTGAAAGAGCTCGAGCGCGCCGAGCGCGATCTGACCATCGACATGCGCGCCCTCGGGCTGGAAGGGGCCGCTCAGGCGGTCGAAGCGCGCGCGGCCGCCCGGCGCACTGCGAACGAAATGCTCATCGCACTCGACGAGTGCCAGCTGGCGATCGAGGCACTCCTGCCCGAGGCGATCGACGTGCACCAGACCTTCGCCGCAATCGCCGCCACGAGCCGCGGCCCCGGCTCGACGACGCCGTTGAGCCCCGACCAAGAGGCTGAGCTCGAGTCGTTCATCAAGCACGGCAAGCAGTCCAGGACGTACCTCGAGGACAATCTGGCGCAGATCATGCGGTACCGCCCCTTCATCGAGAGCGGACACTACGACAGGATCTACAAGCCGATCCAGGAGACCCTGCACCAGACGCAGATCTGAACTGGGCCGCCCTCAGACCCCGTCCTCTTCGATCAGGCGCTCGATATCGGTGAGGCCGCGCTGCATCGCGGTCTCGAGGAAATCCCTCAAACCCGGACATCGCCATCCTGGAGCGGGGCGCTGCCGCGTGGCCGGCAAATGCGGGCATCGACATCTCTCGCTCCCGGCGCCGGCGGGTACGCTGCGGCGCATGGTTCCGATCTTCCGGCTCCCGGTCGGCTCCCCGCTGGCCGCAGCCGCTTCCGCGGACTGGGGGCTGCTCCCACTGAAGGTGCCTGCCGGCTGGAACGTCGTCTACAACGAGCTCTCGGTCCGGCGCCTGCCTGATGGCAGGCTGGAGGCCAACGACTCCGAGGACCTGTACTGGGCGCGGACGGCACTGCCGCCGTGGCTGAGCGCGGAGCAGGCGGCCGAGCGCGGCGGCCCGCAGGCACGGGAGATCAGCATCGACGCCGGCTGGTACGGCGGGCGCGGTTTTCGCATCGCCGTCCTCGACCCCGACTGGGAGCATGAACGGGCCTCGCAGACCACGACCGACCTCGTCGAGCTCGTGTCCACTCTGGAGTCATGGATGCGGATGATCGCGCTGGAGCGGCGACTCCCCTAGCCCCGCGGCGGCTCGTCTTCCGCCGGTCCGCCGCCGTCGAGGTCCTGCGGCTCGGCGGGCTCGTCCGGTACCGGATCGCCGGGACCGGGGCCGCCGTCGTCCTCCCAGACCTCGGGCTCCTCGGCCGCGAGCTCCATGTTCAGGGGCGTCCCGCGCCGCTGCTCCTCCTGCGTCATCCCGTACCGGTCGGCCTCGGCGTAGTCGCGGGAGCCGAGGATGTCCTCCTCCAGCTCCTCGTCTTCCTCCTCGTCGTCGTCGACGAAGCCGAACGGCTCGTCGTCGCCTTGCGCGTATCCCTGGTCCTGGTCGGTCATCGGAACCTCCTTCCCGCTCATGATGGCGGTTAACCCGGTCCGGCACCGGCCAATCGGCGTTCGCGGTGCCGATGTCAGGCATAGGGGTCATGGAAGGTCGGGGCCGTCCTCGAACGGGCGGCTCGCGGCGGCCGCGACCTGGACGGCGAGGCGGCGGCGCTTCGCCTCGAGGGCGGCGATCTGGTCCTCCAGCCGCTCCATGCCCTCGCCCAAAACGGCGCGCGAATGGTCGCAGTGGCGGATGCCGTCATCGACGGCGCAGGGCAGGATCTCGCGGATCTCCTTGCTGGACAAGCCGGATTCGAGGAGTTCGCGGATCCGCTCCACCCGGGAAGGGGCGTCCGCGCCGTAACGGCGGTAGCCGTTCGCGTCGCGGTCGGACACGAGCAGTCCCTGCTCCTCGTAATACCGCAGCAGACGGGCGTTCACTCCCGTGCGGCGCGACAGCTCGCCGATCAGCACCATGACCTCCGACACAAACGTTGGACCTTCACACCGGTGTCAAACCATAACGTCGCCGCCATGGCGAACATTTCTCTCACTACCAAGACCTCCGGCTCCGGCCCCGGCATCGTCCTCGCCCACGGCGCGGGCGGCGGCATCGAAGCGAACTTCGGCAGCCTCATCCCGCTTCTGGCCAAGGGCCACAAGGTGACCGGGTCCGACTTCCCGGGCGACGACACGCCGCTGGACCTCGACGCCCTCGCCGACGCCCTCGTGGCCGAAGCCGCCACCGAGCGGTTCACCATCATCGGCTTCTCGCTCGGCACGGCCGTCGCCGTCCGCGCCGCCGCCCGCCACCCGGGACGCGTGACCGGCCTCGTCCTCGCCGCGGGCCTCGCCCGGCCCGACAACCGGCTGCGCCTGGCACTCGACTTGTGGAGCGCGCTCCTGGCCGCGGACGACCGCGACTCCTTCGCGCGCTTCGTCCTCGCCTCGGCCTTCAGCCCCGCGTTCGCCAACGGCATGCCGCCCGAAGCGCTCGCCCCCACGATCGAGGGCATCGCCGCCACGATTCCCGGCGGCACCGCGGCGCAGGCGGCACTGGTCGGACGGGTCGACACCACCGGGGACCTGGCCGGGATCAGCGTGCCGACGCTGGTGATCGAGGCGACCGAGGACCTGCTGGTCGATCCCGCGAACCACCGGTACCTCGCCGAGCGCATCCCCGGAGCGGAGCACGCCCAGATCAAGGCCGGGCACGTGCTCATGCTGGAGCAGCCCGAGGCCTGGCACCGGACCGTCCTGGAATTCCTCGCCCGCCACGACCTGTAGCGGCGGCGGGCCGCTCCCGGCGCTCGGTCCGGGAGCGGCCCTTGCGGGAAGCGTGCACAGCACATCCGCTCGGCCCGGTCGCGCGAGGCTCGCGCGCATGGCGCAGACTTCGGACCGCACCGTCCCTCAAGTGCGCGACCAGCGCCGCCGACCGTGGGAGCACCGGATGTCCGCGACCATCGACCTGACCAGCGGCCTTTCAGGCTGGCTCGAACTGAGCGCGATCATGGCGGCCGGGTTCGGCGCCGGGATGATCAATGTCGTCGTCGGATCGGGGACGCTCATCTCCTTCCCCGTGCTCCTGCTGTTCGGCTGCCCGCCCGTGGTCGCGAACGTCTCCAACACGCTCGGCCTCGTCCCCGGCAGCCTGTCGGGGACCATCGGCTACCGCAGAGAACTGCGCGCGACTCTGGCACGACTGCTGCTGCCAGCGTCGACGGCCGGGGGCATCGGCGGCGCGGCGCTCCTGTTCGTGCTGCCGTCCGAGGCGTTCGAACTGATCGTGCCCGCGCTGATCGCCCTTGGCATCGCGATGGTCCTCCTCGGGCCGCTCGTGCAGCGCAGCGCCGCCCGGCGGGCTGCCGGCCGGCCCGCGCCCACCGGGACTCCAGTGCGGAGGAACGTCGTCACCTTCGCCGGCGTGTTCCTACTGGGCGTGTACGGCGGCTACTTCGGCGCCGCGCAGGGCATCCTCATCGTGGGGCTGCTGAGCATGCTCACCGTCGAGACCGTGCAGTCCCTCAACGGGATCAAGAACCTGCTCGTCATGGCCGTGAACCTGATCGCGGCGGTCACGTTCCTCATCATCGCCCCCGCCAGTGTCGACTGGCTCGTGGTCGCCCTCATCGCGGTCGGATCGGCCCTCGGCGGGATCGTCGGCGCCCGGGTCGGCCGCAGACTCTCCCCGTCCGCGCTCCGCGGCATCATCGCCTCCATCGGCACGGTGGCGATCGTCTACCTGCTCGCGACCTGAGCCGCGGCCGGTAGGGTCGGGGCGTGGATCATCGAGTCGCCCCTGACCCTGGCGCACCGGATTCCGGTGGTGCGGTTTGAGTTCCGAGAGTGCGGTGCCGTTGACCGGCGGGCGGATCGCGGCCGGTGTCGTCCGGGTCGGCGACACCGTGCGGCGACCGGCGTGCGAGGGCTCGGGTTTCATGGCCGCGCTGCTGCGGCTGCTCGAGGAACGGGGTTTCACCGGCGCGCCGCGGTACCTGGGGCAGGAGGGCGGGGCGGACCTGCTGTCGTTCATTCCCGGGACGGTGCCCTCGCGGTTCCAGGCGTGGTCTGACGGGCAGGTGCGGGCGGCGGCGGTCCTGCTGCGGGCCATGCACGACGCGACCCGAGGCAGCGGGCTGGCCGCGCGGTTCGAGGTGGTCTGCCACCACGACCCGGGCCCGAACAACGCGGTCTTCCAGGACGGCGTACCCGCGGCGTTCATCGACTTCGCCGAGGCCGCCCCCGGCGACCCGCTCGAAGATGTCGCCTACCTGGCCTGGACGTGGTCGATCTCCTCGACGGGGACGATGCCCCCGGCCCGGCAGGCCGGGCAGGTGCGGCTCATCGCCGACGCGTACGGGCTGGCTTCGCCCGAGCGGCAGGTCCTGGTCGACTGCGTGCTCGAGCGGCAGGCGCGGAACGTGCGGTTCTGGGCGGGCTTCCAGGCCCGACCGGCGACCGCGCCGGCCACGGCAGAGCAGATGGCCGACCGCATCGCGTGGAGCAGGCGAGAGCACGCCCACCTCTTCGCGCACCGCCGGATCTTCGACGAGGCCCTGGCCCGGCCCTGATCGACGTGTCGGACGCGGCGCGGCGGGTATCTCAACGGCCATGTTCAGCGGATTCGACGAATGGGACATCGAGACCGCGCCGGGTGTGGCGCTGCACGGCCGGTCGGGCGGCGAAGGGCCCGCGGTGCTGCTGCTGCACGGGCACCCGCGCACGCACGCGACCTGGTACCGGGTGGCTCCCGCGCTCGCCGAGCAGGGCTACTTGGTGGTCTGCCCCGACATGCGCGGGTACGGCCGCTCCTCGAAGCCCGAACCGGACGACGAGCACCTGGTCTACTGCGACCGGGCGATGGCGGGCGACTTCGCGGCGCTGATGTCGGCGCTCGGCCGGGAGGCGTTCGCCGTCGTCGGCCACGACCGCGGGGCGTACGCGGCCTTCCGGACCGCGATGGACCATCCGGAGCGGGTGAGCGCGCTGGGGGTGTGCGACGGCGTGCCGATCGTCGAGACGCTCGAGCGGGCGGACGCGGCCTTCGCGGCGGCGTGGTGGCACTGGTTCTTCCTCGGCGCCTCGCCACACGCCGAGCGCGTGATCACCGCCGACCCGCTGGCGTGGTACCGGCTGGACGAGGCCGCCATGGGCGCCGAGAACCACGCCTACACCAGTGCCGCCGTGGCCGATCCGCGCACGGTCAGGGCCATGGTCGAGGACTACCGGGCGGGGCTGGCCGTCGACCCGCGGCTCGACGCGGCCGACCGGGAGGCCGGGCGGCGGGTGCGGGCGCCGGTGCTGGCCATGTGGTCGAGCCGCGACGACACCGGGCGGCGGTACGGCGATCCGGGTGCTATCTGGGAGCAATGGTGCGAGCGGCCGGTGCGCCGGGCGGTCGTCGAATCGGGCCACCACATGGCCGAAGAGGCTCCCGGGCAGGTCACGGAGTCCCTTGCCGCGTTCCTGGCGGCAGTACTCGCAAAGTGACCGACCCGCCCGGAAACACAAGTTACCTTCATATCGGTGTTCCGAAGGCCGCGCAGGCCCCGGCCGGTCCGGCTTAACGGGCGCCGTTCTGGGCATCCTCCCGATGCCTCCCGACGGGTGATCCCGCACGGGACGCTCTGCATCTCGGCTCCGAAAGGAGAGGTTGCATGGACACGCCGTTCACTGCGGACGAGGCGGCCGCCTACATCGGGCGGCGGGGCTTCGTCACCGGACCCTCGCGGCGCGTCGGCGTCGAGCTCGAATGGCTCGTCGAACCGCGCGGCGACCTGGAGACCCGCTGGGACCTGCCCAACGGCGGCGCCGTCAGCCGCGAGGCCGGCGGCCAGGTCGAGATGAGCTCCGCGCCGGCCGACGACCTCGCCGCGTGCGTCGCGTCCGCCGAGACCGACCAGGCCGCGCTCGAAGCGGCCCTCGCCACGCGCGGCCAGACCGTGCGCGGCGGCGGCTTCGACGGCTCCTCCAACCCGGTCCGCTACGTCGACGACGACCGCTACCGGACCATGGAGCGGTACTACGACCGCGAGGGGCAGTGGGGTCGCATGGTCATGTGCGGCACCGCATCCGTCCAGGTCAACCTGGACGCGGGCGACGACGAAGCCGAGCTGCGCCGCCGCTGGGACCTCGCGCACCGGCTCGGGCCGGTCCTGATCGCCGCGTTCGCGAACTCGCCCGAACTCGACGGGCGCCCCAGCGGCTGGAACTCCACCCGCCAGGCCCTGTGGTGCAGGCTGCCCGGGTGGGGCCGCGCGGTCTCCGAGGAGGGCGACCTGCGCCGCGACTTCGCCCAGTGGGTGCTCGACTCCGAGGTCATGTGCCACCGCTGCGACCCGCCGCGCCCGTGGGACGTGCCGCCGGGCATGACCCTGCGCGACTGGATCCGGCACGGCCACGACGGCCGGTGGCCCACGCGCGATGACGTCGAGTACCACATGAGCACGCTCTTCCCGCCCGTGCGGCCGCGCGGCTGGCTCGAGCTGCGCATGATCGACCAGCAGCACGGCGACGGCTGGATCGTGCCCGCGATCGTCGCGACGACCCTCATGGACGACCGGCGGGCGGCCGCCGCCGCGTACGAGGCGACCGAGGCGCTGTGCGACGGGCGGCCGCAGCCGCCCACGCGCGTGTGGGAGGAGGCCGCGCGCATCGGCTTGGCGGACGACACGCTTCAGGAGGCGGCGCTCGCGTGCTTCGCGGCGTCGGCCGAAGCGCTGCTGCGGGCGGACGCCCCGCAGCGGCTGCGGTCGCTCCTCGCCGAGTTCCGGCGCCGGTACACCGACCTGCGCCGCTGCCCGGCCGACGACTGGCTCGACCGCCTGCGCGGCAGCGCTCCGCCGCGGCTCGAGGCGGCGGCCCCGGCGCCGTAACGGCTACTCGAGCGGTTCGACGATCCGGTTGTGCAGGCGCTGGAACACCATCGACGTCTGGCTCGACCGCCTGCGCGGCAGCGCGCCGCCGCGGCTCGAGGCGGCGGCCCCGGCACCGTGACGGCTACTCGAGCGGTTCGACGATCCGGTTGTGCAGGCGCTGGAACACCATCGACGTCTGGAACCGGGCCACCTCGGGCCGGGTCGCCAGGCGGTCCACCAGGAACGAGTGCAGCCGCTCAGTGTCCTGCACGGCCACATGGAGGACGATGTCGCCGCCGCCGGAGACCGTGAAGACGGTGAGGACCTCGGGCCAGGAGCCGACGGTCTCGCGGAAGCCCTCGTAGGCGGCCCGCTGGTGCTGGCCGAGCTGGACCGTGACGAGCGCCTGCGCGTTGCGGCCGATGGCGGCCAGGTCCACCTCCGCGCCGTAGCCGCGGATCACGCCGCGCTTCGTCAAGGACCGCACGCGCTCCAGCGCGGTCGAGGGCGCGACGCCGATGCGGCGGGCGAGTTCGCGGTTCGAGAGCCGCGCATCCGTCTGGAGGAGGCGCACGATCGACGCGTCAAGTTCGTCCATCCGCGTATTGTCGCGCCGATTCCGGTCAAACGTTCGGCGGGACCGCGATGAGGCCGAATGGATGCCTAACCTTTGGTCCCATGACCACCCGCCTCCGCCCTCACGGTTCGCTCGGGACGTCCCGAGGGACCGCCCTCTACCTCGGTGCCGTGCTCGGCCCCGGCGTGCTCGCCCTCCCCGGCCTGGCCGCCGCCGCGGCCGGCCCCGCCGCGCTCGTCGCCTGGGCCGCGATGCTGCTCCTGTCGATCCCCGTCGCCGCCACGTTCGCCGCGCTCGCGACCCAGCGCCCCGACGCCGGCGGGGTCGCCACCTTCACGCGCGCGGCGTTCGGCGACCGCGCCGCCGCCGTCTGCGGCTGGTGGTTCTACGCCGTCATCCCCGTCGGCGCGCCCTCGGCCGCGCTCGTCGGCGCCGCCTACATCGCGGACGCCGCCGGGCTCGGCGGCGCCGGCGTCACCGCGATCGCCGTCGCACTCCTCGCGATCGCGTTCGCCGCCAACCACATCGGCCTGCGGCTCTCGGGCGGCGCGCAGCTCGTCCTCATGGGCCTGCTCATCGCCCTCCTCGCGGGCGCCTGCGCCGCCGCGCTCCCGCACTTCGACGTCGGCAACCTGACCCCGTTCGCGCCCAACGGTTTCGCGGGGGTCCTCTCGGCCGCCGCGGTCCTGTTCTACGCCTTCTCCGGCTGGGAGGCCGCCAGCCACCTCTCCGGCGAGTTCACCGACCCGGCCCGGCAGCTGCGCCGCGTCACCGCCCTCGCCCTGGCGATCGTCGCCGCGATCTACCTCGCGCTCGCCTCGGCGACCGCGGGCGTCCTCGGCCCTGCCGCCGCCGACTCCCCCGTGCCGCTCGCGGACCTGCTCGCCTACGCGTTCGGGCCGGCCGCCGGGCCGGTCACGGCCGTGTGCGCGGGCCTGCTCGCCTTGGGCGCCATGAACACCTTCATCGCCGGCTCGTCCCGGCTCGGCGCGGCCCTCGCCCGCGACGGCGCGATGCCGGCGCCGCTCGCCGAAGGCGTCGAGCCCGGCCGCACGCCCCACCGCAGCCTCGCCGTGCAGGCGGCGGCGACCGCCGCCGTCCTCGCGCTCGCGGTGGTCCTCCGCCTCGACCTCGACTTCCTCATGCGCGCCACCTCGGCCGCGCTCGCGTCGGTCACGGTCCTCGCGTGCGCCGCGGCCGTGAAGCTCCTCCACGGGCGCGCCCGCTGGGGCGCGGCGTTCGCCACCGCGTGCACGGCCGCGATCGCCACGGCGCTCGGCTGGTACCTGCTGATCCCGCTCGCGGTGGCCGCGCTCGCGCTCGCCTACCTGCGGCGACGGGCGAAGGAACCGGAGCGGGCCTTGCGGGACGGGCGGTGATTCAGCGGAGCGGGTCGCTCGCGAAGGCCCGCATGCCGTCCGCGAACGCGGTCTCGGCGCGGAAGCCGATGGCCGCGGCGGCGAGGTCCGGGGAGGCGACGACATGGCGGACGTCGCCGAGCCGGTACTCCCCCGTGACCACCGGTTCGGGGGCGCCCGGGAACGCCGCCGCGAGGGCGCGGGCCATGTCGCCGACAGTGTGCGGCTCGCCGCTGGCGATGTTGCAGGCGCCCACCCAGTCGCCGTCGAGGGCGAGGACGTTCGCGCGGGCGACATCGTGGACGTGCACGAAGTCGCGGGTCTGGGCGCCGTCCTCGAACACCCTCGGCACGCCGCCGGACTCGAGCGCGCTGCGGAAGATGCTCGCGACCCCGGCGTACGGCGTGTCGCGGGGCATCCGGGGGCCGTAGACGTTGTGGTAGCGCAGGGCGCAGACCCGCGCGCCCGACTCCCGGCCGTACAGGAACGCGAGGTGCTCGGTGTGGACCTTGGTGGCGGCGTACACGTTCCGGGGATCGAGGGAGGCGTCCTCGGTGACCGGTGCCCACGCCAGGTCGGCGCCGCAGCGCGGGCAGCGGGGGTCGAACCGGCCCTCGTCGAGGTCGGCGCGGCGTCGCGGCTCGGCGCGCACTTCACCGTGCTCGGGGCACCGGTAGCGGCCTTCGCCGTAGACGACCATCGAGGACGCGACGACGAGGCGGCCGGCGAACGAGCGCCGCCACAGCGCCCGCAGCAGGGTCGCGGTGCCGAGGTCGTTGTCGGCGACATAGCCGGTCACGTCGTCGAAGTCGACGCCGAGGCCTACACGGGCCGCCTGGTGGCAGACCGCGTCGACGCCCTCGGTCGCGTTCCGCACGGCGTCCTCGTCGTTGAGGTCGCCGACGATGAGCTCGACCGAGTCCGGCAGATCGGGGGCCTTCTCGTGGGCGGTGAGGGAGTCGAGGACGACGACCTGGTCGCCGCGCGCGGCGAGCCGTTCGACGATCCCGCCGCCGATGAAGCCGGCGCCGCCGGTCACGAGTACACGCATGTTCGGTCCTTTCTCAAGTTCACCACTGCACTCGCAGCGCGGCGGCGATGACGACGGCGACGGCCAGTTGGAGCGCCAGCCACGCGCGGGGGCGCGTCAAGGCGCATCCGGCCAGGAGCACCAGGGGCATGAACGGCTGCCAGATCCGCTCCACTTCGGACGATGACATGCCCGAGAGGTCCGCGGCGGCCACGGCCGCCAGGCACGAGCCGACCACGAGCCACATGCGGCGGTCGCGCAGGCGGGAGAGCGCCACCGCGGTCGCCGGGCCGAGCGCGAGCGCGAACACCGCGAGGTTCGCGAGCAGGAAGTACCAGTACCCGCGCAGCGCGGCCACGCCCGCGTAGTACCGCACCCGCGTGGCCTGCAGCCCTTCGAGCCACCAGTAGCCCCACGCCAGCGGCAGGAGCACGACCGCGGCGGCCAGCGCGCCGCCGCCGAGGAGCACGCCCCAGCGGCGGCGCCCGACCGCGACCGCGACGAGCGGGACCGCCAGCAGTGCGGCGGAGAAGGACAGCATGAGCGCCGCGCCCGCGAGCAGGCCGCCCGCGGCGGTGAGCAGCGCGGCCCGGCCGCCGGAACGGCTCGTGGCCAGTACGAGGCAGGCGACGGCCGCAAGGGTGACGCCCGCGAAGACCAGGTCGGCGTTGTTCTGCCAGAACGCCGCGGGCGCGAGGGCGAGGAACGGCGCGGCCCGGCGAGTCGGGCGCTCTCCGGCGACGTCGCGGCCGATCGTCAGGGCCGCGGCGATCGCGGCCGCGACGCCGAGTTTGACGACAGTGTTCTGGAAGACGAGGCCGTCGAGGCCGACTTGCTCTGCGGCCCAGAAGAACAGGACCAGCCCGGGAGGGTGCGACTGCATGTGGACCGGGACGTCGCCCGCGAGCTGGACCGCGGTGTAGCCCTCGAGGAACGGGCCGAAGCCGCCCGCCTCGTCCACGAGGTCCGTGTGGCCCGCGTAGTGGTTGTCGAGGTCGATCCAGGTCAGCGGGTGCGAGTGTGCGACGGCCGCGGCGAGGCTGAACGCGGTGCCCGCCAGTGTGGTCGCGAACAGGGCGTAGCGCCAGCGCCAGCGCGCGCAGATCGGGGGGAGGAAGGCGATGATCAACGCACCCATGGCGATAGGGGCGAGGAGCCCGGCGTCGACGTGCCATTCCCAGCTGCCGTAGAGGGGCATCGCGCCGAGTTGGAGGTTGCCGGTGGCGTTGGCGAGCTTCTCTTGGCCGAGTATCCAGACGAGGGCCAGGAGCAGTGCCCATGCGGTGAGGACTGAGGCGGCCTGGAGCGCCGCCCGGCGGCCGGTCATCGTGATCCGCTGGGGAGGGTGACGGTGAAGCGGCAGCCGCCGGCGGCGTTCGCGACGGTCACCTCGCCGCCGTGGGCTTCGATGAGGCCGCGGCTGATCGCGAGGCCGAGGCCGCCGCCGCGGTCGTCGCGGGCGCGGGCCTGGTCGCCGCGGAAGGCGATGTCGAACACGCGCGGCAGGTCGGCGTCGGGGATGCCGCCGCACTCGTCGGTGACGTGCAGGATCGCGGCGTCCGTGGAGGCGGCGGCCTCGACGGTGACGGTGCCGCCCGGCGGCGTGTGCCGGATCGCGTTGTCGAAGAGGTTGTCCAGGGCGCGGCAGTATTCGCGCGCGGCGACCTCGATCGGCGGGAGCGGCGCGACCCGTTCGACGAGGGTGACGCCCTTGACTTCGGCGGCGGCGCCGGCCCCGGCCAGCGCGTCGGCGAGGGCGTCGCACACTTCGACCTTCTCGCTGCCGAGGCGGAGAGAGCCGCTGTTGATGCGGGAGAGTTCGAAGAGGTCGTCGACGAGGGCGGTGAGGCGTTCGGCGTCGGTGCGGATCTGGGAGTGGTAGCGCTTGACGGCGGCGTCGTCGTCGACCACGCCGTCGTCGAGCGCTTCGGCCATGGCGCGGATCGTGGCGAGGGGCGCGCGGAGGTCGTGCGAGACCCAGGCGATGAGTTCGCGGCGTGAGGATTCGAGGGCGCGCTCGCGCCGCTGCGACTCGTCGAGTCGGCGGGAGACGGCGGCGAGTTCGCCTGCGAGCGAGGCGAGTTCGACCGGGCCGGTCACGGGCGGGGCGGACGCGGCGCTGATGCGGCCGTCGCTGCCGACCATGGTGCGGGCGTACGCGCCGACCTGTTCGGCGCCCGCGCCGATGTCGTCGCCGAGCTGCCAGGCCGCGCCGAAGGCCACGCCTGAGGCGACGATGAGGACCACGAAGAGGAGCACGAGGTCGTGGAAGGAGATGAACATGGCGAGGGCGGCGGTGACGACGCCGGTGGCGGCGACCAGGACCGAGGAGAGGGCGACGGTCATGGTCTGGACGCGGGCGGGGCGGCTGCGCAGGCGGCGGAGCACGAGGCCGCCGCCGACGCCGGCCACGGAGGAGGCGACCGCGGCGACGGCGATGAGGACGGCGATGTCCTTGGGCGGGAAGTCGAACGCGAACGCGAGCACGGTGGCGGCGGCGAGCGCGACCGCGAGGATGAGCAGGGAGCCGGCGAAGCGGCGCGGGTGGGCCATCACGGCTCCCACCGGTAGCCGACGCCGCGCACGGTCGCGAGGTGCCGGGGCGCGGACGCGTCGGCCTCGACCTTCTCGCGCAGGCGGCGCACATGGACCGTGACGGTGGACGTGTCGCCGATGCTCCAGCCCCACACGGTCTCCAGCAGCTCCTCGCGGCGGAAGGCCCGCCCGGGGTGGGTCAGGAAGCACACGAGCAGGTCGTACTCCTTCGTGGTGAGTGTGATCGGCTCGCCTTTGCGGCGCACGACGTGGGCGACGGTGTCGATCTCGACGTCGCCGCCGGTGAGGAGCGCGGCGGGCGCGGGCGGGGCGGCGGAGCGGCGCAGGACGGCCCGGACGCGGGCGGCGAGCTCGCCTGGGGAGAAGGGTTTGGTGACGTAGTCGTCGGCGCCGAGGTCGAGCCCGGCGATGCGGTCGTTCTCCTCGCCGCGGGCGGTGAGCATGACGACCGGGATCGCGGTGGCCTCGCGCAGGCGGCGGCACACCTCGAAGCCGTCCATGCCGGGCATCATGAGGTCGAGGACGACCAGGTCGGGCAGGGTCGCGAGGGCCTGCCGGAGCCCGGCCTCGCCGTCGGGGGCGTAGTCGACCTCGTAGCCGTCACGGCGCAGGTAGCGGGCGACGACCTCCGCGAGCGCGGGGTCGTCGTCGACGACGAGGACGCGCACGTCGTCGGCTTCGGAGCTCATGGCACTACGATGCCCGATCGCCCGGGCCCGCGTCACCCGACGGGCCGAGACTTTCGCATACCGTAAGGATCTTCGCGGGTTCCGGGGCCGGTCCGGTCCGTAGCATCGGACGCATGCAGCGGACCCACCTCCTCGTCATGGCGAAGGCCCCGGTCGCGGGCCGGTCCAAGACCCGGCTCTCGCCACCGCTCACGCCTGCGGAGGCCGCCTCGGTCGCCGAGGCCGCGCTGGCCGACACGCTCGAAGCGGTGGCCGCGTGCGGCGCGGAGCGGTTCCTCCTCGCGCTCGAGGGCGAACCGGGGCCGTGGCTGCCTGCCGGGTTCGAAGTGTTCCCGCAGGTCGAGGGGTCGTTCAACGAGCGGCTGGCGGCTGCCTGGTCGTACGCGGGCGGGCCGGGCCTGCAGATCGGGATGGACACGCCGCAGGTGACGCCGGAGCTGCTCGACGCGGCGCTGGCCGTCGTCCTCGACGGCGCTGAAGCGGCGCTCGGGCTCGCCGAGGATGGCGGCTGGTGGGCGCTGGGCTTGGCGCGGCCGCACCCCGAAGCGTTCGAGGGCGTGCCGATGAGCCGGGCGGACACCGGTCTGCTGCAGCGCAAGCAGCTCGAGGCGATCGGGCTGGCGGTCGCGGACCTGCCGGTGCTGCGCGACATCGACGACATCGGGGACGCCCGCGCCGTCGCCGCGTACGTCCCGGGAACGCGCACGGCCGCGCGCGTGCGCGAACTGCTCGAGCCCGCCGCGGTCGACGTGGTCCTGCCCGTGCTCGACGAGCGCGAGGCGATCCCCTGGGTGCTGGAGCGGATGCCGGAGGGCTACCGCGCCATCGTGGTCGACAACGGCTCGAGCGACGGCTCCGCCGAGGTCGCCGCCCGGCTCGGCGCGCGCGTGGTGGCCGAGTCGCGCCGCGGTTTCGGCGCGGCCTGCTACGCCGGGCTCGCCGCCGCCACCGCCCCGGTCGTCGCGTTCATGGACTGCGACGCCTCTTTGGACCCCGCCGACCTGCCCGGCGTGTGCGGGCCGGTCCTGGACGGCGAGGCCGACCTGGTGCTCGGCGCGCGGGACGCCGAAGCGGGGGCGCAGCCGCTGCGCAACCGCCTCGCCAACCGCTACCTCGCCCGGCAGGTGCGCCGCGGCTTCGGCGTGCCCCTCACCGACCTCGGACCGATGCGGGCCGCCCGCCGCGAAGCGCTGCTCGGGCTCGGCATGGCCGACCGCCGCTCCGGCTGGCCGCTCGAAATGGTGCTGCGGGCCGGCAGCGCGGGCTGGCGCATCGCCGAACGGCCCGTCCCCTACCGCGCCCGCACCGGGAAGAGCAAGGTGACCGGCACGCTCGGGGGCACCCTCCGCGCCGTCAAGGACATGCGGGCGCAGCTGGCGCGATTCAAAGCGGGACAAGGATGAAGGAGCACACTGTGCACGAAGGACAGCCCCGGGCCGACATCGGCGTCTTCGGCGGCTCCGGTTTCTACACGCTCGACGACGACGCCGAGACCTGGGAGGCCGAGACGCCGTGGGGGTCGCCGTCGGCGCCGGTCACCATCGCCCGCGTCGGCGAGACCCGGGTGGCGTTCCTGCCGCGGCACGGCGCCGACCACCGGTACCCGCCGCACCGCGTCAACTACCGGGCCAATGTGGACGCCATGCGGCAGCTGGGCGTGCGGGCGCTCATCGCCCCGTTCGCGGCCGGGTCGCTGCGCCCGGAGATCCGGCCCGGCGAGTTCGTCGTCTGCGACCAGCTCGTCGACCGCACCTGGGGCCGGTCCTCCACGTTCTACGAGTCCTTCGAGGACGGACCGGTCCACATCCCGTTCGCCGAGCCGTACGACCCGCGGCTGCGCCGCGTCCTGCTCGACGCCGCGGGTGAGACCGGCGTGACCGCGCACGACGGCGGCACCGTCGTGGTGATCAACGGCCCCCGCTTCTCCACCCGCGCCGAATCGCGCGCGCACCGCGAATCCGGCTGGCACGTCGTCAACATGACCCAGTCCCCTGAGGCGCCGCTCGCCATGGAGGCCGGCATCCCCTTCGCGGGGATCGCCCTGGTAACCGACTACGACGCCGGGCTCGACGAGGCCCCGGGCGTCGCGCCCGTGACCGACGCGGCCGTGCTCGCGGTGTTCGAGGCGAACCTCCACAAGGTGCGCGAGCTCCTGTACGCGGCGGTCCCGAAACTCGCCGCGATCTCCGGACCAGCGGGAACGTAAGCGAAATGTAAGGGCATTTCGTTGAACAGCGGGCGCCGACCGCCGTAGCGTCAGCCCCATGAGCGACAAGCGAACCCGCTTCGAGACCCTGGCCGTGCACGGCGGCGAGCCGCGGCCCGGCGCGCACGGCTCGGTGGTCTTCCCCCTCTTCCAGGGGACCGTCTTCGAGGCCGACTCGGGCGACGCCCCGTACATCCGGCTCGGCACCAACCCGTCCCAGCGCCACCTCGAGCACCGGCTCGCGGCCCTCGAGGGCGCCGAGACCGCCGCCGCCACCGCCTCGGGCATGGCCGCGATCACCGCCGCGCTCCACAGTGTCCTCGGCGCGGGCGACCACCTCATCGCCGCGGGCGTCTTCCACGGCGGCACCGGCCGGTTCCTCACCGAGCACGCCGCCCGCCTCGGCTGGACGTACGACCTGGTCGATCCCGGCGACCCGGACGCGTGGCGGCGGGCGCTGCGCCCGCGCACCGCCGCGTTCCTGACCGAGACGATCACCAACCCGACGGTCCAGGTCGGCGACCTCGTCGGCGCGGCCCGCTTCGCCCGCGAACACGGGCTGGCCTCCCTGATCGACAACACCCTCGCCACGCCGGTCGTCTTCAGGCCCCACACCGTCGGCTTCGACCTGGTGTGCCATTCGGCGACGAAGGCCCTCAACGGCCACTCCGACATCGCCGCCGGGGCGGTCACCGGCTCGCGCGCGCGGATCGAACGCGTCAGATCGGTACTGCGCGCCTACGGCTCCGCGCTCGACCCCCACGCCGCGTTCCTGCTCTCGCGCGGGCTCAAGACGCTCGCGCTGCGGGTCAGGCAGCAGAACGCGAACGCGCTCGCGGTCGCCCGGTTCCTGGCCGCGCACGAGGCGATAGAGCAGGTGCGCTACCCCGGCCTGGCCGCGCACCCCGACCACGGGCGGGCCGCGGCGTGGTTCGACGGCTTCGGCTCGGTCCTGTCGTTCCGGCCCGTCGGCGGCGCCTCGGCGGCGGATACCCTGGTCAAGGCCTTGCGGCTGCCGTACGCGGCGGCGAGCCTCGGCAGCGTCGAATCGCTGGTGACCCGCGTGGAGGCGGACGACCACCCGGACATACCGGACGACCTGATCAGGTTCTCCGCCGGGATCGAGGCGCCCGACGACCTCGTCGCCGACTTCGCGCAGGCGCTCGGCGACTGACCGGGCGACGGATTTTAGCGGATCGTAAGCGCCATCGCCGGTTCCGCGGCGAAACAAGCGCGATCATGGAGGCATGGACACCGCGCACCCCGCTTCACGCCGCGCCTGGGCCGCGGCCGGCCTCGTCGCGACGCTCGCCGGCCTCGCCGTCGGCCACCTCGCCGCCGCCCTGACCGCACCGCGCGCCGCGCCGCTGTCGGCCCTCGCCGACACCGTCATCGCCGTCGTGCCCCTCGAGGTGTCGCACTGGTTCATCGAACTCGTCGGCACCCTCGACAAACCCCTGCTCATCATCGGGATCGGCCTCGGGGTCGCCGCCGCCGGAGCGGCGATCGGGGCGCTGTGGCGCACCCGCCCCTGGGCCGCGCGGGCCGCGCTCGCCGTCTTCGCCGCCGTCGGCGCGGCCGCGGCCGTCGCCCTCCCGGGCCTGGGCGCCTCGGCGGCCGTGCCGTCGATCCTCGCCGCGGCGGTCGCGTTCGCGGGGCTCCAGTGGTGGGACCACCGCTACCGGACCGAAGCCGCGGGCCGACGCCGGTTCCTGGCTGTCGCGGGCGGCGTGGGCGCGGCCGCGCTCGCGGGCTCGTGGTGGGCCTCCAGGGTCGGCCCGGCCGCGATCGAAGCCGACCGCGACCAGCTCGTCCTGCCCGAACCCGACGCGCCCGCCGTCGAACCCGGCCCCCGCGCCGACCTCGACGCCGAAGGCCTCTCCTCCTACCTGACGCCCAACGGCGACTTCTACCGCATCGACACCGCGATCACAGTGCCCCGCATCGAGGTCGACACCTGGAGGCTCCGCGTCCACGGCATGGTCGACCGCGAACTCGAGTTCACCATGGACGATCTGCTCGGCCGCGAGCTCATCGAGCGCGACATCACCCTGTGCTGCGTCTCGAACCAGGTCGGCGGCGACCTGGTCGGCAACGCCCGCTGGCTGGGCGTCTCCCTCCCGGCCCTCCTCGCCGAAGCCGGCGTCGACCCCGAGGCCGACCAGCTCGTCTCCCGCTCCTCGGACGGCTGGACCGCCGGCTCCCCCACCGACCTCGTGTTCGACGGCCGCGACGCCCTCATCGCCGTCGGCATGAACGGCCAGCCCCTGCCCGTCGACCACGGCTGGCCCGCCCGCCTGGTCATCCCCGGCCTGTACGGGTACGTCTCGGCGACCAAGTGGCTCACCGAACTCGAACTGACCACCTTCGACGCCTACGACGCGTACTGGATCACCCGCGGCTGGTCCACCCCCAGGCCCATCAAAACCCAGTCCCGCATCGACACGCCCCGCCGGAAGGCCAAGTCGGGCACCGTCGCCGTCGCCGGCGTCGCCTGGGCCCAGCACCGCGGCATCTCGGCGGTCGAGCTTCGCGTCGACGACGGCGACTGGCAGCCGTGCGAACTGTCCGATGTGTCCACCACCGAAACCTGGCGGCAGTGGCTCCTCGAATGGGACGCCTCCCCCGGCGACCACACCCTCACCGTCCGCGCCACCGACGGCGACGGCGTCGTCCAGACCAGCGAGGTCCAGGGCGTCATCCCCGACGGCGCCACCGGACTCCACAGCATCACGGTCACCGTGGACTGAACGGCCTCCCGCCCTGCATGAGACCGGGATGTCCGTCCCGTGAGAGTGCGACCTCCGGCCCCACTGCCCGGCGGCGGCCCGCGGTCTCCGGTCGCACGTGCGCGGGCGGTCAGGCGCCGGACCGGGCGACCACGACCGGGCGGGGGCGCGGCGGACGCGGCACTGACCGAGCCGAGCACCTCCCGTGCGGCCTCGTCGCGGCCGAGCTCGCCCGCGACCAGCCGATCGTCGTCCGCGTAGACGGCTCGTCGGCGGCGCGGTCGGCACGGATCGGCATCCGCACCCTGCCCGGTCTTGGTAGCGTCGGGTTCGAAGGGATCACCGCGTCCCACAGGGCGCGGTTCCAATGGGCGGGCGGGCGGCCGAAGGGGGTGCGGACGTGGACGACAAGCGTGTCCCGACGCCGCTGAACGCGACGCTCGCGCTCGGCCTGCTCGGGCAGGAGGAGTTCGGGCGGGTGGCCTTCATCTCGGAGGGCCGGCCGACCATCAGGCCGCTCAATCACGTCCTGGTCGAAGGCCTCATCATCGTCCACACAGGGCATCACACCGCGTTCGCCCAGGCGGTCCTCGCGGAGCCCGGTCTGCACGTCGCCTACCAAGCGGATGCGATCGACAAGCACACGCGGCTCGGCTGGAGCGTCCTCGTCGCCGGCACCGCCTCGGACGTCACCGACAGCCGCCGCACCGAGCGCCTCGGCCCCCGCGTCCACTCCTGGCTGCAGCGCCCGCTGGACACCGCCATCGCCATCAGGCCGCACAAGGTCACCGGCCTGCGCCTCACCATCGAGCATTAGCCCTGCCACCGGCCCCCTCCTTGACGACCGCAGGCGCCGCGTTGGCGTGATTTCGGGGAGATGCTGGCCTCTGCGATGTGCTCGACCGCCGCTGCACCGCAGGCGAGCCCGATTCGGCGACCTGCGCCGAACGGGCGGCCGTGTGGAAGGCCGGGAGTCTGAACGACCGGCCCGAGAGGCGCCGGCGCAGGATACTCCCGACCAACGGACGGCCCGCCGCGACCGTCAGCGCACGGACTCGGTCCAGCGCGTGAGTGCGGCCGCGAGGCGGACCGGTGCGTCGAGGTGGACGAGGTGGCCGGCGTCCTCGATGATCGCGAGCGAGGCGCGCGGCATGGCCTCCTGGAGTCGGTGGGCGTGGTCCACGGGGATCCAGGCGTCGTCGGCGCCCCACACGATGCGGGTCGGTTCGTCGATGTCGCCGTAGCGGTCCTCGACCTCGTCGGTGAACCGCTCGTCGGCCTGCGCGATCTGCCGGTAGAACGCCCCCTGTCCGGTCTCACCGGTCCACGGTTCGACCAGCGCCTCGAGGTCGGCGTCGCCGACCCCGCGGTGGGAGGCGCCGCGGATGTACGCCTCGACGGCCCCGCGGTGCACGGGAGGCGGCAACTGAGTGAGGACGTCGGCGTGCTCGCGCACGAGGCGGTAGAACGGCGAACCCCAGGGCCGCAGCGCCACCACGTCGATCAGGCACAGTGAGGCGTACCGGGCGCCGTGGAGCAGGCGGGCGCGCAGCGCGACCGTGCCGCCGTAGTCGTGGGCGATCACGTGGGGCCGCTCGAGGCCCCACTCTTGGAGCAGGTGCGCGAAGAGTTCGGACTGGAAGCCCAGGTCGACGGCGTGGGACGGGTCCTTCGAGGAGCGGCCGTAACCTGGCATGTCCCAGAGGTGGACGGTGAAGCGGTCGGCGAGCGCGTCGGCGAAGGGCCGCCACAGGTAGGACGACCAGGGCGTGCCGTGCAGGAGCGTCAGCGCGGGCCCGGACCCGAAGCGTTCCCACGCGATCGTCCGGCCCTGCCAAGTGAGCGTGCGGGAGAGATCATGTGTCGGCATCCGTCGCACCCTACCGGTGTTCGCGTTCCGCGTCAGGCGTTCACGCCCGCCGGGGGGCGGCTTGCCCCCGCCGATGACCGCACGCTTACGCCCGCAACGGTGTCCGGAGTCAACGACGGCTGCTGGGGCTCGGAAGGACTGCTGCTCTCGAACCTGACGGAGGTCAGCCGTCGTTCGGTCTGGGGGGCCCGGATGCCGTTGGCGCGTGGCCGCGCCTCGAACAGCGCGGCGAGCCGGGCCAAGGCGGGGTCGGCAGTCGCCGCGGCGGGCGTTCATCGCGTACCGGGCGGCGGTGTCGGTGCGGGCCTGCATGCCGGTGACGGTCTTCAGGGCGCGGGGTCGGCGAGGTAGTGGTCGGCCGCTTCGGCGGCGAGGCGCTCGATGCGGGGGCCCTGCGGATCCCAGGTCGCGGCTTCGGCGACGCGTCTGGAGAGGTCGAGCAGGGTCGTGTCCTGGAGCGCGTGCTCGAACTGGTCGAGGCAGTCGTCGAAGCCCCTCGGGGACCCGCGAGGCTGGCTGCCGATGCCGAAACCTTCTACCTTGACCTCAGGTCAAGGTCAAGCATTGAGATTCGGGCGTCGGCGTGGCCGAGACCCTCCCTTGGCGGCCGCAGTCGAGGGCGGACCGCGCTCAGGCGGCGGCGATGGTGATGATCGAACCGGAATCGTTCGGGTGGAAGGGGTCGCGGTCCCAGGTGCCGTACCGCTCGGCGACCGTGAACCCGGCCGCAGCCAGGAGCCGGTCCAGGTCGGACACTTCGGTGAAGCGGAGGGCCCCGGAAGCGGTGAGCGGCCGGTCCCAGTACGGCCCGGTGAAGACCGTTGCCACGGTGACCACGCCGTCGTCGTCGGGCTCGCTCGCCTCGTGGTGGACGCGCAGTCGGGCACCGGCCGGGTCGGTGACCTCGTACGGGTGGTCGGGATTCCACTGCCGCCATTCGCGGCGCGCCGGGTTGCGCGTGTCGAAGGCGAACCTCCCGCCACTGGCCAGGGCGCGGCGGATCGCGACGAGCGAGTCGTGGACGGCGGCGTCGTCGAGCAGGAGCTGGAACGCGTTGCCGCTCATGACCGCCAGGTCGAATTCGCCGGTCCAAGACGCCTGCGCCGCGGTGGCGAGCCGCCATTCGGCCGCGTCGCTCTCGCGGGCCTGATCGAGCATCGCTGGGTCGGGATCGAGGCCGGCCAGGTGCCCGGCGTGCCCCTCGGCCCTGGCCCTTCGCAGCAGGGTCCCGGTCCCGCACCCGACGTCGAGCACCCGGTCGGCGGCCATGACCAGGTCGAGGTAGAAGGCGTCGCTAGCGCCCCACGGGTTGAGTCGGTCGTAGAGCACGGCGTCGAGCGTCTCCCCGTCCAACGCGGCCGGGTCGTAGGTTCGTGTCACGGCGCGATTCTCACGGCTGCAAGCGGTTCGGGCAAGCGGATTAGTCCTCGGGTGCGTCTTGCGGGTGTCTGGGTGCGGTGAGGGCGACGAGGGCGGCGCCGATGAGGGCGGCCAGGAGTGATCCGGCGAGGACGCCGATCTTGGCCTCGGCGGTGAGCGCCTCGGTGCCGCGGAAGGCGAGCTCGGTGATGAACAAGGCGACGGTGAACCCGATCCCGGCCACGGCGGCGATGCCGGTCAGCAGCGGCCAGCCCGTCCCCTCCGGGAGGCGGCCGATACCGAGCTTCACGACGATCCAGGTGGTGAGGGTGATGCCGAGCGTCTTGCCGACCACGAGCCCCAGCACGATGCCGAGGGTGACCGCCGAGGACGCGGCCGCGGCGACGAGGTCGCCCGAGAGCGCCACGCCGGCGTTGGCGAGCGCGAACAGCGGCAGCACGACGAACGAGGAGAACGGGTGGTTGGCCGCCTGGAGCCGCTCGGTCGGCGCGATCGCGTCGCGGCGCAACCGCACCAGCTGCTCGGTCTCCTCGGCCGTCAGGCCCTCCTTCGCGAGCTCCTGGGCGCGCGCGTGCGCGGCGGCGGGGTCGAACAGGGGCTTGGCGGCGATGATCAGGCCCATGATGACGCCCGCGATCGTGGCGTGGATGCCCGATTCGAGCATCGCCAGCCACAGGGCGACGCCGACGATGAGGTACACCGGCGCGGACCAGACGTTGAGCAGCCGCAGCACGATCGCGGTCGCGAGGATGACCCCGGCCGCGGTCAGCCAGCCGGTGTGGATGTCGTCGGTGTAGAACACGGCGATGACCGCGATCGCGCCCAGGTCGTCGACGATCGCCAGGGTGAGCAGGAAGACCCGTGCGGCCGAAGGGATACGGGAGCCGAACAGGGCCAGCACACCGACGGCGAAGGCGATGTCGGTGGCCATCGGGACGCCCCAGCCGCCCGCGCCCGCGCCGTCGGCGTTGAGGGCGGCGTAGATGAGCGCGGGGAC
>NZ_JBFAMQ010000010.1:0-144668 GCF_040674615.1 Glycomyces sp. NPDC049804
TGGAGCCCCTGCTCCTTCATCTCGATCACCCAGGAGAGGACCTGGGCGTGCTGGGCGTTGATCAAAGAGGCGGCGTCATCGAGAGCGGAGCGGATAGCGGCGGCGCGCTCGGAACCGGGGGTGTTAGTGCAAGAGCCCATCGACCGCTCGCCTCCTTCCACTGTTCTCGAATGATCTGCTTGTTTTCGCCTACTTGTTCGTACTTCAATGATGACAGGCGCGGGGTGGTGGTGTCATCACTCAAAGGGGTGAATAATCCATGAGGGACACTCGCAAATGCCCTCAGACTGCCTGGGGCGCAATGCGAACCGGCTCGGGAATGGCGCTCCGCCGCCCGCCGCCACACCACCCGGAGGCCGCACTACCGGCCGAGGCCGCTCAGACCCTTTCGTCGCCGCCCGCCTGAACCGCATCCGAATCAGGGCTGTCAGCCGGACTACAGGTCGAGGCCAACATCAGCCAATTCGAGTCGGGCGGTTGAAGTCCGGCCCAGCCGACAAGGGACCTCTTTGTCGCTGCCCGCCTGAACCGCATCCAAATCAGGGCCGGAGTCCGGAATAGTGCCCCAATGTGGCGCTGCCTTGCTGTCGCTGCCCGGCTGAACAGCAACAAATTCGAGCCGGACGGTCGAAGTCCGGCCCAGCCGACATGGGACCTCTTTGTCGCTGCCGCTTGAACCTTGTGCTCATCGGAGCATGCAGCCGAACGGAAAGGCCCCGAGATGTCGGACCCCGCGGCAATAATCAGGCTCGGCGCCATTTCAGTGCCGACAACCGCCAAGGAGGCTCCGCATGACCAAGTTCTTGATCTCCTTCCCCAGTGAGGCCATGGTGTTCCCCGAAGAGGAGTTCCAAGCGGTGGTCGACGATTCCCACGCGGTGATCGAAGAAGCCAAGGCCGCCGGTGTGTACGTGTTCGGCGGGGGCCTCAACGAGGAGGTCGGGCCGGTGCTCGTCGCGGCCGACGGCGAGGTCACCGAGGGGACCTACCCGGGGCACACGGTGCCCAACGGCGGCTACTGCGTCCTCGAGCTGCCGACGCGGGAGGCGGCGTACGAGTGGGCTGCGAAGATCGCCGCCGCGTGCCGATGCGCGCAGGAGGTCCGCGAGTTCGGGTACGACCCGGCCAGCTGACGAGGTCACAGGGTTCAGATGCGTTGCGGTGCGGCGTTTGTGACATGACGAACGTGCGCCGTTCACACGGAGGAAACCAGGTCTCGGGAGACTCGTCGCCGTCCGTCCGACGACCCCCCGAGGAGCCCACCATGTCCTATGTGAAACCGGCGGAGTTCACCGCCAGGATGATCGACGCCGGCGAGGCGAAGGTCTTCATGTCGACCCGCGACACCGTCCTGCGCGCCTTCATGGCCGGGGCGATCCTGGCCCTGGGCGCGGCGTTCGCGGTGACGATCTCGGTGAACACCGGGCAGCCGCTGTTGGGAGCGCTGCTGTTCCCGGTCGGGTTCTGCATGCTCTATCTGCTGGGCTACGACCTCCTGACCGGCGTGTTCACGCTGGTCCCGTTGGCGCTCATCGACAAGCGCCCCGGCGTGCGCCTGCGGGGCGTGCTCCGCAACTGGGGCCTGGTGTTCGTCGGGAACTTCGCGGGCGCGTTCACCGTCGCCCTCATGATGTCGATCATCGTCACCTACGGGTTCTCGGTGGAGCCCAACGAGATCGGCCAGCAGCTCGGGGTGATCGGCGAAAGCCGCACCGTCGGGTACGCCGAGCACGGCGCGGCCGGGATGCTCACGCTGTTCATCCGCGGCGTGCTGTGCAACTGGATGGTCTCCACGGGCGTGGTCGCCGCGATGATGTCGACCTCGGTGCCCGGCAAGGTGATCGGCATGTGGATGCCGGTGCTCGTGTTCTTCTACATGGGCTTCGAGCACTCGATCGTGAACATGTTCCTGTTCCCGGCGGGCCTCATGCTCGGCGGCGAGTTCTCGGTCGGCGACTACCTGATCTGGAACGAGATCCCCACGGTCATCGGCAACCTCGTCGGCGGCCTCACCTTCGTGGGCCTCACCCTCTACGCCACCCACGCCCGCACCGGGTCGGTCCGGACCCGCCCGGTCACGGTCGCGGTCCCGCGCGAGAAGGTCGACGCCTAGGGGTACGGAAAAACGGGCCACGAGTCGCCTCGTGGCCCGTTTCGCGTTGTCCTAGACGACCTTCGGGATCGACCCCGTGTTCGTCAGCGCCTCGTTCAGCAAGGGCCCCACCTGCATCGTGAACTGGCCCAGCTCGTAACCGAGCTGCTCGCGGTCGCACTGCGAGACCGCCAGGAGCGTCAGGCAGATCTGCGGGCCGACCGGGGCGGCCAGGAGGACGCCTTCGGCCATCTCGACGATGACCTGCTGGGTCGGGCCGTGGTCCATCGAGCGCCCGGCGCCTTCGCCCATCGACAAGAGGCCCGATCCGATGCCCGCCAACTGGTCCGCGCGCTCCTTGGGGAGCCCGGCGGAGACGGCGAGGGGCAGGCCGTCGACGCTGACGAGGACGGCGTGGGAGAGGCCGGGGGTGCGGGCCACGAGGGAGCCCAGGAGCATGCTCAGGGACCGCTCGTAGACGCCGAGGTTGCTCATCGGGTCGCCATCCGCTCATTGCGGGCGGGCGCGCCGGGGCGGCCGCCGCGGGCGCGGCCCCAGCCCTTGAAGTAGCCGGCGGTGTTCTGGGCCAGCAGCTCGGGGTCGCGGTCGATCGGCTCGTCGAAGCGCGGGTGTTCGTCGGCGACGACCGCGCCGGGGACCAGGTTCGCCTGCGGCTTGCGGCGCGGCAGCCCGGCGGGCGTGGTCGGCTCCTCGGTCTCGGGCGCCTCGGTGACGTGGCGGGCCATGCGCCAGCCCTCGTCGCCGGGGAGGTTCCACGACTCCGGTTCGGGCTCTTCGCTTTCGGGCCGCTTGAACCAGGCGCTGCGGGCCTGGCCGAGGATCATGAGGCCGTCGTCGTCGGCCATGAGGCTGGCGACGTCGACGATGTGGACGTCGTCCTTCGGCTGCCACGGGTGGCGGCGCGGTTCGGGGTCCGGTTGCCGCATGCTCTCGGACTGGAAGACGTCGGACAGCGCCGGACGCGAAGGCCGCTCGGTCTGCTCTTCGACCTGCGGCAGTTCGGCGGGCTGGGCCCGGCGGCGCCGGCGGATGGAGCGGGTGTGGCTCTCGCCGTCGACCGGGAGCTGCGCCTGCACCATGGACTCCGGGATCACCTGCGTCGCTTCGAGGTCCACGACCGAGTGCAGCTGGGAGGCGGGGTCGAGGGCGCGGAGGCTCTGGCGGTCGGGAAGGTCGCCCGGGAGGCGGACGGTGGTGTGCGTGTCGTGGCCGTGGCGGCGGGGGGCGCGGTCGTCGTCGTACGCGGCGGGGGCGGCCGGGGGTGCGATATCGACGCGGGGGCGCTTGGCCTGGAGGAGCCCGATGAGGCCTTCGAGCGAGCGGTCCCAGGCGGAGATCGCGGCGGCCGTGGCGGAGACGGAGGGGGCGACGGAGGGGTCGTCGCCGCCGCCGAGTTCGCGGATGGCCTCGGTGAGGGCGCCGGCCATGGCGGCCACTTGGCCGGGGTCGGCGACGGTGGCGAGGTCGGCGGCGAGCTCTTCGGTCGAGATCGACTGGAGCGCACCGGGCTGGGGGAGCCGGGTGAGGATGGCGACGGCGTTGGCTTCGCTGGGGTCGTCCCAGGCGGCGAGCGCGGCGGGGAAGACGGCGCGCAGGAGGCATGTGAGGGCCTCTGCGGCGTCGTGGCGGGCGCGGGCGGCCGAGGCCACGGTGTCGAGGATGGGGCGCAGAGCGTTCATCTCAGGGCGCGCGGCGAAGGGCTGCCCGCCGACTTCGCCGGTGGCCATGCGGCGGGCGAGCGCGATGGCGTCGTCGAGGGCGTCTTTGGAGCGGCCGGCGGGGCTGGCGGCGCGGACGACGAGCTGTCCGGCGGCTGCGGCGAATTCGGCCAGCTGGACCACCTCGCCGTCGACGGCAACCGAGACTGACTGCCCGGGCGCCGATCGCGCGAAGAGGCTGTTGAGGCGGACCCACCCGCGGGGGTCGTCGCCGAAGGTGTCGGTGGCGATGAGGCCGCCGCCGGCCGCGACGAGCGCGACGGCGCAGGCGGTGTCGCCTTGTCCGGCTCCTGCTACCTGCTGGTCGATGGTGATGCCGCAGAACACTTGCACCCGCGGGGCTCCTCTCGTAGGGCGCGCCCGGGGTGGGCGCCGGCCCTGTCGGCGGGGTCGAAGCCCCGCCAGTATTTACCAGTCCGTTATCAGTTTTCCGCAGAATACTCGGTTCTGCAAGCGGACGGACAGTGCGGGTTCACGAAGGGATGGAAGGCCATAACACGCATTTGCGTCAATTCCTTGACGGTGCCCACCAGGGGATTCCCTTGTGGAATAAGGGTGGAAAACGCACCGGCGCCGCCGCGTGTCGCCGCGGCGGCGCCGGGAATCGGACTCGGAGTATGAGCCGGGATGGGCTGTTCGGCCGATAGCGGCGGCCCTAGTCGCGCCATTCCACATGGTCGTTGATCTTGGCGATGACGCCGCGCCAGGCGATGGCCGCCTGCTGCGAGTCGCTCCTCTTCAAGCGGCGCTTGGCGAAGCGGCCGCGCATGCCGCCGTCGACGACGACTCGGAAGGTCTCGTCGAGGTCGTCGAGGGGGGAGCCGGGAGCGAGGGAGGCGATGACCGAGTCGTTCTTGAGCGCGTACCCGAGGTCGCGGCCGACCTCGGCGGCCTTGATGAGCAGCTCGGGCTCCCAGCCCTCGTGTCCGCCGCGGAGGTTGGCGACCACCAGGTCCAACTCGTAGATGTCGTCTTCGTCACACGCGATGTCGGCGGCGGTGAGCCGCTCCTGCAGCTCGGCGTACTCCTCGATCGCGGCGAGGTCGTGGTCGTCGTTCGCCTTGACGTACTCGACGAGCGCTTCGGCCTCGCGGAAGACGAGCAGCTTCCCCTTGCGGGTCAGGAAGACCGGGACCTCTTCGGGTTCGGCGTCGAGGGCGTCCTCGTCGTCGTCCGCGGCGTCCGCCTCCTCATCGGCGAAGTCGGCCGCGTCGGGCTCGGGCGCGTCCTCGTCCTCGGGCTCGGCGTCGTCGGTTTCGCGGTGCTTGCCGCGAGGCTCCTCGACAACCTCTTCTTCCTCTTCGGGTTCCGGCTCGGGAGCGGCCTTGGAGCCCGGGAGGGTGTCCGACATCCGGTACGCGCGCAGGGTGAAGCCGGAGTCCTTGCCCAGGTGGAGTTCCACCGGGTCGACGCTCGTCTCGTTCCAGAGCTTGTCCGTCTCGGCGCTGCGCACCGGCCCGTCCGAATCGGCCGCCATGTCGCGTCCCTCCCGTAGTGATCTAGCTGGGGAACAGCCTACGACGACGCGACACGCCCGGTCGTACCCGGTGTCCCATACGCCGACGGGGCCCTGCGCGGCTCGCGCGGGGCCCCGTCGAAACGACGCGGCTAGTACGCCCCTCCGGCGGCGGCGGCCATGCCGGCCGGGTGCCACACGGTCTTGTACTCCGTCCACTGCCGCAGCAGGTCGAGCGAGGTGCCGGCCTTCCCGGGGCGGCGCACGACCTTGAGGGTCTCGGCAGCGGCGGCCTCGAGGCTCGCGGCGAGGCCGGCGTCGGCGACGCCGCTCAGGTCGAGCCCGTTGACGTCGGCGTGCGCGGCCAGGTGCGGCGCGACCTCGGCGGCCTTGCCGCTCAAGATGTTGACGACCCCGCCGGGCAGGTCGGAGGTGGCGAGGACTTCACCGAAGCTCAGCGCGGGCAGGGGCTTCGACTCGCTCGCGAGCACGACCGCGGTGTTCCCGGTGGCGATCGCGGGCGCGACGGCCTCGATGAGCCCGAGGAACGGGTCGTCCTGCGGCGCGACGACGGCGATGACGCCGAGCGGTTCGGGGGTCGTGTGGTTGAAGTACGGCCCCGCGACCGGGTTGGCCCCGCCGAGCACCGACGTGTACTTGTCGGTCCATCCCGCGTAGTGCACGAGCCGGTCGATCGCGGCCTCCACGACGGCAAGCGCCGCACCGGGTTCGGCCCCGGTGGCTTCGGCGACCTCTTCGGCGAACTGCCCGGCCCGGCCCTCGAGCATCTCGGCGGCGCGGTACAGGATCTGGCCGCGCAGGTACGCGGTCTGGCCCGCCCACGGCCGCTGCGCCTTGCGGGCGGCGGCCACGGCGTCGCGGCCGTCCTTGCGGCTGGCGAGCGCGGCGTTGGCCAGCTCGGTCCCGTCCGGGCTGCTCACGGGGTAGCTCCTTCCGGACTCCGAGCGCGGGAACTTCCCGCCCACGTACAGCTTGTAGGTCTTCTTGACCCGCAGACGATCAGACATCGAGGTACGCCTCCAGTCCCTGGCGGCCGCCTTCGCGGCCGTAGCCGGACTCCTTCAGGCCGCCGAAGGGGCTGGCGGCGTCGAACTGGTTGAACGTGTTGGCCCACACCACGCCCGCGCGCAGCCGCTCGGCCGCCCACAGGATCTTGGAGCCCTTCTCGGTCCACACCCCGGCCGAGAGGCCGTACGGGGTGTTGTTGGCCTTGGCGATCGCCTCGTCGGGGGTGCGGAAGGTGAGCACGCTGAGCACCGGCCCGAAGATCTCCTCCTTGGCGATCCGCATCGACTGCTGGACGCCGGTGAACACGGTGGGGCGGAACCAGAACCCGCGCTCGGGCAGGTCGCACGCGGGCTGCCACGCCTCGGCGCCCTCGCCGGTCCCGGTCTCGGTGAGGTCCCGGATCCGCGACAGCTGCTCGGCGGAGTTGATGGCGCCGACGTCGGTGTTCTTGTCGAGCGGGTCGCCCACGCGCAGCGTCTCGACGCGGGCCTTCAGTCGCTCGAGCACCTCGTCCGCCACGGACTCCTGCACGAGGAGTCGCGAGCCCGCGCAGCACACGTGCCCCTGGTTGAAGAAGATGCCGTTGACGATGCCTTCGACGGCCTGGTCTACGGCTGCGTCGTCGAACACGATGTTGGCGGCCTTGCCGCCCAGTTCCAGGGTGAGCTTCTTCTTGGAGCCGGCGATGGACTTCGCGATCGCGCGGCCCACCGCGGTCGAGCCGGTGAACGCGACCTTGTCCACCGCGCTGTCCACGAGCGCCGCACCGGTCGCGCCCGCGCCCGGGAGGATGTTGACGACGCCCGGCGGGAGTTCGGCCTCCTGGCACAGCTCGGCGAACATGAGCGCGGTCAGCGGCGTGGTCTCGGCGGGCTTGAGCACCACCGTGTTCCCGCACGCGAGCGCGGGGGCGATCTTCCACGAGAGCATGAGCAGCGGGAAGTTCCAGGGGATGACCTGGCCGATGACGCCGAGCGGCTTCGGGTCGGACCCGAGGCCCGCGTAGGCGAGCTTGTCGGCCCATCCCGCGTGGTAGAAGAAGTGCTGCGCCGCGGTCGGCACGTCGAAGTCGCGGGTCTCCTTGATGGGCTTGCCGTTGTCGAGGGACTCGGCGACGGCGAACTCGCGGGCCCGCTCCTGCAGGAGCCGGGCGATGCGGAACAGGTACTTGCCGCGTTCGGTCCCGCTCATGGGGCCCCACACGGCCTCCTGCGCGCGGCGGGCGGCGGCCACCGCGGCTGCGACGTCGGCTTCGCCCGCTTCGGCGACGGTGAAGAGGGCCTCCTCGGTGGAGGGGTTGACGGACTTGAAGACGGCGCCGTCGGCGGCGTCCCTGAATGCGCCGTCGATGAAGAGCCCGTAGTGCTCTTTGATCGGGGGCCGCACCGACTCGGGTGCGGGCGCGTACTCGAACATCGCTTAGTCCACCGTCACGTAGTCGGGGCCGGAGTAGTGGCCGGTCTTGAGTTTCTGGCGCTGCATGAGCAGGTCGTTGAGGAGGCTGGAGGCGCCGAAGCGGAACCACTCGTTGGAGAGCCAGTCGTCGCCGAGGACTTCGTTGACGCACACCAGGTACTTGATGGCGTCCTTGGTGTTGCGGATGCCGCCCGCGGGCTTGACGCCGACCTGGGTGCCGGTGAGCGCGCGGAAGTCGCGCACGGCCTGCATCATGAGGAGGGTGACCGGGAGGGTCGCGTTGACGCCGACCTTGCCGGTGGAGGTCTTGATGAAGTCGGCCCCGGCGTACATGGCGAGCCAGGAGGCGCGGCGCACGTCGTCGTAGGTGACGAGTTCGCCGGTCTCGAGGATGACCTTGAGGCGGGCGTCGCCGCTGGCGGCTTTGACGGCCTTGATCTCCTGGAAGACCCGTTCGAGGTCGCCGGCGAGGAAGGTGCCGCGGCTGATGACCATGTCGATCTCGTCGGCGCCGGCGCGGACGGCGGCCTCGGTGTCGGCGAGGCGGATGTCGAGGGGCACCTGGCCGGCCGGGAACCCGGTGGCGACGGAGGCGACCTTGACGCCGGATCCCTTGAGGGCTTCGGCGGCGACGGCGACCATGGCCGGGTAGACGCAGACCGCGGCGGTGGCGGGCGCGTCGCCGTCAGGCCGCATGGCCTTGGCGGCGAGCGACCGGACCTTGCCGGGCGTGTCGGCGCCTTCGAGGGTGGTGAGGTCGATCATGCTGATGGCGAGGTCGATGGCCTTGGCCTTCGACTCGGCCTTGACCGAGCGGGTGGCGAGCCCCGCCGCGCGCGCTTCGAGGCCTACCGCGTCGACGCCGGGGAGGGCGCGGACGAGGGACGCGGCCTCGGCGCCGCTCAAAATAGATCCCATGACTGGATGATATCCGTATCCCCGCTGTACGCACGCGCGGCTCGCGAGCTTTGCCGCGTGTGCGACTCGGACTGTGGTGACCAGCTCACATTAGCGCGGCGAACTGGGCGTTAAGGTTGGGAACCGTGGATGTCAAGATCGTCGAACACCCGCTCGCCGCTGAACGGCTCACCGCCATGCGGGACGAGCGCTCGGACTCACCGCGGTTCCGGGCCGCCCTCCGCGAGCTCACCATGATGCTCGTCTACGAGGCCACGCGCGACGTGGCCGTGACCGAATACCAGATCAGGACGCCCGTGGCCCCGGCCAAGGGCTTCCGGCTCGGGAACCCGCCGGTGCTCGTGCCGGTCCTGCGCGCCGGGCTCGGCATGGCCGACGCGGCGCAGTCGATGATCCCGGACGCCTCGATGGGGTTCGTGGGCCTGGCCCGCGACGAGGAGACGCACGAGCCGTACGCGTACATGGAGTCCCTGCCCGACGACCTGGCCGGCCGGCACGTGATCGTGCTCGACCCGATGGTCGCCACCGGCGGCTCCCTGCTGCGCTGCTGCGAGATGATCGCCGCGCGCGGCTGCACCGACATCGACCTGGTGAGCGTCCTGTGCGCGCCGGACGGCATCGCGAAGCTCGAGGCCTCGGGCCTCAACCTGCGCATGACGACCGCCGCCGTGGACCCCGAGCTCAACGAGGCCGCGTACATCATCCCGGGCCTCGGCGACGCCGGCGACCGCCAGTTCGGCGCCTACCGCCGCTTCTGACCCATCAAAGAAAAGGGGGGCCGACCGGCCCCCCTTTTCTCGTGTTCCTCAGTGCGGCACGCCGAGGACCGCGGCGATCTCGGCCTTCAGCGCTTCGACGCCGGCGCGGGCGCGCTCGCGGGCCGCGCCCAGGTCGCCGCCGACGTCTTCGCGGACTTCGAGGTACGCCTTGAGCTTGGGCTCGGTGCCGCTGGGGCGGCAGACGACCCGCGCGTCGGCGGTCGTGATGGTGACGACGTCGGCGTCGGGGAGCCGGTCGAGGTACTCGGTGACGGGCTCGTCGAGCAGCGAGGTCGGCTGGTGGGCGCGCAGCCGCTTCATGCACGCGGCGATCTCGCCGAGGTCCTCGACGCGGACGGAGAGCTGCCCGGTCTCGTAGACGCCGAACTCCTCGGCGAGCTCGTCGAGGCGGTCTTGGAGGGTCGCCATGCGGGCGGCCTGGCCGGCGGCGATCTCGCTGACGATGAGCGACGCGGAGATGCCGTCCTTGTCGCGCAGGAACTCGGGGGCGACGCAGTAGCCGAGGGCCTCTTCGAACGCGAACGCGAGGTCGGCGCTGGTGCGGGCGAGCCACTTGAAGCCGGTGAGGGTCTCCATGTAGCCGTAGCCGCGCTTGGCGCACATGGCCTTGAGCTGCGTGGTGGAGACGATCGTGGTCGCGTAGGTGCCCTTGCGGCCCTTGCGCATCCAGTGGTCGGCGAGGAGGACGCCGACTTCGTTGCCGCTGAGCTGGCGCCAGGTGCCGTCGCCGACCGGGACGGCCACGGAGCAGCGGTCGGCGTCGGGGTCGAGGGCGAGCGCCACGTCGGCGCCCTCCTCGACCGCGAGGGCCTTGAGGAGGTCGATCGCGCCGGGCTCCTCGGGGTTGGGGAACGCGACGGTGGGGAAGTCGGCGTCCGGGTCGGCCTGCTGGGCGACGAGCGCGGGGGCCGGGAACCCGGCGCGTTCCATGGCGCGGACCAAGGTCGCGCCGCCGACGCCGTGCATCGGGGTGGCGACGGACGCGAGCCGCTTGGGGTCGTCGGGGTCGACGACGGAGGCGACCGCGGTCAGGTACTGGTCCACGATGGTCTCGTCGAGGGTCTCGCCCTCGTCGCCGAGGGGGATCTCCGAGAGCGGGCCGAGCGCTTCGATCGCGGCCTCGATCTCGGTGTCGGCGGGCGGCACGATCTGGGCGCCCGCGCCGAGGTCGCCGCCGAGCTCGCGGCCCAGGTACACCTTGTAGCCGTTGTCCTGCGGCGGGTTGTGGCTGGCGGTCACCTGGACGGCGGCCGCGGCGTCGAGCTTGGTGACGGCGTACGCGGTCACGGGCGTGGGGAGCGGGCCGGGCATGACGAGGGCGCGGCGGCCGGAGCCGGTGACGACGCGCGCGGTCTCGGCGGCGAACTCGCGGCTCAGGTGGCGGGCGTCGTAGCCGATGACGACGGGCCCGTCGGCGCCCTTGGCGTCGAGCCAGTTCGCCAGCCCCGCGGCGGCGGCGCGCACGACGGCGAGGTTCATGCCGTTCGGTCCGGCGCGCAGCGGCCCGCGCAGTCCGGCGGTGCCGAACTTGAGGCGCCCGGCGAAGCGGTCGGCGAGTTCGGGGCCGGTCGCGGGGAGGCCGTCGAGGAGCCGGTACAGCTCGTCGCGGGAGGTCTTGTCAGGGTCGTCGGTGATCCACTGCAGCACGTCGGCGCGCAGCGCATCCAGGTTCATCTCCTCCGTCATGCGGAAATCGTCGCATACCCGCGTCACGGGAGGCCGATGTTGTGGACGGTGTGGCCTCAGCCGGTCTGGAACGACGCCACGGCCTCGTCGTACACCTGCTGTGATAGGTCCCATGCAGCGGCGTCGCCGGAGACGAAGACCCCGAACGTGGTCCCGTCGCCCGCGTCGACGAGCGCCCAGATCGAGTGCCGTTCGGCGCCGTCGTCGAGGTTCGTGCCGGTGTACTCGAGGACCGAGCCGTCCATGTCGCCGAAGGAGACGTCTTCGAGCCGGACCTGGTCGAGGTCCTCCATGCCGTCCGGCAGGCCGTCCCAGTAGTCGCCGAGGTAGTCCGCGGTCCCGTCGGCGCCGTTGTCGGATCCGAAGTAGAACCGCACCCACTGGGTGTCGTCCTCGGGGTTGTAGTAGGTGACGTAGTCCTCGTCGCCCTGGCCGGCGGCCCAGTCCGCCGGGTAGTTCGCGGTGAACCCGTCGCCCTCGTGCGCCGCGGTCTCGAAGGCCGGGCCCTCCTCGCCGCCGCCTTCCTCGCCGCCTTCGGATTCGCCGCCGTCGCCGGACGGCTCCCCCTCGGCGCTCTCGGACGCGCCCGGCTCCGCGCCGCCGCCGGTGTCGCCGAACAGGAACTTGTAGGCGCCCCAACCCAGCACGAGCACGAGCAGGACGCAGATCGCGATGACCGAAGCGGACTTCCAGACGTTCCCCGCCGGCTCCTCCGGCTCCGGGTCGCGTTCGCGCACCTGCGGCCGCCCGCCCGTGTGCGGCGGCGACCCCTCCTGGTAGCCCTGGGGGCCTTGGCTGAACGGCGGGGACTGCTGCGGGATGCCGCCGGTGCCCAGCGGCCCGGCGAGCAGGCCCTGGAGCTCCTGGCGCACCTGCGGGAGCGGCGTGCGCTGCTGCGGGTCCTTCGCGAGCATCCCGCCGATGAGCGGGGTCAGCGGCCCGGCGTGGCGCGGGCTCTCCGGCGGTTCCTGGACGACGGCGCGCATGGTCGAGACGGCGTCGCCGCGGTCGAACGGCGGGCGGCCCTCGACGGCCGCGTACAGGGTGACGCCGAGGCTGAACACGTCGCTGGCGGGCTCGGCCGGGTGGCCGACGGCCCGCTCGGGCGCGATGTAGTGCGCCGAGCCGAGGACCTTCCCGGGCGTGGTGCCGCCCGAGACCTGGTGCTGCTGGGCGGCGCCGAAGTCGGAGAGGACGCAGCGGCCGTCGGTGGAGATGAGCACGTTCCCGGGTTTGATGTCGCGGTGGACGATCCCGGCGTCGTGCGCGGCCTGGAGGGCGCCGACGAGCGCGAGCCCGATCTTCGCGGCGACGCGGGGCGCGAGCGGCCCGTCCTGCGTCAGGATCTCGGCGAGGCTGCGCGCCTGCAGGAGCTCCATGACGATCCACGGCAGGCCCGCGTGCTCGACCACGTCGAAGATGCGGATGATCGACGGGTGCGACAGGGCCGCGGCGATCTGGGCCTCGCGCCGGGACCGGTCGATGAGCTGGACGCGTTCGGGCGCGGGCAGGTCCGGCGGCAGGAACACCTCTTTGAGCGCGACCTCGCGGCGCAGCACGATGTCGTGGGCGCGCCACACGGAGCCGTTGCCGCCCTTGCCGACCAGGTCGATGAGCTGGTACCGCTCGGCGACGAGGTCGCCGGGCCCGGCCCGGTTGCCCGAGGGCGAGGGGCCGGCGCCGCGCGGGTCCTGCCCGCCGACGGCGAAGCTCTGCCCCAGGTTCCCGTAGTTGCCGTACGAGGAGCTGTGCCGGTACGAGGAGTCGCCGTAGGAGTCGCCGCCGTACGCGTCCCGGTTGAAACCGGGGTTCGACTGGCCGTAGTTCGGGTTCGACTGCCCGAAACCGGGGTTCGACTGCCCGTAGCCCGGCTCGGACGGGCCGTGGCCGGGCCGCTCCCGGCCCTGCCCGCGATACGGGTCGGAGCCCGTGGCCGCGCCACGCCGACCGCCCGCGCCGAAGGAGGGGTGCGGATCGCCGCCGCCCAGCTCGTCTCCGTACGATGAGCCGGAGAACCCGTGGGACGCTTCGGGTCCGGGGGAGTACCGAGGGGACGGTACCGCGTCGGGGCGGGGGTCCTCATATGCGCCGGGACCACCGCGACCGTAGTCAGATGAGTACGTCATTCGGCCACTCCTCGCGAGGGATCCCCACTAGTCTGCCGTGCCCGGGCCAACCGGTCGGTACCGGGCTCACTTACGGCTCGCAAGCCTCACCGCGCCTGTTCAGGTAACGGCCCCCCGACAGGCACGTAAGGGGGCGGGCGGGCTCGGGCGCGGCGGCGCCCCCGGGCAGGCGGGTCGGACCTTCCCGAAGACGCGGTCGGACCCCTAGGATGGCAGCCATGCAGTCGTCACCGCAAGGCCGCGAGGGGATCGAGATCCGGCCCGTCTACGGGCCCGACGACGCCGCGAAGGACCTCCCGGAACGGCTCGGCGAACCCGGGTCCTTCCCCTACACGCGCGGCGTCCACCCGTCCATGTACACCTCCAAGCCCTGGACCATGCGCCAGTACGCGGGCTTCGCGACCGCCGCCGAGTCCAACCGCCGCTACCGCGACCTCCTCGAAGCGGGCACCACCGGCCTCTCCGTCGCCTTCGACCTGCCCACCCAGATGGGCTACGACTCCGACGCGCCCGAAGCCGCCGGCGAGGTCGGCAAGGTCGGCGTCGCCATCGACTCCCTCGCCGACATGCGCGTCCTCTTCGGCGGCATCCCCCTCGACGAGGTCTCCACCTCGATGACCATCAACGCCCCCGCCGCCGTCCTCCTCCTGCTCTACCAGCTCGTCGCCGAAGAGCAGGGCGTCGACCCCGCCGCACTGCGCGGCACCATCCAGAACGACATCCTCAAGGAGTACATCGCGCGCGGCACCTACATCTTCCCGCCCGCGCCCAGCCTGCGCCTCGTCGCCGACACCTTCGCGTACTGCGCCGCCGAACTCCCGCAATGGAACACGATCTCCATCTCCGGCTACCACATGGCCGAGGCCGGGGCCACCGCCGCGCAGGAGCTCGCGTTCACCCTCGCCGACGGCATCGAATACGTCAACTGCGCCGTCAACGCCGGACTCGACGTCGACGCCGTCGCCCCCCGCCTCTCCTTCTTCTTCGTCGCCCGCTCCACGATCCTCGGCGAGGTCGCCAAGTTCCGCGCCGCCCGCCGCCTGTGGGCCCACATCATGCGCGACCGCTTCGGCGCCAAAGACCCCCGCTCCATGAAGCTCCGCTTCCACACCCAGACCGCCGGGGTCGAACTCACCGCCCAGCAGCCCGAAGTGAACCTCGCCCGCGTCACCGTCCAAGCCCTCGCCGCCGTCCTCGGCGGCACCCAGTCCCTCCACACCAACGCCTACGACGAGGCCATCGCCCTCCCCACCGACGCCTCCGCGCGCCTGGCCCTGCGCACCCAGCAGGTCATCGCCAACGAGACCGACCTCACCGACACCGTCGACCCCTTCGCCGGCTCCTACGCCGTCGAAGCCCTCACCGACGCCGTCGAAGCCGAGGCCCTGCGCCTCATCGACGCCGTCTTCGCCCACGGCTCCGTCGTCGCCGCCATCGAAGCGGGCTTCCAGAAGAGCGAGATCGAACGCAGCGCCTACGCGACCGCCAAGCGCATCGACGCCGGCGAGCAGATCGTCGTCGGCGTCAACGCCTACACCCTCACCGGCGCCGAAGCCCCCTACAAGCCCCTCAAAGTCGACCCCGCGATCGAGGCCGCCCAGGTCGCCCGCCTCGCCGAGCACCGCGCCGGCCGCGACGCCGACGCCCTCGCCGCCGCGCTCGCCGCCGTCACCGCCGCCGCCGCCGGCCGCGACAACGTCCTCTACCCCCTCAAGGCCGCGCTCGCCGCGGGCGCCACCGTCGGCGAGGTCTGCGGCGCGCTCGCCGCCGAATGGGGACGGTACATTCCCACCGACAATTGGTGACCGCTTCGTCACGTATCGCCGAAGCGCACAATGCGTCTGTCGCCGAGATCTCAATCCCTGGAAAGACTGGTCCGCGGACGCGTCAAGCCCGACCGCCGCGTCCCTGTTCTGTTTGAAAATCCGGATCTCGGCCGTAACTTATCGGCTCGGCAAGCGTTATGCCTCATGACGGCGGGTACGGCTTAACGGTCGTGACCGCACGTCGCGTGACCGTCACCACTGGCGCGGGGACCTGGGGGCGGAGACCGGGCGTCGCAAATCACGGCGCTGGCCGCAACGGAGCGCGATCGGATTAAGCTAGCCGGATCGCGCCCCATTGGTTTGATCCTCGAACGCGAATTGCGAGGCGCGAAGGAATGTTTACGCTCACTGCGGAGAAAGTCGTCGAGATGGGTACCGCCACAAAAGCCAATGAGCCGCTGCCGGGCGCGATAGCGCCTGAATCGTGTCTCGTGGTACCCGGCGCCCTTCCCTCGTTCGACCATTCCGGCGATCCCGCTGAGGAGCAGGCCATGCCCACGTCGCTGCCCGAGTTCCTGGACGGGTGGCTCGCCGCCCACGCGGGCGAGGTCATCGCGGCCCGCCGCCACATCCACGCGAACCCGCGCCTCTCCCGCCAGGAGCACGACACCGCGAACTACGTGGCCGCCGCGCTCGCCGAAGCCGGGCTCGACCCGCAGCTCATCCCCGACGGCACCGGCCTCACCTGCGACATCGGCACCGGCGACCGCGTCATCGCGATCCGCGCCGACATGGACGCCCTCCCCATCCACGACCCCAAGCAGGTCCCGTACCGCTCCACCGTCGAAGGCGTCTGCCACGCCTGCGGGCACGACGCGCACACCGCGATGCTCATCGGCCTCGGCCGGGTCCTCGCCGAACTCGACCGCCGCGAGGGCCTACCCGGCCGCTTCCGCCTCATCTTCCAGCCGTCCGAGGAGCAGTTCCCCTCCGGCGCGCCCACCATGATCAAGTACGGGGCGCTCACCGATGTCGCCGCGATCTTCGCGTTCCACTGCGACCCGCAGTTCCCGGCCGGGAAGATCGCGGTCCGCAACGGGCCCCTGACGGCCGCGTGCGACGTGATGGAGGTGCGCATGAGCGGCCGCGGCGGCCACACCTCCCGCCCGCACCTCACCACCGACCTCGTGAACGCCATCGGCCGCGTCGTCGTCGACGTGCCCGCCCTCGTCAACCGCCGCCTCGACCCGCGCCAGTCGGTCGCGATCGTCTTCGGCGCGGTCCAGGCCGGCGAGGCCGCGAACGCGATCCCGCAGGAGGCCCTCGCGCGCGCCACCGTCCGCGTCCACGGCCACGAGACCTGGGACATGATCCCCGACCTCGTCCAGGAGATCACCCGCTCGGTCGCCCGCGCCTCCGGCGTCGAATGCGAGATCGACTACCGCCGCGGTGTCCCGCCGGTCGTCAACGACCGCCTGGCCTCCGCGATGTTCGCCGGCGCCACCGCCGCCGCTTTGGGCGACGAAGCCGTCGCCGAAGCCCCGATGTCCATGGGCGGCGAGGACTTCGCGTACTACCTCGAGCAGGTCCCCGGCGCCATGGCCCGCCTCGGCGTCGGCCGCCCCGGCGAACATCTCGACATCCACCAGGGCAACTTCGACATCGACGAGACCGCCCTCGGCCACGGCATCCGCGTCATGACCCACACCGTCCTCGCCGCCGCCGCGAGCCCGGCCTTCTGAGCGACCGCGCGCCGATAGGGGGAGCCGCGGAGCGGCTCCCCCTATCGCATGTCGTCTACTCGGCGGTCGGGCGCTTGCGCAGCGCCTCGACGTAATCCTGCGGCGCGCCCGCCGCCTCGGCGGCCCGCATGATCTCGTCCAGATACCACTGGCTCGGCAGGCCGCCCTCGAAACCCTCGAACACGTACAGCCACACCGGCCGGTTCGCCTCCAGCGTCGCCGCCAGGGTGTGCATCTTCCGGTACAGGCCCGAGTTCAAGCCCTCGAGCTCGTCCAGCACCTGCCGGTCCGCCGGATCCAGGTCGTAGAGCGCCACGAACACGCGCTCGCCCGGCGACTCCACCACCGTGGCCACCGCCGTCTCCGAGCCCAGGTCGGCGTTGCCGAACGTCAGACGCCAGCCTTCCAGCCAGCCCGTCCCCACAAGCGGCGACCGCGGGCACGTGGCGCGCATTCGGGCAGGGTCGAGATTCGAGCCATACGCGGCATAGAGATGCACGACTCGAAGATACCCTTAAACCAGCCCGCACTGAAGCATCCCGAAACCGAAAGGCGCACCGTGGCACGAGTAGCGATCATCGGCGGAGGCCCGGCCGGGTATGAAGCCGCCCTCGTGGCGGCCCAACTCGGCGCCGACGTCACCCTCATCGAGGCCACCGGAGCGGGCGGCGCCTGCGTCCTCTCCGACTGCGTCCCCTCCAAGACCTTCATCGCCGCCTCCTCGGTCCTCACCGAGATCCACGAGTCCTCCGAGCTCGGCGTCGGCACCAAAGAGGCCACCGCCGACCCCGTCGCCGTCAACGGCCGCGTCCGCCGCCTCGCCACCCAGCAGTCCGCCGACATCGCCCAGAAGCTCGTCAACGCCGGCGTCGACATCGTCTACGGCCGCGCCGCACTCCGCGTCGACAAGGGCTACAACTACGTCCACGAACTCCACATCGTCCCCGTCGAAGGCGAACCGTACGACTCCGAAGCCGACGTCGTCCTCCTCGCCACCGGCGCCACCCCCCGCACCCTCACCTCCGCCCCCGTCGACGGCGAACGCATCCTCACCTGGCGCCAGCTCTACGACCTCAAAGAGCTCCCCGAACACCTCATCGTCGTCGGCTCCGGCGTCACCGGCGCCGAGTTCGCCTCCGCCTACCTCGCCATGGGCTCCAACGTCACCCTCATCTCCTCCCGCGACCGCGTCATGCCCCACGAGGACGCCGAGGCCGCCGAGACCGTCGGCCGCGTCTTCGTCCGCCGCGGCATGGACGTCCGCAACCACTCCCGCGCCGCCGCCGCCCGCCGCACCGACACCGGCGTCGAAGTCGAACTCGACGACGGCACCGTCATCGAAGGCACCCACGCCCTCATCTGCGTCGGCTCCATCCCCAACTCCGACAACCTCGGACTCCACGCCTACGGCATCACCGTCGACGACCGCGGCTTCATCCCCGTCGACAAGGTCTCCCGCACCAACGTCCCCGGCGTCTACGCCGCCGGCGACGTCACCGGCGTCCACGCCCTCGCCTCCGTCGCCGCCATGCAGGGCCGCATCGCCATCTGGCACGCCCTCGGCGAAGCCGTCCGCCCCATCAAACTCGCCCACGTCGCCGCCAACGTCTTCACCGACCCCGAACTCGCCTCCGTCGGCGTCACCCAGGCCGACGTCGACTCCGGCAAAGTGGACTGCCGCGGCGTCCTCCTCCCCTTCGCGTCCAACCCGCGCGCGAAGATGGTCGACCGCACCGAAGGCTTCGTCAAGCTCTTCGCCTGGAACTCCTCGGGGATCGTCGCCGGCGGCGTCGTCGTCGGCTCCCGCGCCTCCGAACTCATCACCCCGATCGCGCTCGCCGTGGAGCAGCGGCTCACGGTCGAGCAGGTGGCGCGCACGTTCACGATCTACCCGTCGCTGTCGGGCTCGGTGGCCGAGGCCGCGCGCCAGCTCATGGAGTTCTGACCGCGGGCACGGGAGCGGCCCGCGGCGTCTCGCCGCGGGCCGCTTCGTCGTTCTCGGCTACTGGAAGGCCTCGACCCGCAGGTGGCGGATGAGGTGGACGTCGGTCTTGCCGCCGGTGGAGGAGGCGAACCCGAACTTGAACGTCTCGGGCAGGGCCTCGGGCACTTCGGCCTCGAGCACGCGGACCCAGCCGTCGCCGTCCTGGAAGTCGATGTCCACGGTCACGTTCGCGCGGTCGCCCTCGGGCAGGACCTTGAGCTTGACGAGGCGCTTGGCGTCGTCGAGCGTCGTCCCGCCGAGGTCCCCCGCGAGGTCCGAGCCGTAGACGTCACCGTCGGAGTAGGCGCCGATGTACTCGTCGGTGGCCGTGGTCGCGAGCAGGCAGTAGCCCTCGTTGCCCTGGCCGGGGCCGCGGAGCGCGACGCTGTTGGGCGCCTTGTTGGTCTCGATCTGCAGATGCGCGGGCGCCTGCTGCCCTTCGGGGCAGCCGTTGCCGCGGCCTTCGGTGTCGCCCGAGAAGTTCCCGTAGACGTCCAGGCCGAGCCCGAGGTAGCCGCCGTCGATGCCGTCGTTGACGTGGCCGTCGGCGTCGAACTGGGCGTAGCCGAGGCTGCCGCCGTAGGCGCCGGTCTCGGTGAGGTCGGTGTCGCCGTCGACGAGGAAGAACGCGATGCCGTCGGCCGCGCTGCCGCCGTACTGGTACTGCGCGAAGGTCACCTCGACGCCGTTCCCGGAGGGCAGGGCCTCGTTGTGGATGACCGCGCCGGTGTCGTAGTTCCCGCCGTCGGTGAGCTGGAGGTACCCGGGGGACTTGCCGGACTCGGGCACGGGGCCGACGGCCTGGTCGGAGCAGGAGTCGAACTCGTCGTCGCCGCCGAGGACCGTGGCCGCCGTCAGGCACGCGTTGAGGGAGCGGAGGTCGGGGTCGGCGATCTCGGCGCCGCTGAAGCTCTCGGCGACGAGGAGGTCCTTCGCCTCCTCCTTCGCCTTCGCGTCGGCCGCTTCGGCCCCGGCGGTGGCCGGCAGGGCCGCGAGGGCCGCCGCGAGCATCATCGAACCCGCCCCGAACTTGGCAATGCGTTTCACTGGAGCTCCTTCGGTCTGCACCGCGCGGCACGCCGCGCGAAGTCCGCGGCCCGGCGAACCGAGCCGATTGCAGACTGAAGTTATACGAACACGGAGAGCGATGAACTCTGTTCGAGTAACTGTGGACTGTCTACAATCCAGTGCCGAAGCGGAGGCCGCCGCGGCGCATCGCCGCGGCGGCCGTCCCGGTCCCCGGATCAGGCATCCCTGCGGCGCATCGCCAACCAGCCGCCGACGAGCGCCGCCGCCGTCCACAGCACCAGGATCCCGATCCCCGTCCACGCCCCGTAATCCCGCCCGAACTGCGGATCACCCGGCACCGTCATCCGCATGATCACCATTCCCACCTGGTCCGGGAAATACTGCACCACCGGCCTCAGCGCCTCCAGATTCCCCAGGCCCTGCCCCGACAGGAACAGCACCGGCAGCAGGATCGACAGCGACAGCACCGTGCTCCGCAGCATCACCGCCAGCGCCGCCGTGAACACGCTCAACAGCGTCAAATGGATCCAGCCGCCCAGCAGCGCCTCGATCGTCCACCACGCCGACAGCGGCGCCGCCGCGTCACCGAGTATCACGCTCACGACCCCGAACACCGCCGCCTCCACCACCAGCGCCGCCACCGCCACGGTCACCCCGACCGCCGTCATCTTCGCCGCGAAGAACCGGCCTCGCGACGGCACCGCCGCCAGCGACGCCCGGATCGTCCCCGTCGAGAACTCCGCACCCGCCACCGACACCGCGAACGTCACCAGCACCAGCTGCGCCGTCAGCAACCCGAAGAACACCGGCAGCAGCGGATCCGACTCCGGGCCGCCCGCCGAGAACCCGCGCGCCACCACCCAGCCGAGACCCAGCGCCACCAACGCGAACAGCCCCAACGTCACCGCCGTCGACCGCACCGAACGGATCTTCACCCACTCCGCGGACGCCGCCCGCACGAAACCCGTCATCGCGCGCCCCCCGACCGGAACTCGACCGACGCACCCGTCAACCGCATGAACGCCTCCTCCAGGCTCGCCCCGCCGCCGTCCGCGCCCGCATGGGCCGCGATGAAATCCTCAGTGGACGTGTCCGCCAGCAGGCGGCCACGCCCGATCACCACCAGGTGCTCCGCCGTCAACGCCATCTCCGACATGAGATGGCTCGACACCAGCACCGTCCGCCCCTCCGCCGCGAGACCCCTCATCAGATGCCGGATCCACACCACCCCTTCGGGATCGAGACCGTTCACCGGCTCGTCCAGAATGAGCACCCCCGGGTCCCCGAGCAGCGCCGCCGCCACACCCAGCCGCTGCTTCATCCCCAGCGACAGCGTCCTCGCCCGCTTGCGCGCCGCCCCGGCCATCCCCGTGGCCTCCAGCACCTCCCCGACCCGCCGCTCCCCGATCCCGTTCGTGCGCGCCAGCCACCGCAGATGCTCCCGGACGCTCCGCGTCGGATGCAGGTCCCCGGCGTCCAGGAGCGCACCGACCGCCGTCAGCGGCCGGTCGAAGGACGCGTACGGCCGCCCGTTCACCACCGCGGACCCGGCCGACGGCCGGTCCAGCCCGAGGATCAGCCGGATCGTCGTGGACTTCCCCGCCCCGTTCGGCCCCAGGAAACCGGTCACGCGCCCCGGCTCCACCGTGAACGACAGGTCGTCGACGGCCGTGCCGCCCCGATACCGCTTCGTCAAATGCTGTACTTCGATCACATTGCCACCGTAGGAATCCCGGCCCCTCGCCCACAGTCGCCGAACGTCGCCGAAACCCGAGACGAAAGCGAACGCCGCCCACCCCGACCCGATGCGTACCCTGACGGTATGAGAGGACTCCTCGGCGCCGTCGCGATCGTGCTCGCCGAGTTCGCGCTGCTCGCCGCCATGCCCGCCGGACCTATCCCCGCCGCCGTCCTCGCGATCCTCGCCGCCGCCGTCATCGTCGCCCTCTGGCAGGTCTACCGCCGCTCCCTGCGCGAACAGGAAGTCGCCGTCGAACGCGAACGCCTCCGCCTCGCCCGCGACATGCACGACCGCATCGGCCGCCGCCTCGGCCTCGCCGCCGTCCAGGTCGCCGCCCTCGAAGTCCGCGAGACCGACCCCGCCCGCCGCGCCGCGACCCGGCAGGTCGGCGACACCGTCCGCGCCGCCGTCGACGACCTCCACGGCCTCGTCGCCCTCCTCCGCGCCGGCGCGGACACCGCGACCGCCTTCGACCCCGCCGCCGCCGCGACCCTCGCCGCCGCCTTCATGGAAGCCGGCGTCCCCGTCGAACTCCACCACCGGGGACAACCCGGACCCCTCCCGGCCGCCGCCGCCCGCGCCGCCTACGCCGTCCTCGAAGAAGGCCTCGCCAACGCCGCCAAACACGCCCCCGGCGCCCCCGTCACGGCCACCGTCACCTGGGAGGCCGACGCCCTCCTCGTCGCCGTCGAGAACCCCCTCACCGCCCCGCCCCCCGGCCTGCCCGGCGGCCACGGCCTCTCCGGCCTCCGCGAACGCGTCGACGCCGCCGGCGGCCTCCTCGACCACCGCACCGACGCCGCCCGCTTCCGCCTCAACGCCATGCTGCCCCTCCCCGCCGCACGCCCCCCGCTCACCCGCGCCGCCCGCGCCGCCGCCGTCGGCACCGTCGTCCTCCTCCTCGTGCTGCTCCCGCTCACCTCCGTCGCCGGGGTGCGGGCCGGATGACGCGCGTCGTGATCGCCGACGACGAACCCCTCGTCGTCGAAGGCGTCCGCACCGTCCTCGAAGCGGCCGGCGCCACCGTCGCCGCAACGGCCCACAATGGACGCGACGCGCTGGCCGCGATCGAGCGGGCGCGGCCGGAGGTGGCGCTGCTGGACCTGCACATGCCGGGCATGGGCGGCCTCGCGGTGGCCGCGCGCCTGGGGGAGGCGTCGCCGGGGACGAGGGCGCTGGTGCTCACGTCGTTCGGGGACCAGGAGAACGTGCTCGCCGCCGTGGAACAGGGCGTGGCCGGGTTCGTGCTGAAGACCTGCGCGCCAGAGGAACTGGTCGCGGCCGTCAAAGCGGTGGCAGCGGGCGAGGCGTACCTGTCCCCGGTCGTGACCCGCATGGTCCTGGGCCTGGTCGCCCCGGAGTCGGCGCCGCGGCGGCGCGACGCGGTGGCACGCGTGGCCCGCCTGGCCGCGCGCGAACGCGACGTCCTCGAAGCGGTCGCGGAAGGCCTGTCGAACGCCGAGATCGCGCGCCGAGTCCACATGAGCGAGGCGTCGGTGAAGACCTACGTCAGCCGCGTCCTCGCGAAACTCGACTGCGCCAACCGCGTTCAGGCGGCGATGCTCGCCAGAGACGCCAGGGACGCAGGACGCTGACCCGGTACGTCGGAGAGTTATCCACAGGCCTGAACGTTATCCACAGGCGGGAAAACAGTCCTTGCCGCCCACGGCCGGACCTGTGATCGTTAATAGCAAAAACGGCTGCTTCGCCGGTGGTGGTGGAAGTGCGGAGTGGCGAACCGGTCCTGGCAGGACTGGCGGCGAAGTGGGAACCCCGGGGGCCGCCCCCGAAGACCGCGCGGGAGTGCACTCCCGCGCGGCTCCTGCCAGGACGCCTCGCGAGGTGAAGCGCGCGGGCGCGTCGGCGACCAGCCGACGCGCCCGCACCAGAAGGCCTTGCGGCGCTTACCAGCTGCTCGGCACGGGCGCGCCTTCGGTGTAGCCCGCGGCGGACTGGACGCCCACGGCCGCGCGCTCGTGGAACTCCTCGAGGTTCGTCGCGCCGGCGTAGGTCGCAGCGGACCGCACGCCCGCCACGATCGAGTCGAGCAGGTCTTCGACGCCGGGCCGCTTGTGGTCCAGGTACATGCGGCCGGTCGAGATGCCTTCTTCGAACAGGGCCTTGCGGGCCTGGTCGAACGAGGAGTCGCTGGCGCTGCGGGCCTTGACGGCCCGGGCGGACGCCATGCCGAAGGACTCCTTGAAGGCCCGGCCGTCGGCGTCGTAGTGCATGTCGCCGGGCGATTCGTGCGTGCCGGCGAACCAGGAGCCGATCATGACGTTCGACGCGCCCGCGGCGAGCGCGAGGGCGACGTCGCGCGGGTGGCGGACGCCGCCGTCGGCCCACACGTGCTTGCCGTGGCGGCGCGCGGTCGCGGAGCATTCGAGGACGGCGGAGAACTGCGGGCGCCCGACGCCGGTCATCATCCGGGTGGTGCACATGGCGCCCGGGCCGACGCCGACCTTGACGATGTCGGCCCCGGCGTTGATGAGGTCGGTCGCGCCTTCGGCGGTGACGACGTTGCCGGCGGCGACGGGCAGGTGCGGGGCGGCGTCGCGCACGAGCTTGAGCGCGTCGAGCATCTTCTCTTGGTGGCCGTGCGCGGTGTCGACGACGATGACGTCGGCGCCGGCTTCGACGAGCGCGGCGGCCTTGCCGGTGACGTCGCCGTTGATGCCGATGGCGACGGCGACGCGGAGCTTGCCGTTCGCGTCGGTGTTCGGCGTGTAGATGGTGTTGCGCAGCGCGCCGGCTCGGGTGAGCACGCCGTGGAGGCGGCCCTCGCCGTCGAGCACGGGCGCGAGCTTGACGTTCGCCTCCTCGAGGATCTTGAACGCCTCGGCGTCCGAGAGGCCCATGGGGAGGGTGACGAGCCGGTCGGAGGCGACCTGCTCGAGCTGCGTGAAGCGGTCGACGCCGCGGCAGTCGGCCTCGGTGACGACGCCGAGCGGACGGCGCTCGGAGTCGGTGACGATGACCGCGCCGTGGGCGCGCTTGGGGAACAGGGCGATCGCCTCGGCCACCGTCGCGGTGGGCGGGAGGGTCAGGGCCGCGTCGCAGTCGAGCGGGCGGGACTTGACACGGGCGATCACGTCGGCGACGACGTCGACGGGGATGTCCTGGGGGATGACGGCGAGCGCGCCGCGGCGCGCCAGGGTCTCGGCCATGCGCCGGCCCGAGACCGCGGTCATGTTGGCCGCGATGATCGGGATGGTGTTCCCGGTGCCGTCGGCGGTCGACAGGTCGACGTCGAGGCGCGACGCCACGTTCGACCGGTTCGGGACCATGAACACGTCCGCGTAAGTGAGGTCGTGGCCGGGTTGTCCGTCGATGAAGCGCATGGCTGTCCCCCTGTAGGGAGTGGTCGGGTGCCGGGCGGGAATGCCGCCGCCGGGAACCCTAACCCTTTTCGGTCGTTGAGAGCAGTGCTTGTGGTGCTACGCACAGCACTGACTATTGTCCCTCCGCGAACGTCCCGCTGTAAGTCTGCGATCTGACAGATCGGTTAACCGGCTCCCGCCTCATTCGGAGATCTGGCAGATCGGGGCCCCGGCGGCCACGACGTCGCCGATGTTGACTTCGAGCCCGGAGACGGTGCCGGACTTGTGGGCCTCGATGGGCTGCTCCATCTTCATGGCCTCGAGGACCACGATGGTGTCGCCCTTGACGACGGACTGGCCGTCGGTCACGGCGACCTTGACGATGGTGCCCTGCATCGGGGAGGGCAGCCCGTCGCCGCCGATCGCGGGTCCGGCGTCGGCCTGCTTCTTGGGGCCGCGCTTCTTCGGTTTGGCCGACGCGACGGGGTTGAGCAGCCCGGCGGGGATCGACACTTCGAGGCGCTTGCCGCCGACCTCGACGACGAGGCTGGTGCGCTCCTCGTTCTCGCCGCCCGCGGCGGCGCCCGCCCCGTACGGCTCGAGCGTGTTGTCCCACTCGGTCTCGATCCAGCGGGTGTGGACGGTGAAGTCCTCGGCGAACGCCGGGTCCTCGATCACGGCCTTGTGGAACGGCAGCACGGTGGCGAGGCCTTCGACCTCCATCTCCGCGAGCGCCCGGCGGGAGCGGCGCAGGGCCTCTTCGCGGGTCGGGGCGGTGACGATGACCTTGGCGAGCAGGGAGTCGAAGTTCCCGTCGATGACGGTGCCCTCTTCGATGCCGGTGTCGACGCGGACGCCGGGGCCGGCGGGGAGGCGCAGCTTGGTGACGGAGCCGGGGGCGGGCAGGAAGCCGCGGCCGGGGTCTTCGCCGTTGATGCGGAACTCGATGGAGTGGCCGCGCGGCGCGGGGTCCTCGGTGAGCGGGACGGGTTCGCCGGAGGCGATGCGGAACTGCTCGCGCACGAGGTCGAGGCCGCTGGTCTCCTCGGAGACGGGGTGCTCGACCTGGAGGCGGGTGTTCACTTCGAGGAAGGAGATGGTGCCGTCGACGGCGACGAGGAACTCGACGGTGCCGGCGCCGTGGTAGTCCGCTTCCTTGCAGATGGCCTTGGCGGCGTTGTGGATGGTGGCGCGCTGCTCGTCGGTGAGGAACGGCGCGGGGGCCTCTTCGACGAGCTTCTGGTGGCGGCGCTGGAGGGAGCAGTCGCGGGTGCCGACGACGATGACGTTGCCGTGCGTGTCGGCGAGGACCTGGGCTTCCACGTGGCGGGGCCGGTCGAGGTAGCGCTCGACGAAGCATTCGCCGCGGCCGAAGGCGGCCTCGGCTTCGCGCACGGCGGATTCGAAGAGGTCGGGGATCTCCTCGCGTTCGCGGGCGACCTTGAGGCCGCGCCCGCCGCCGCCGAAGGCGGCCTTGATGGCGACGGGGAGCCCGTGCTCGTCGGCGAACGCGAGGATCTCGGCGGCGTCCTTGACGGGGTCCTTGGTGCCGGGCACGAGGGGCACGTTCGCCTTCATGGCGAGGTGGCGGGCGGTGACCTTGTCGCCGAGGTCGCGAATGGACTGCGGCGTGGGGCCGATCCAGGTGAGTCCGGCGTCCATGACGGCCTGCGCGAACTCGGCGTTCTCGGAGAGGAACCCGTACCCGGGGTGGACGGCGTCCGCTTCGGACCGTTGGGCGATCCGGATGAGCTTGTCGATCCGCAGGTACGTGTCGGCGGCGGTGAGGCCGTCGAGGGCGAAGGCCTCGTCGGCCAGAAGCGTGTGGGGGGCATCGCGATCGCCGTCCGCGTAGACGGCGACGGACTCGTACCCGGCGTCCCGGCAGGCCCGGATGACTCTCACTGCGATTTCGCCGCGGTTGGCGATCAAAACCTTGCGCACGTTCCGCAGTGTAATGGCCGCATATCCGAGAGCGGGGCGACGCCGTCATCAGAAGAGCGGACGAAACGATATAAACGGCACAAGTTTTGGAGGGTCTCCATAAGGAGGGTTGTGGATTTTTTCGGGTGATCTCCTAAACGGCCGTTCAGGTGTGGCGCGGTCCGGCCCGGCGCGGTCAGCTGTCGCGGGCCTCGGAGGCGCCGATCTCGTCGATCATGGCCTGGCGTTCGCGGGCGTGGTCGATGAACCGGTCGCCCTTGATGGCCTCCCGCCAGTACGCGGCGTGCTCGGCGTCGAGGTCGGGGCCGAGCACGAGGTCGCCGGACTCGATGCGGCCCGCGGTCTCCTCGCACCACTCGGCGTCGGTGATCCACAGGTCGATCTGGCGCTTCATCATCGCGCGCGCGTGCGCGGGCACGAAGGACCCCTCGTTGCCGGGCACGAACTCGGGGGTGGTGGCCGCGAGCAGCGCGGTGACCTGCTCGACGCGGGAGAAGAGGACGTCGGCCCGCTGGCGCAGCAGCGCGATGTTCTCGGCCCGGGTGAGCACCTGCGCGAAGGACCACGCGGTGCTGAACGGGTCCTCGCCGGCCTCGACCTCCCACAGCTTCTCGCGCAGGGTCCGCTGGAACTCCGCCTCGCCCCGGGCGGTGATGGCGTACGTGGTCCGGGCCGGGCGCGCGTCGACCGACTCGGTGGACACGACCTCGATCATGCCGTCCGCGGTGAGTTTCTTGAGCGCGTGGTAGATCGAGCCCGCGCCGATCTCGGGCTTGCCGGGCATCCGCCACGTGTCCAGCTCCCGGCGCACCAGGTAGCCGTGGACGGGACCGAGCCACCGGACGAGGCCGAGGACGAGAAGACGCGTACTCCACATACCCGCAATATTATACCTTTGACTAATCTCACGGATTCGCTTATACCTGGTTGTGCCCTTCGCTACCCCATGGTTATAGTCAAACTTGAACAAGGAAATAGGACTACCGTTCAACCACCCGTGAGGAACCCATGCTCATCGAGACCAAGGGGCTGAAGAAGACCTTCAAGTCCCGCGGCAAGGAGGTCGAGGCCGTCCGCGGCGTCGACCTCGCCGTCAAAGAAGGCGAGGTCTTCGGCCTCCTCGGCCCCAACGGCGCCGGCAAGACCACCACGATGCGGATGCTCAGCACCCTCATCGAGCCCACCGACGGCGTGGCGCGCGTCTGCGGCCACGACCTCGCCAAGAACCAGGCCGCGGTCCGCCGCGACATCGGCTACGTCGGCCAGGAGGGAGGCACCTGGGGCGAGGTCACCGCCCGCGACGAACTCGTCATGCAGGGCCGCCTGTACGGCATGTCCAAGAAGCGGGCCGCCGCCCGCGCCGTCGAGGTCCTCGGCGCCTTCCAGCTCGAGGAGTACGCCGACCGCAACGTCAAGACGTACTCCGGCGGCCAGAAGCGCCGCCTCGACATCGCGCTCGGCATCATGCACGAGCCGAAGCTCCTCTTTCTCGACGAGCCGACCACGGGCCTCGACCCGCAGTCGCGCGCGCACATGTGGGACGAGGTCCGGGCCCTGCGCGAACGGGGCACCGCGATCTTCCTGACCACCCACTACCTCGACGAGGCCGACGCCCTCTGCGACCGGCTCGCCATCATCGACCACGGCGAGATCGTCGCCGAGGGCACGCCGCTCGACCTGAAGAAGGAGGTCGCCGGGGACGTCGTCGCCATCGGCGTCACCGACGGCGCCGCCGCCGCGGTCGAACTCCTGGGCCGCAAGGACTTCGTCCGCGAGATCGAAGCGGGCGCCCCCGACCCGGCCACCGGCGTCGCGCTCCTGCGCATGTACGTCGACGACGGCGCCGCCGCGCTCCCGGAGCTGCTGCGCTCCCTCGACGGCAAGGACATCGCCCCCGCGTCCATCGAGCTGCACCGGCCCAGCCTCGACGACGTCTTCCTGAAGCAGACCGGCCGCTCGCTGCGAGAGGAGCACTGACATGAAGGCATTCCGCGACACCTGGCTCGTCTACTCCAGGGCCATGACGCTCAACCTGAAGCAGCCGGTGTGGCTGGTGGTCATGCTGATCCAGCCCCTGTACTTCCTGATCTTCTTCGCCCCGCTGCTCAACGGCCTCGACGGCGCGCCCGGTTTCGAAGCGGGCGCCATGGAGACGTTCGTGCCCGGCCTCATCATCATGATGGCCCTGTTCGGCTCCACGTTCGTCGGCTTCGGCCTCATCGCCGAGCTGCGCGCGGGCGTCATCGAGCGGATGCGGGTCACCCCGGTCAGCCGCGCCGCGCTCCTCATCGGGCGCACGCTCGCCACGGTCACGACCACGCTCATCCAGGCGCTCCTCCTGGTCGTCCTGGCCGCGCCGATCGGCGGCCTGACGATCTACTGGCCGGGCGTGTTCCTCATGTTCGGGATCATCATCCTGACCTCGTTCATGCTCGGCGCGCTCTCGTACGGGGTCGCGATCGTCCTCAAGAGCGAGGACACGCTCGCGCCGGTCCTCAACACGTTCGTCCAGCCGATCATGCTGCTGTCGGGCATCATGCTGCCGATGGCGCTCGCCCCGGCGTGGCTGCAGAGCGTGGCCGACTTCAACCCGTTCTACTACGCGGTCGAGGCCGCCCGCTCCCTGTTCGAAGGGGACATGGGCGCCAACGCCATCTGGCAGGCCGCGGCCTACATCGGCGCGCTCGCGGTCGTGCTCGTGTGGTGGGCCACGCGCAAGTTCGCGCGCGCGGTCGCCTAGACCGATCCGCAAGGGACCCAAGGAAACCGGGAACCGAAACGCCGCCGCGGGCCTGCTGGCCCGCGGCGGCGGTGTTCACGCTTTCGGGTGACACTTTTCCTTACGACGGTAAGAACCGGGGGTTGTTGTCGGACCCCCGCGAAACAATTGAGCAGGGGACGCCCCCCTGGGAGGGCGGGGGCTGCCCGGAGGAGGGTCAGAGGGTCTCGACGCCCTCGACGCCGCGCAGCGCGCCCCGCGTGTCCAGCACCGGCACCCCGGCCGGCAGCGCGCCCGCCTGGTATTCGGCGTGGTGCGTGAGCAGCACGATCAAGTCCGCCTTCGCCGTCGCCAGCTCCGTCACCCGCTCGACCGGCTCCGCGCCCACGCTCCACGCCGGCACGTGCGGGTCGTGGTAGGCCAGCTCCGCGCCCGCCGCGAGGAGCTTGCGCGCCACCGGCGTCGACGGCGACTCGCGCTGGTCGGCGATGTCCGGCTTGTACGTCACGCCCAGCAGCAGCACCCGCGCGCGCGAGAGCGCGAGGCCGCCCGCGTTCAGCTTCGCCATCGCGCGCGTCACCACGTACTCCGGCATGCGGTTGTTGATCTCCTGCGCCAGCTCCACGAACCGGAACGGGTACCCGAGCGTGCGCACCTTGTACGACAGGTAGTTCGGGTCGATCGGAATGCAGTGCCCGCCGACGCCCGGCCCGGGGTAGAACGCCTGGTACCCGAACGGCTTGGTCTTCGCGAGGTTGATCGCGTCCCACAGGTCCACGCCGAGCTCCCGGCAGAACACCGCCATCTCGTTGACGAGCGCGATGTTCACGTGCCGGTACGTGTTCTCCAGCAGCTTCGCCATCTCCGCCTCGCGCGGCCCCTTGGCCTCCACGATCTGGTCGATGAACCGCCCGTACAGGGCCTTCGCGGCCGCGGTGCACGCCGCGGTGAGCCCGCCGACGACCTTGGGCGTGTTGACGATCCCGTACACCGGGTTGCCCGGGTCGACCCGCTCGGGCGAGAACGCCAGGTGGAAGTCGACGCCCGCCTCGAGCCCGGACTCCTCGCGCAGGATCGGGGCGACGACCTCCTCGGTCGTGCCCGGGTACGTCGTGGACTCCAGGACCACGAGCGTCCCGCGCCGCAGGTGCTTCCCGGCCGCGTGCGACGCGCCGATGACGGCCGCGAGATCGGGCCCGCCCGCCTCGCCGAGTGGCGTCGGCACGCAGATCACGATCGCCTTCGCGCGCGCCTGCACCGCGGCATCGGTCGAAGCGGTGTACCCGCCCTCGATCATGGCGGCGAGTTCGGCGTCCGAGACGTCGTCGATGTGGCTGGACCCCGCGTTGAGCGCGTCGACCACCCGCTGGGAGCGGTCGAGGCCGACGACCGTGAGGCCCTTCGCGATCGCCGCCTGGGCGAGCGGCAGGCCGACATAGCCCTGGCCGACCACGACCAGGTCGATCGGGCGCGCTGCTTCGTCAACAGTTGCCACAGTGGAGTCCTTTGCGATTCAGAGGCGTCTCGGGAGTCTTCCCGGCCACATTAGCAATGGCGAACACTCGGATCCTGACCAGGTGAGATGGGGGTCCTTGTAGATCACTCGTTCATTCCGAGGACACCTCGGGTCAAGCCTTTCGTTGCCTTGTCAGGTTGTTTACCTGGTGCTCGAAAAGAGTTCACCATTCATTGCGCGGCCGCGCGAACTCGAGAATGGTTCGCCAATGGCGGCGGAAATTCGCCGTTTACATGCGTCGATGCACTTCCTGCGACGTGACACGCGCCCTATTCGTTGCCCAATCCGAGTGTGCGGCTGGGGCTACTATCGACCCATGCCCGCTCTGAGCATTGTCATCCCCGCATACGAGGCCGAGGATTACCTACCCGGATGCCTCGACACCGTCATCGGCGACGGCGCCGGCGGGGACGCGCTCGAGATCGTCGTCGTCGACGACTGCTCGCCCGACGGCTCCCGCGCCGTCGCCGAGCGCTACGCCGCCCGCGACGGCCGCATCAAGGTCATCACCACGCCCGCCAACGCCGGCTCCGGCCCGGCCCGCAACTTCGGTCTGGCGCAGGCGAACGGCGACTACGTCTGGTTCGTCGACGCCGATGACGAACTCAAGCCCGGCGCGGTCGAGCGGGTCCTCGCCGCCGTCGCCGGCCCCCGCCCGCCGGACGTCGTCCTCGTCCAGCACGAGAAGCGCCGCGACACCGGCGCCATCGAGACCGGTGAGCTCCCCGAACTCGCCGAGCACTGCCCGGCCGACCCGAGCGCGTTCACGCTCGCCGAATGGCCCCGCATCGTCGACTACACGCACACGCCGTGGACGAAGGTCTCCCGCCGCGAGTTCCTCACCGCCACCGGCCTCGGCTTCCCCACCGGCTGGTACACCGACATCCCGTGGACGTACGCGCTGCTGCGCCGCGCCGAGCGGATCTCGGTCGTCACCGAATGCTGCTACCAGTGGCGCCAAAGGGCCGGGTCCTCCATCACCCGCACCCGCGACGACCGCCACTTCGACGTGTTCACGCAATGGCAGCGCACCTGGGACGACTTCGAGGACGTCGACGACCCCGGCATCCGCGTCGCCCTGTTCAACCACATGGTCTGGCACCTCCTGCTCGTCATCGGCAACACCGAGCGGGTCGAGCCGAAGCAGCGGCGCGCGTTCTTCCGCCGCACCTCCGAGCTGTACCGCCGCTACCACCCCGGCCCGGAGGCCTGGCAGCCCGCGGCGGGCGTGACCGGCCTCAAGCAGCGGCTCCTCGCCGCCCGCGCCTACCTCGGGTACGAGGCGTTCCGGCAGGTGTACCGGATCGCCAAGCGCGTCAACCGGTCCGGGCAGCCGGGCCGTCCCGCGCCCGCCCCGGAGCCGACCGCGTCCGAAGTCGAGGCGTCCTCCGCGAACGGCTCGATGGGCGCCCCGACCGGCATCGGCGCCTCAACGGTCCAGCAGGCGGCGGACGAGTCGCCGGGCCTTCCCGCGCAGCCCACGCTGCCCGCCCCGCGCGTGCCCTGACCCGCCCTCGGCGAGCGCGCCGCCGAACGCACTCCCGCTGCCGTCCTTGACAGGACGTTCGGCGGGCGCGGTGAGCTTCGCACTGCCCCACACCGCGTCGATGCCGACGCCCAGCCGCGCCGCCCGCGCCGCCGCAGCGGTCCGCTCCAGGCTCGCGACGCCGTGCGGGGTCGCGACCTCGACGAGGCCGAGCCGGTGCCGGTTCGCGTACGCGACGAGCGCCGCCACCGCGTCCGGCCCCGGCCGCACCGCGGCGGGAAGACGGATCACATACGGCACCTTCGGGTCCGGCTCCCACGCCGCCGCGAACGCGACGCGCGTGTCGCCCCGGAACGACTCGATGAGGAGCCGCGCCTCCAGCGCCGGGTCGTCCAGCGGCGCATGCCGGCCCGTGTGCGGTTCGGGCCAGTCGCCGACGAGCGTCACCCGCACGTCCGGCACCGACCCCGACAGCAGCTCGTCCACCGTGGCCTCCAGGTCCAGCGACGGGGCCCCGCCCGCGTCGACGACCACCTCCGCCAGCGGCGTCGCCCACCCGCGCGCGGCCCTGGGGCGCTTCACATCCAGCTCAGGGACCCGGTTCGCGATGCGCGGGCGCCGGTACGCCTTCGCGAGCGCGCCGCGCTCGGCGATCTGCCGCGGCCCCAGATGCCACGCCGACGACCGGTCGTCCGGGACGAACACCGCCCCGGCCTGGTGCAGCCGGTACCCGAAGATCGTGTCCGAGCCGAGCAGGACGTCGGCGTCCATCCCGCCCGCGGCGTCGAACAGGCTGCGGTGCACCGAGAACGACGCGCCCACGAACACCCGGAACGCCCGGTGGTCCGCCTGGCGCAGCCCCCCGGTCGCCTCGGCGATCCGCTCGATCCACTGCGGCTCCGACGCCTCGGCGTCGAACAGGTCCCCGGCCTTGCCCGCCCGGACCGCGTCGAACACCGCCGCCGGGTCGAGGTCCCCCGCCCGGTACGCGACGAACCGCTTGTGGCCCAGCACCGCCAGGTAGTCAGCGGTGTGGTGCCAGCGCAGCTGCGACTCGACGTGGTCGGCGAAGACGAGCATGTCCGCGTCCAGCCGCAGCACCACGTCGCCACTGCTCGCGGCGACGCCCGCGTTCGTGGCGTGCGCGGACGCCCACCCGCCCGGCGGCGACGCGATCAACCGGGTCGACTCGGGCCGGATCTCGGGCAGCCGCAGCGGCGGGTCGGAGCCGTCGTCGACGACGACCACGTCCAGCAACGCCGCCGGGTACGTCTGAGCGGCCAGGGACGCGAGGGTGACGTCGAGCTTGTCCTGCTGGCCGTGCGCCGGGACGACGACCGTGACCGAGAGGCGCGGCTCCCAGCCGTCGCCGGGCCGCACGAGCGGGCTGTAGTCGTTGCCGCGCAGGGCGGGCGAGGGCACGGCGTTCACCGGCGCAGGAGGGCGCGCAGGCGCGCGCGCTGGCGGGCGTCGAAGAAGCGGCGCAGGATCCGGCGGGCGGCGTCGGGCGGGCCGGGCTCGTACACCGTCGGTTCGGGTTCGCGGGCGGCCAGGCCCGTGTACCGGTCGGCACCCCAGATGCCGGCGACGACCTGGTCGAGGCCGGTGCCGCCGGTGATGTGGCGGGCGCGCGCGAACGCGGCGGTGCGCTCGAGGCGCGCGGGCGGGGCGTCGGGGAGGTCGGCGAGGACGAGCCCAGCGTCGACGCGTTCCATCGCGGCGAGGAGCTTCCCGATGCTCTTGGCGTGCAGCGGGACCGGCCGGGGGAGGAGCAGCCGGTAGGGGACGGCCGGGTCGGCGGCGGGCGCCTCCGCGGCGATGCACACGCGCCCCTCGACGTCGTAGGCCTCTTCGATGAGGCGCAGCTGCGCGCCGTCCCCGGCGAGGATCGAGGCGCGGTCCTGCGGGGCCGGGCCCTGCCCGGTGACGAGCGTGATCCGGGCGTCCTGCCCGGCGAGGACGGGCGCGACGCACGCGTCCACTTCGGCCGCGGTCGCGTCCCCCACCTCGATGACGACGTCCACCAGCGGGACCCGCCACGCGCGCGGCGGCGCGGAGCGGCGCATCCCGTGCAGGGGCACGCGCTGCGCGATATAAGGAACGCGCTGGTGGCGGCCCTCGTCCCACTTCTGCACCATCTGCGGCATCCCCAGATGCCAAGCGGACGAAGCGGTCTCGGGCACGAACACGGCCCCGGCCTGCGCGAGCCGGTACGCGAACTCGGTGTCGGAGCCCAACCGCAGCGCCGTGTCGAGCCCCCCGACGGCCTTGAAGAAGTCGCGGTGCACGGAGTTGGTGGCGCCCACGAAGACCCGGAAGATCCCCGGGTGGTGCTGCACGAGCCCGCCCGTGTCCGCGATGACGTTCTCGATCCAGTGCGGCACCGAGTCCTCGACCGCGAACAATGCCTCCGCCTCGCCCGCGGCCACCTTCTCGTGCACCTGCTCGGGCGTGAACCGCCCCGGCTCCCACGCCACGAACCGCTTGTGCCCCAGGACGGCCAGGTAGTCGGCGGCGTGGTGCCAGCGCATCTGCTGCTCGACGTGGTCGCGGAAGGCGACCATGTCGGCGTCGAGGCGCAGCAGCACCTGCCCGTCGGCATGGCCCGCACCGGTGTTGACCGCGTGCGCCGACCCCCAGGACTCGCCCGCGGTCGCGACGAGCCGCGTGTGCTCGGGCCGCAGTTCGGGCAGGCGCAAGGGGGGCGCGGAATTGTCGTCGACGACGACGACTTCCATGAGGCCGGCCGGATAGGACTGCGCGGCGAGCGCCGCCAATACCAGGTCCAGTTCGCCCTGTCCCCCATAGGCGGGAACGATGACGCTCACCGCGAGACTCGGCTTCCAATCACCCGGAACCGGCGGGTGCAGGGCCCTATAGTCGTTGCGGACGATGCGCGGGCGTTTCGGTGAGTCGCTCATTTCGCGCCCACGATATCCCGCGCCCGTAAATGAGGATTGACCGGCTTCCCAGTTCAACAGCTGTTTACGCGAGAGAAGAGCATTGTTCTTATTCAATTCAGCCTTATTGCCATTCGACACGCGAAGATCTGGGCGGAATGCAACCTGGAGATGAACGGACAAGATGAACGCAGCTGACGAGACCGCGCGCTATCCGGGACGACTCACCGACGACCTCCTGGTGCGCGCGGGCGAGCGGGCGCCCGGCACGATGGCCGCGACCGCGCTGCGGACCCGCTCCCCGGGCGCCCGGCACCTGCTGGCCAGGGCCGCATCACGTTCGCTCGACCTGCCCACCCTCATCGCCGCCGCGCACGCCCGCGACAGGAAACCGGAGGTGAACGCCGCCGCGCTCGCGTCCCTCGCCTACGTCGTCGGCCTCCAGACCGGCGCCGAACAGGACCGCCGGGACGCCCTGGCCCTCTTCGACCTCGCCCTCGACACCGGCGGCGCGCGCCGGGTGAGCCCGCGCGAGGCCGCCGTCCACGCGCAGCTCGCGTACGTCCTCGGCGACCCCGGCAAGGCCCGAAGCCTCCTGCGCCGCTACGGCAGGCACCTGCCGGGGCTGGAGCGGGCGGCGCTGGCCGCGGACCTGGCGCACCCGGACGCGGGCGGCGACGAGGTCGCGTGGGTGAAGCGGCTCGGCGCCCTGTCGGGGCAGCGGGGGCTGCGGCTCGGTCCGGCCGCAGTGGACGGCGAGATCCTGCCGCGGTTCGACCGTCTGCGCTCGGTCCCGGTGCCGAAGGTCCGTTCGGGGCCCCTGGTGTCGGTCGTGATGACCGCCTACCGGCCCGGCCGCGCGCTGCTGACGGCGGTGCGGTCGCTGCTCGACGGGGCGTGGGCGAACCTGGAGGTCCTCGTCGTCGACGACGCCTCGGGGCCCGAGTTCGACGCGGTCCTCGACGCGGCGGCGGCGCTCGACGAGCGGGTGCGGGTGATCCGCCGGGAGGCGAACGGCGGGACGTTCGCCGCCCGCAACACCGCGTTCGACGCCGCGACCGGGGAGTTCGTGACCGGTCTGGACTCGGACGACTGGGCGGCGCCGGGCCGGCTGGCGCGGTCGGTCGCCCCGCTCCTGGCCGAACCGGGACTCCAGCTGACGTACGGGGAGGCGTTCCTGTGCAACGAGGACCTCACCGTCACCCGCCCCGGCCGGGTCCTGACGACGGTGTCCACGGCCTCGATGACGTTCCGCCGCAGCGCCCTCGACCGGATCGGCTACTACGACGAGGTCCGCAAGGGCGCCGACACCGAGTTCCTGCACCGGGTCGCGGCGGCGTTCGGCGACGGCGCGGTCCGCCGCCTCCCCGTGCGCGACACGATCATGCGGCAGGCGCCCGGGTCGCTCTCCCGCGACGAGTTCGGGCCCGGCTGGAAGCACCCCGCCCGCCGCGCCTACCAGTCCGCGTACCCCCTCTGGCACGACGCGATCCGCGCCGGCGCCGACCCGTACCTGCCCAAAGCCCCCGCACGGCGCCCCTTCTGGGCCCCCTACCACGCGGCCGTCGCCCGGACCGAGCAGCGGCAGCGCCGCTTCGACGTCGTCTTCTGCCTCGACTGGCGGCCCTTCGGCGGCCCCCAGAAGTCCATGCTGGAGGAGATCCGCGCCCTCCAGGCCGCCGGCCTCGACGTCGCCGTCATGCACCTGGAGTCGTGGCGGCACATGACCGTCGAGGACCGGCCCATGTGCGAGCCGTTCCAGCGGCTCGTCAACAGCGGCGCCGTCGAGCAGGTCCTCGTCACCGACGACGTCGCCTGCGACCTCCTCGTGCTCCGCTACCCGCCGATCCTGCAGTTCCGGTCCGGAGAACGCTCGAACGTCCGCCCCGAGCGGATGATCGTCCTCGCCAACCAGGCCCCCCACGAACGCGACGGCTCCGACACCCGCTACGTCCCCGACGCCTGCCACGCCAACGCCGCCGACATGTTCGGCGTCGAACCCCTCTGGGTCCCGCAGGGCCCCCAAGTCCGCGAAGCGCTCGCCGACCTGACCGCCGGCACCCTCGCCGACTTCGACATGCCCGGCATCCTCGACGCCGCCGCGATCGCCCCCGCCCGCACCGGGTTCCGGTCCGTCCTCCCCGTCGTCGGCCGCCACTCCCGCGACGACCGCACCAAATGGCCCACCGCCGCCGACCTCCCCCTCATCTACCCCGGGGACGGCCGCTGGGACGTGCGCATCATGGGCGGCGCCGCCGCCGTCGCCCGCATCACCGGCCAGGACCCGCCCACCGCCTGGACCTGCTACGGCTTCGACGAGACCGACGTCGAATCGTTCCTGTACCAGCTCGACTTCTGGATCTACTTCCCCCACCCGCAGCAGTACGAGGCGTTCGGCCGCGCCGTCCTCGAAGCGCTCGCCGCCGGATGCGTCGCGATCCTGCCCCACCGGTTCGCGCCCGTCTTCGGCGACGCCGCCCTCTACTGCGAACCGTCCCAAGTGGCCGGCATCGTCGACGGCCTCTACGCCGACCCCGACCGGTTCCTCGCCCGCAGCGCCCTCGCCCAGCAGCGCGTCCGCGAACGCTTCAGCCACGACTCCTACCGCCGCCTCGTGGCCGGCCTCCTCGCCCGACCCGCCGCCCCCGCCGGCGCGGACCTCGCGGCCGTCGCCGACCAGCCCGCCCGCCACGGTCCCAACAGCCAGCCCAGTCCCGTCGCCCGATGAGAGAGACCGCGATGAAGCAGATCCTCAAAGCCGCCTACCACCGCCTCGGCCGGCCCGCGCCCGCGCACGTCGCCGCCGCCGCGGCGGCCCTCGCGGCCCTCGCGCTCCTCGCCGTCGCCCTCTTCGGCGGCCAGCGCCTGGTGTGGGTCGTCTCATCGCTGATGAGCCTGGTCACGTTGGGCGCGCTGGCGCTGGTGTGGAACGAGAGCCGCCAGACCCGCCTCGAGGCGCGCGCGTCCGCCGAGCGCGCCGAGGTCACCCTGCGCCGCATCCTGGCCGCGTTCGAGGTCGAACGCCTGGCAGCGGAGCGGCGGCGCGCCGCCGAACGCGACCACGCGGCCTGACCGGAGCGTCCCCAGGGGGACATGAGGAAGCTCTCCGATCTGCCGCGAGCTGCCGAAAACCGCCGGGCGGTACTATTGGCGCGCCATCGACCAGCTGCACAGCAACCACCTGTCCGGGAGGGCCGCCCCCATGGAAGAGCCGATCATCCAGGCTCGTGACCTCGGGATCTGCTTCGCGAAAGGCAAGCAGAAGAAAGGCCGGGTCAAAGACCTGTTCGTCAGGCGCTCCGCCAACAAGAAGGGCGCCGCGGCGCAGGACTTCTGGCCGCTGCGCCACGTCAACTTCGACATCTTCCCCGGCGAGGCCGTCGGCATCATCGGCCGCAACGGCACCGGCAAGTCGACGCTGCTGCGGCTCATCACCGGCGTGCTCATCCCCGACGAGGGGTACGTGCGCCGCGAAGGCCGCGTGGCCCCGCTCATCGCGCTCTCCGCGGGCTTCTCGGGCGACCTCACCGGCCGCGAGAACGTCAACCTCGTGGGCGCGCTGCACGGCATGACCAACAAGGAGATCAAGGCCAAGTACGACGAGATCGTCGAGTTCTCCGAACTCGAGGACTTCATGGACACGCCCTTGAAGCACTACTCGTCGGGCATGAAGGTGCGCCTCGGCTTCGGCGTCATCACGCAGCTGCCGCACCCGATCCTCCTGGTCGACGAGGCGCTCGCCGTCGGCGACGCCGCGTTCAAGCGCAAGTGCCAGGCCGTCATCGCGAACCTGCTCGAGCAGGGCCGCACCCTCGTGTTCGTCTCCCACTCCGAAGGCGACCTCAAGAAGTACTGCAAGCGCGGGATCTTCCTCGACGCCGGCACGCTCGAGACCGACGGCACCGTCGAAGAGGCCCTCGCCGCCTACAAGGCCGCCGAGAAGCGCGACGCCGACGCCAAGGCCGAGAAGAAGAAGCGCGAGCAGGCGGCGAAGGCCGCCGCGGAGCAGGCCGCCGCTCCGGCCCCCGTCCCGGGAGCGGTCGAGGCGGCCACGTGAGCCGAGCCGTCATCCTGCCGGCTCGGGGCGGCTACGCCGAGATCACCGAAGACACCACCGTCGTCGACCGGCTCATCGCGCAGATCCGCGACGCCGGCTGCGACGACGTCACCGTCCTCACCCGGCCCGGCACGGACCGGCCCGTGAAGGCCGCCCAGATCGAATCGGCGGACGCGACCGCGGACCTGCGCCACCTCGCCGAGCTCGCGTTCGCCGGGGACGGCGCCCTGTTCGTCGCCTGCGCCGACCTCGTCGCCTCCCCGACCACGATCGCGGCGGTCCTCTCCGACTCCTCGCGCCGCTCGGGCGTCCTTGTCGGCGGCGACGACCCGACCGCCGAACCGGTGCACTGCGAGCGCGGCCTCGTCACCGGGCCCGGGCCCGGGCCGGCGCGCCTCGGAGGACTCGCGAAGGTCTCCGCCGCCCACCTCGCGCGCCTGCGCCGCCACTGGCCGCGCCGCGCCGAAGGCGACGCGTTCGCCGCCCTCCTCGCGGCCCTGCACGCCCGCGCCATCCCCGTGAACGCCTACCGGACCGCCGGCCTCGAGCACCGGCAGGCCGCCACCGGCGACGAGGCGCGCGCGACGATCGCCGCGTTCGAAGCGGTCGACATGGACGCGTGGCGGCTCAAGAACGCCATCAAGCACGACGACGACTTCTTCGCCACGTACGCCGTCTCCACCTGGACCCCGCACCTGGTGAAGCTCAGTGCCCGCCTCGGCTGGACCCCCACCCCCATCACCTGGGTGTCCATCACCCTCGCCGTCGGCTCCGCCGCCGTCTTCGCCGCCGGCTGGTCCTGGTGGTACCTCGCCGCGGCAGCGCTCATGTACGCCAGCTTCGTGTTCGACTGCGTCGACGGGCAGCTCGCCCGCTACACCCAGAACTTCTCCTCCTTCGGCGGCTGGCTCGACATGATGGCCGACCGCTCCAAGGAGTTCCTCATCTACGCCGGCCTCGCCGCCGGCGCCACCGCCGGGGGCGTCCCCGCGCCCGCCGCGTGGGGCCTCGCGATCGCCGCCATGGCCACCCAGACCATCCGGCACACCGCCGACACCTGGTACGCCGTCCTCCTCGACACCGCCGTGGTCCGCCAGGCCCGCACCCGCGAGTCGGCCCCGCCCGTGGGCCGCGCCGCCCACCTCGGCCAGCGCCTCGGCTCCGCCTCCGAGCAGGTCATGGGCGCCCACCGCACCCCCCTGTACTGGATCAAGCGCACCATCGTCGCGCCCGTCGGCGAGCGCTGGCTCCTCCTCGCCGTCGCCGCCGTCGCGTTCGGGCCGCAGGCCGCGCTCGCGGCGCTCCTGGTGTGGCAGCTGCTCGCGCTCGGGTACACGACGGCGGGGCGGACGCTCCGGTCCCTGGCGGCGCGCACGGCGGCGCTGCGCCGGCCCGACCGGGCCGCGCACCGCGACGACGGGCCGCTGGGGAAGCTCGTGCCGCGCAGCCCCGTCGGCGGGGACATGACGCCGTTCGCGGCGACCGGCGCGGCGGTGCTCGCCGCCGGCGCGGCCGTGGTCGCGGCCGCGTTCGGGACGCCGCCGTGGGTGCCGTTCGGGCTCGCCGGGCTGGCCCTGGTCCTGGCCGCCTCGGTGGCCCGCACCGACCATGAGGGCCTGCTCGACTGGTTCATCCCCGCCGGGCTGCGCGCGGTCGAGCTGGGCATCGTCAGTGCGGCCGGGATCGCCGCGGGCGTGTCCTGGCCGGTCCTGTACACGCTGCTGACGGTGATCGCCCTGTACTTCTACGACCTCGCCGCAGGGCTCGACAAGGCCGCCTCCCCGGTGGCCCGCCGCGACCTCGGCCTCGGCTGGCCCGCTCGGAGCCTCATCGCGATCGCGGCGGCCGCGGTCGCTGTGGCGACCGTTCCGGCAGTGGCCACTGTGGTCTACGGGGCGCTCGCGGTGTACGTCGCCGCGGTGTTCGTGGGCGCGGTCGTCACCGGCACGGTCCGCGCCTCCCGCGCGGCCGCCGCCTGACCGCGCCGCCCCGGGCCCGAAACCGCCGCCGCCGTGCGCGGTGCGGCCCGATCGGGCCGTCATGCTTGACCGCCAAGCGAACTCGTTCGGGTTACATGGCCCGACAGGCGAGCATCGCTGGTCTCTCACGACTAAGGTGTACCTGTGCGCAAGTTCCGGCTCTCGCGTCTGGTGCTCGCCGCGACCGTGATCGGGGTGGCGGGGCTCTTCTCGCTGCCCTTGATCCCCGGGAGCCCGACCGCGAACGATGCCGCCACTGCAAGCCATTCCGGTATTTCCCATGTGGACTGGACGAACGTCGACGAGACCTACCCGATCCCGCCCGGCTCGCCCACCCCGAGCCCCAGCTACGACGGCGACGGCACCTCCGACCCCGACAGCACCGGCCCGGCGGACTCCGACGGCGACGGCACTCCGGACCCGGGCGGGGCGACCCCTGAGACCGGGCCGAAGGGCGGCGGCGATGGCGGGGGCGGTGACGGCGGCCTGCTGAACCTGGCGTTCCCCGTCCAGGCGGGCATGAGCGTGGGGCTTCTCGCCCTCGCGTTCCTCGCGCTCCTGCCGGGCCGGAAGATGCCCGCCGACCTTCGCTGACGCGAGGCGTGAACGGTTGCCGCGCAACGTGAACCGGCTGCCGTGGCCTCGCGGCCGTGGGCCCGGGCCGGCGGCGTCTACATCGCCGTGTAGACGTAGCCGCGGCGCGTGAACTCGGCGAGGATCGACCTGAGCGCCCCGCACATGTCCTTCTGGTTCGACGCGCCGTCGTGGAGCAGCACGATCGCGCCCGGGGACGAACGGTCGATCACGTGGTCGCGGATCTGCGACTCGGTGACCCGGTCGTCCCAGTCGGAGGGGTCCACCGTCCAGTGCAGCGACTCCATGCCCAGGTCGGCCGCGACCGCGATCGCCCGGTCCGTCCACTGCCCGCCCGGGTGGCGGAAGTACCGCACCTCGGCGCCGGGCGCGGCCTTGACGATCGCGTCGTTCGTGCGCTGCAGGTTCGCGCCGATCTCGGCCTCGCTCCACGTGCCCAGGTCGAACTCGTGGAACCACGAGTGGTTGCACAGCGTGTGCCCCTCCCGCGCGATGTCGGCGACCAGCTCGGGGTACGCCTCCGCGTATGCCCCGATGAGGCAGAACATCGCCTTGACCCCCTGCTCGCGCAGCATGTCGAGGACCTTCGGCGTCCACTCCGGCGACGGCCCGTCGTCGAACGTGAGCGCCACTCGCTCGTCCCCGGTGTGGTTGCGCGTCCCCAGTGGTCCGTCGTACGTGTTCGCCGACAGCTCGACCGCCGGCGGGGACGGGGCCGCCGCCGGCGCGGGCGGCGCGGACCCGCTCGGCGGTGCCGGGTCGCCCGACGCCGCGTCCCGTCCCGGTTCCGGCTCCGGCGCCGCCTCGGACGACGCGGGCTTCTCGGGGGACGCCGTGTCTTCGGCCTCCCCTTCGCCCGCACTCGAAGGCGCCTGCGACGCGGACCCAGTAGGCTCGGTCGCGGTCACCGCGTCCGCCGGGGGCTCCGCCCCTTCGGGCCACACCCAGGCGAGCGCGAGCAGCGCGGCGACGGCAGCCGCTATGCACAGTTGGTGACGAACCATGTCGTGATTGTAAGTGCTCTAGGCCACATTGCAGGGAAAGCTGGAGGGGACACATGCGACTCGTCGTCGGCATTACCGGAGCGACCGGCGCGATCTTCGGCGTCCGCCTCCTCGAAGCCCTCCGCGACCTCGACGGCGTCGAGACCCACCTCGTGATGAGCCGCTGGGCCCGCACCACGCTCCGCCTCGAGACCCCGTACGCGCCCGCCGAGGTCGCGGCGCTCGCCGACCACGCGTGGGGGCCGGGGGAGCAGGCCGCGCCGATCTCGTCGGGGTCGTTCCGCACCGACGGGATGATCATCGCGCCGTGCTCGATGAAGACCGTGGCGGCCGTGCGCACCGGGTACACGGAGGGCCTGATCGGGCGGGCGGCGGACGTGACGCTCAAGGAGCGGCGACGGCTGGTCCTGCTGGCCCGGGAGAGCCCGCTCTCTGAGATCCACCTGGAGAACCTGCTGGCGCTCTCGCGCATGGGCGCGGTCGTGCTGCCGCCGGTGCCCGCGTTCTACAACCGGCCTGAGACGATCGACGACATCGTGGACCACGTGGTGGCGCGCACGCTCGACCAGTTCGGGCTCGAGTCGCCGAAGGCGCGGCGCTGGGACGGCCTGCAAGGCCCTGACGCGGAAGGGGAGTAGCGGTGGACACGCTCATGTGGGAGGCCAAGGCCGCCGCCGGACGCGGGGCCGAACTGCTCCGCTGGGTGCTCGACGAGGGCGTGCACGCCGTCGCCGACCCGGAGGTGCGCCTGGAGGTCTTCATCGCCGGCGAACGCGTCGTCGTCATCGCCGTCGGCCCGAACCCGCCCCGCCGCCTCCCCGACCCGCCCGGGGAGCTCATCGAGCGCGCCCCCCACGCCTGGCCGTTCACGCGGGTGAACCCCGCGCCCTGACCGAGGCCGAGCCGCGGTGGACGACGAACCGCCCGGCGCGTCGTGCGCGCCGGGCGGTTCGGGGAATTCGCGTCTCGAAGTCTAGCGGCCGACGCCCTGGTAGGTCCAGCCGTGGCCGCGCCAGCGCTCGGGGTCGAACGCGTTCATGCCGTCGAGGATGCGCCGCTCGGCGACCTGCTGGCCCAGTGCCTCCGGGTCGAGGGTGCGGAACTCCTCCCACGGCACCATCGCGCACACCACGTCGGCGCCCGCGACCGCCTCGGCGAGGGTCTTGACGAAGCTCAGCTCGGGCGCGGCGGCCTTCGCGTTCTCCAGGCCCTCCGGGTCGTACACGACCACGTCGGCGCGGGCGGCCCGCAGCCGCCGCGCGATGTCGAGCGCGGGGGAGTCGCGGATGTCGTCGGTGTCGGGCTTGAACGTCGCGCCCAGGTAGGCGATCCGCACCCCGGACAGGTCGGGGCCGTTCGGGCCGGTGGGCCGTCCGGCCAGGTTCGCGACCGCGCGCACGGTGTGCGAGCGGCGGCGCGTGTTCACGGTGTCGACCTCGTCGAGGAAGCGGAACGACTCGCCCACGCCGAGCTCGCCGGCGCGCGCCGAGAGCGCCCGGATGTCCTTGGGGAGGCAGCCGCCGCCGAAGCCGATGCCGGCGCGCAGGAACTTGTTGCCGATGCGCTGGTCGTAGCCGATCGCGCGGGCGAGGTCGACGACGTCGGCGCCGGCGGCCTCGCTGAGGTCGGCCATGGCGTTGATGAAGGAGATCTTGGTGGCCAGGAACGCGTTCGCGGCGACTTTGACCAGTTCGGCGGTCGCCAGGTCGGTCTCGACGACCGGCACTTCGCGGTCTTCGACGGCGGCGAGCTCGAGGATGCCGCGGTGGACGTCCTTGAGCAGCTGCGAGGCCCATGCGGACTGGGCGGCGTACACGATCCGGTTGGGGCGCAGGACGTCGTGCATCGCGTTCGACTCCTGCAGGAACTCCGGGCTCCAGCCGACCTCGACGCCGAGCCCTTCGGGCGCGTGGCGGTCGACGAGCTCCTGGACCCAGGTGGCGGTGCCGACGGGGACGGTGGACTTGCCGACGATGAGGACCTTGCGGCTCAGGTGTCGGGAGAGGTCGACGACGGCGGCCTCGATGTAGGACAGGTCGGCGCCGTGCTCGCCCTTGCGCTGCGGGGTGCCGACGCAGATGAAGTGGACGTCGGCGAAGTCGGCGACGGCCTGGATGTCCGTGGTGAACCGCAGGCGCCCGGACTCGAGGTTCTTCTTGAGCAGTTCGGGCAGGCCCGGTTCGTGGATCGGGAGGACCCCGTTGCTGAACGACTCGATCTTGGCGGCGTCGACGTCGTACCCGATCACCTCGTAGCCCAGTTCCGCGAAGCAGATCGCGTAGGTCGCCCCGAGGTACCCGCAGCCGAGGAAGGCGATGCGGGGCCGGGTGGTGGTGTTCTGCGAGGGGGTCTGGATCGCGTTGACCATGCTGTGGCGTGCCCTGTCTGTTCGTGCGGCGGGTGCGCCCGGTGCGGGCCCGCCCGTGCGGCGTTGGATCCGTGCGCGGCGACCTCGAATTGTACGTGAATGCGACTATGGCCTGCGCAGTCGTATATTCAGCCTCACGCATGAACTTCGTCGTAAGTTGCGGCGAAGCCGTAGAAAATTCGCGGTGGCGGCCATCACCGGTCCGGTCCGCGGTGGGTTACACTCGGCCTGTCTTACTGACGAGTAACAAACGCGGGAGCCATCGATGTCCACCGGGTTCAGCCCCTACCAGTTGCCAGAAGAGTACGCCGACATCCGCACCGCCACCCGCGATGTCTGCGACACCGGCGTTGCGCCGCACGCCGCCGAGGCGGACGCCACCGCCACCTTCCCGGAGCACTCCTACGCGGCGCTGAAGTCCGCGGACCTGCACGCCCCGCACATCCCCGCCGAGTACGGCGGCGCGGGCATCGACGCGCTCGGCACCGCGATCGTCATCGAAGAGGTCGCCCGCGCCTGCGCGTCCTCGTCGCTCATCCCGGCCGTCAACAAGCTCGGCTCCCTGCCGCTCATCCTCGACGGCAGCGACGACCTCAAGCGCCGCTACCTGCCGCCCGTGGCCGCCGGCGACGCCATGTTCTCCTACTGCCTCTCCGAGCCCGAAGCGGGCTCCGACGCCGCCTCGATGACCACCCGCGCGGTACGCGACGGCGACGAATGGGTCCTCAACGGCGTCAAGCGGTGGATCACCAACGCCGGCGTCAGCGAGTACTACACCGTCTTCGCCGTCACCGAACCCGGCAAGGGCGCCAAGGGCATCTCCGCGTTCATCGTCGAGAAGGCCGACGCCGGGGTGTCCTTCGGCAAGCCCGAGAAGAAGCTCGGCATCAAGGGCTCCCCGACCGCCGAGGTGTACTTCGACTCGGTGCGCCTGCCCGCCGACCGCCTCATCGGCGAAGCCGGCCAAGGGTTCTCGCTCGCCATGCGCACCCTCGACCACACCCGCGTCACCATCGCCGCGCAGGCCCTCGGCATCGCCCAGGGCGCCCTCGACGCCGCGACCGCCTACGCCGCCGAACGCGAGCAGTTCGGCAAGCCCATCGCCGCGTTCCAAGGCGTCCAGTTCCTCCTCGCCGACGCCGCCATGAAGATCAGCGCCGCACGCGAACTCACCTACGCCGCCGCCGCCCGCTCCGAACGCGGCGACGCCGACCTCACCTACTTCGGCGCGGCCGCCAAGTGCTTCGCCTCCGACGCCGCCATGCAGATCACCACCGACATGGTCCAAGTCCTCGGCGGCTACGGCTACACCCAGGACTTCCCGCTCGAACGCATGATGCGCGACGCCAAGATCACCCAGATCTACGAAGGCACCAACCAGGTGCAGCGCATCGTCATCGCCCGCGAACTCCAACGCGGCAACGCCTTCTGAAGACCTGCCCAGGACTCGCATCGCGAGTGGAAAAGGCCCGGACAGTCATCGGTCCGGGTCTTTTCTCCCGCCTCAGAGAACGCAAACGGCACCAGGGAAAAGCGCCACCGGACCGTCCGGCGAGCAGACGGCCGGGGGACTACGCCTCGGCTTCCACCGGAGCCAGCTCGACCGCGTCCCGCCGCGCCGCCTTGCGCCTCGGCGCCACCAGCACGAACGCCCAGACGGCCGCGAGCGCCAAATACAAGCCCGTCACGATCGGCCACGGCACCGCGAAATTCCCCAGAAGCGTCCGCAGGTTCAACACGACCACCAGCATCCCGATCGTCGAACCCAGCTTCGCCGTAGGGATCTTGCGCGTCAACCACGCCGCCAGCGGCGCCGCCGCCATCCCGCCCACGGCCATCCCCGCGACCACCGGCCACAGCACCGTCAACGTGTCCGGCACCGCCATCCAGAACCCCAGCACCGCCGCCGCCGAAGCGAACACCTGCGCCGTCGACACCGAACCGACCACCCGGTGCGGCTCCAGCCGCGACGTCGTCAACGTGATCGGCATCGTCACCGGCCCCCAGCCGCCCCCGCCGACCGCCGCCAGAAAACCACCCACCAGGCCCGTCGGCACCGCGAACCCCGACCGCACCGGGCCGTGACCCGCGCCCCGGCCCCGCACGAACCGCCACACGATCACCGCGCCCAACGCGATCAAGATCGCGCTCGTCACCGGCGTCGCCGCGTCAAGACGCGTCAACGACGCCAGCGCCCACGCACCCGCGAAACCCCCGACCGCGCCCGGGACGCCGAGCTTCAACGTCGTCGGCCAGTGCACGTTCCGCAGCCGGTGGTGCGACACCGCGCTCACCGCGCCCGTCGCGATCGTCGCCACGTTCACCGACGCCGACGCCACCGCCGGAGCGATGCCCAGACCCAGCAGGAACGTCATCGTGATCGTGCCGAAGCCCATGCCGAGGCTGCCGTCGACGAGCTGGGCGACGAACCCCGCGGCGACGGCATAGAGAACAGTAGTCGCGAACAGCACGCGCGGCTCCCTCGGATACGGACGGCCCCTGAATAGTCCACTAGATCAATAGGAGAAGTCAACGAATGCCCACGCTTCGGGACGCCAAATGAGACGCGGCACCGGGAACCCACCCGTCCCCACATCATCCCCCGCCCCCGCCACCCCCGCCCCTCACACCCCGAACCGCCGCATTTGGAGGCCGACGCCACCCGGTCAGGGGCCGGATGCACTCCCCGAGACGAGGGTCATAGCGTGAACGAACAGACCTGGTTACGCTCGCGTAGCGTGCCATTCACCTGGCACAAGGCGACGCTCGCGCCGCCGCCACAACCCGAGGGCCTGCGAACCGCACAGGCAGCCTTAATGCAGAGGAGCATTCGATGGGTAAGAAAGTCACGGTCGTCGGCGCCGGATTCTACGGCTCCACCACCGCCCAGCGCCTGGCCGAGTACGACATCTTCGACGAGGTCGTCCTCACCGACATCGTGGACGGCAAGCCCGAGGGCATCGCCCTCGACATGAACCAGTCCCGCACCATCGAGGGCTTCGAGACCAAAGTCGTCGGCGCCACCACCGACAACGACGGCAACGGCTACGAGAAGACCGCCGGCTCCGACGTCATCGTCATCACCGCCGGCCTCCCCCGCAAACCCGGCATGAGCCGCATGGACCTCCTCGAAGTCAACGCCAAGATCGTCCGCGGCGTCACCGAGAACCTCGTCAAGCACTCCCCGAACGCCGTCATCATCGTCGTCTCCAACCCCCTCGACGAAATGACCGCCCTCGCCCAACTCGCCTCCGGCTTCCCCAAGAACCGGGTCCTCGGCCAGGCCGGCATGCTCGACACCGCGCGCTTCACCAACTTCGTCGCCGAAGAGCTCCAGGTCCCCGTCAAATCCGTCACCACCCTCACCCTCGGCTCCCACGGCGACACCATGGTCCCCGTCCCCAGCCAGTCCTCCGTCGACGGCAAGCCGCTCGCCGACCTCCTCCCCGCCGAGAAGATCGACGAACTCGTCGAAAAGACCCGCAACGGCGGCGCCGAGATCGTCGCCCTCCTCAAGACCGGCTCCGCCTACTACGCGCCCTCCGCCGCCGCCGCCCGCATGGCCAAAGCCGTCGCCGAAGACTCCGGCGCCGTCATGCCCGTCTGCGCCTGGGTCGACGGCGAATACGGCATCTCCGGCGTCTACCTCGGCGTCAACGCCCAAATCGGCGCCGAAGGCGTCAAAGCCGTCGTCGAAACCCCCCTCACCGACGACGAACTCGCCAACCTCAAAGAAGCCGCCGAAGCCGTCCGCACCAAGCAGGCCGACGTCGCCGGACTCTGACCCCCGCTGACACGACCCAGGGGCGCTCCCGCAACGGAGCGCCCCTGAACCGTTTCCCCCCATGCACCCGATATCGGATTCGACCACCGCACCACGGTCGCTAGGCTTACGCCCGTGACCGCCGCAGACCAGCGCCGCAAGACCGACACCCAGGCATGGCGGCCCTTCGTCCTCAGACGACCACGCTCATGGCTCCCCGAGATCGCCATGGCGGCCGCCTTCACGGCCATCACCATCCCCCTCGCCTGGCCCAGCGCCCTCATCGACCTCGACATCTGGATCCGCGACCTCTCCGACGCCAACCGCCCCGACTGGGCCAACTTCATCGCCATCCAGACCAACCGCCTCGGCCAAGGCGGCCTCCTCGGCGGCATCGCCCTCGGCATCGCCGCCATCCTCGCCTGGCGCGGCCGCAACGTCCGCCCCCTCATCGCCTTCCTCGCCGCCTACGCCATGGCCGGCGCCGTCCTCGCCCTCAAATACACCCTCCCCCGCGTCTACCCCCACTGGCCCGAAGCCTCCAACCCCCCCTACGCCGACGCCGCGCAAGCCGTCCTCTTCTCCGGACTCGAACCCTCCGGCGCCTACCCCTCAGGCCACGTCCTCAACACCATCATCTGGTACGGCTTCATCGTCTTCCTCGTCGGCACGCGCTGGCACCCCGCCCTGCGGCGGGCCTTCCTCATCCTCCCGCCGATCATCGTCACCTTCTCCACCACCTACCTCGGCTTTCACTGGTTCACCGACACCCCCGCCGGACTCTGCATCGGCATCGTCATCCTCCGCACCGTCCAACGCATCCCCTGGGACACCGTCGAACTCCCCCTCTGGCTCGAACCCGAACGGCGATATCGCTAACCGAACCACCGAAAACCCGCACGGTATCTTCAACACATGCCCACACCGCCGCGCGAGCGGCCGACCCTCCAGCGCCGCCTCGGACTCCCCTCCGCCATCACCATCGGGCTCGCTTCCATGCTCGGCGCCGGCGTCTTCGCCGTCTGGGCCCCCGCCGCCCGCGCCGCCGGATCCGGCCCCGGCCTCCTCACCGCACTCCTCATCGCCGGCGTCATCGCCTACTGCAACGCCCGCTCCACCGCCCGCCTCGCCGCACGCCACCCCCAAGCCGGCGGCGCCTACATCTACGGCACCCGCCAACTCCATCCCGCCGCCGGCTTCACCGCCGGCTGGGCCTTCCTCGTCGGCAAGACCGCCTCAGCCGCCGCCATGGCCCTCACCCTCGGCGCCTACCTCCTCCCCGAACACCCCCGCGCCCTCGCCGCCGCGGCCGTCGCCGCCTTCTGCGCGATCAACCTCCTCGGCGTCAAGAAGACCGCCCTCGCCTCCACGGTCTTCACCGCCATCACCCTCGCCGTCCTCGCCGCCGTCGTCATCGCCGGCACCACCGGCCCCGCCGCCGCCCAACCCCTCGGCGACACCCACCCCTGGGGCGTCCTCACCGCCGCCGGATTCATCTTCTTCGCCTTCGCCGGCTACGCCCGCATCGCCACCCTCGGCGAAGAGGTCAAACACCCCGAACGCACCATCCCCCGGGCCGTCCCCATCGCCCTCGCGATCACCTTCACCGTCTACCTGACCGTCGCCATCACAGTCCTCACCGTCCTCGGCGCAGGCACCCTCGCCGACTCCACCGCGCCCCTCGCCGACCTCGCCGGCGCCAGCGCACCCGCCCTCAAACCCGTCGTCGCCATCGGCGCGGGCGTCGCCGTCGCCGGCGTCCTCCTCAGCCTCCTGGCCGGCATCGGCCGCACCGCACTCGCCATGGCCCGCGACCGGCGCCTCCCGGGCGCGCTCACCGCCGTCTCCGAACGATTCGGGGTCCCCTGGGCGGCCGAGGTCGCCGCGAGCGCCCTCGTCCTCATCCTGGTGACCACAATGGACTTGACGGGCGCGATCGGCTTCTCCAGCTTCTGCGTCCTCGTCTACTACGGTGTCGCCAACGCCTCCGCGGCCACCCTCGACCGGCGCGACCCGCTCCCATGGCTCGGCCTCGCCGGATGCCTCATCGTCGCCGCGAGCCTCCCGCTCCCGTCAGTACTCGGCGGCCTCGCCGTATTCGCCGCAGGCGCCGGCTGGTACGCGATCACCGAACACCGAACGCGCACCGCCTGACCCGAGCAGCCGCAGACACGGCGGCGGAGGACACGCCGAAAACCAAGCCCGCCATCGCTGCCTGCAATGCGCAGACGAACTGGGGCCCGCCCAGCCCTCTTTCGACTACCGCTCAGCCCGGCGCTGATCCCGGGCGGCCCTGAGCCGGCGGACCACCGCAGGCTGCTCCGCGGCCGCCTCCGGATGGTCGATGAGGCGCGCCAGATGCTGGTAGTACCGCTCGGGGGTGAGCTCCAGCTCGTCACTGATCGCCTGCGTCTTCGCACCCGATGCGCGCCACCAGCGCGCCTCGAAGGCCAGGAGCCGCGACTCGAGCGCGCTCAGCTTCGACTCGGGCTCGCGCGACTCCCGCTGGGGCGCGGCCTGCTTCGGGGGCGCCTCCCGTGCCGGACGGGAGGCCTCATGCGGCCCGCGCGCAGGGCGCGGCACCGGCAGGAGCTCCTCACCTCCCTGGCGCGCACGCGAAACGGACTCGGCGGGGCGTTGGCCGGGAGGCATGGGGCAGCTCCTTACTCGATCCAGTCGATGAGGTCCGCCACCGAATCCTTGACGTGGTTCGGCCGGAAGGGGTAGCGCTCGACTTCTTCCATAGTGTCAGTGACCCCCGACAAAACGAGGACCGTCTCGAGCCCGGCCTCGAGGCCCGACAGCACGTCGGTGTCCATGCGGTCGCCGATCATCACCGTCGTCTCCGAGTGGGCCCCGATGCGGCGCAACGCGTTCCGCATCATCAGAGGGTTGGGCTTCCCCGGGAAGTACGCCTCTGAACCCGTCGCCGCAGTGATCATCGCCGCAACCGCGCCCACACCGAGCATCAAGCCCTCCGGGCTCGGCCCGGTCGTGTCCGGGTTCGTGCAGATCAACCGCGAGCCGGACTTGACCAGCCGCACCGCGGTCGTGAGCGCCCCGAAGTCGTACCGGCGGGTCTCCCCGAGCACCACGTAGTCGGGACGGTAGTCGGTCAGCACGTACCCGATCTCGTGCAAGGCCGTGGTCAGACCCGCCTCGCCGATCACATACGCCGAGCCCTTGGGACGCTGCGACTGCAGGAAGTCCGCCGTCGCCATCGCCGAGGTGTAGATCGACTCGACCGGCACCTGCAGCCCGGAGTTCTTCAGCCGCACATGCAGGTCGCGCGGGGTGTAAATCGAGTTGTTCGTCAGGACGAGGAACCGCTTCCCCGCCGTCTGCAGCTTCTCGATGAGCTTGTTGGCGCCGGGTACCGGCACGCCCTCGTGGACGAGCACGCCGTCCATGTCCGAGAGCCAGCTGTCGAAGGGTCCAGGTGTAGTCATGCTCAACATCTTGCCATCGCTCGGAGAAAACGACGAGGACCGGACGTAAAGTGGTGCCCGTGGAGACGGCATTGACGGCCGTGCTCGTCATCGCCGCAGGCGCCATGGCGGGCGCACTCGGCTACTGGACCATTCGAACCGCGAGGAACAAATGAGCGAGCGCGAAGTACCCGAAGAGTTCGCCTCGACCTTCCAAAAGGTCGAGCCCTACCCGTTCGAGGAGACCGACGACCTCCGCCGCGGGCCCAACCTGCACGACGACCTGCTGCCCCTGCTGCCCCTCGTCGGCCGCTGGCGCGGTCGCGGCCAAGGCGGCTACCCCGGCACCGAGGACTTCCTGTACGCCCAGGAGATCAGCTTCGTCCACGACGGCCGGCCGTTCCTGCGCTACCACGCGCGCTCCTGGATCATCGACGCCGACGGCAAGCCCGTGCGCCCCGCGGCCCAGGAGACCGGTTGGTGGCGTGTGGTCAAGGGCGACGACCCCAAGCGCCCCGAGATCGAAGTGCTCCTCTCGCACCCCACCGGCATCCTCGACCTGTACTACGGCCACGTGGACGGCATGCAGATCGAGATCGCCACCGACGCGGTGGTGCGCAGCCCGCAGGCGAAAGAGGTCACCGCCGGCAAGCGCCTGTACGGCATCGTGGAAGGCGCGCTCATGTACGCCCAGGAGATGGCCGCCGAAGGCAAGCCGCTGAGCCCCCACTTGAGCGCCAGCCTGAACCGCGTGGCCGGGTAGGCCTCGAATATTTCGTTGTGGCGGGCGGCCTGGCTGGTGTGCCGGGCCGCCCGCTGGTGTTCCTCCACGTGGAGGCCGGCCGGTGCGGGAACCGCGCGCGGGTGGCTTCCCGCGCGCGGTCTCGGTATGGCGACGTTCGCGAATCCCCTTGTCTCGCCGCCATCCCGCCGGGCCTGATGGTTTTTTGTCTCAAGGCTGACACGCTCCGCAGTTGTGCGGCAACAGAAAGTTTCCGGCTGTGGATAACTTCCTGCGGGCGTGATGCACCGCGCGCCGCGACCTTGCGGGGCTTTGCGGTTGCGTGGCTGGTGGTGGCGGTTGTACGGCGCATTCCCCAAGCGTGTCACGGGTGGTAGCGGAGCGACAACAAAGAGTTGCTCGCCTGTGGATAACCTTCGGGAGGCGCTGGGGCGCTTAGAAGTCTCCCGGCCACAGGTCGTCGTCCGCCTCTGCGGGCTCGGGTTCGGGTTCGGGCTTGTCCCTGAAGACCGTGGACTTGACCGGGCCTTCCCCCGCCTTCAGCAGCAGGCCGAGGATCGCGACCGCGCCCTTCTTGTGCAGCGGCTCGTTGCCGTTGCCGCACTTGGGACTCTGGATGCAGCTCGGGCAGCCGAAACGGCAGTCGCAGCTCGCGATCGCCTCCTGCGTGGCCCGCAGCCAGTCCGTCCACTTGCGGAACGCCTGCTCCGCGAAGCCCGCGCCGCCCGGGTGACCGTCGTAGACGAACACCGTCGGCAGCTCCGTGTCCATGTGCGCGGGCGTCGACAGCCCGCCGATGTCCCACCGGTCGCACGTGGCCACCAGCGGCAGCAGGCCGATCGAGGCGTGCTCGGCCGCGTGAAGCGACCCCGCCAGATCCGGGACCCCTTCCAGCGCTTCAGGTTCCACCGTCCACCACACCGCGACCGTGCGCAGCGTCTGCGGCGGCAGGTCCAGCGGCTGCGTGTCGATCACCTCGCCCGAAGGCAGCCTGCGGCGCTGGTACGAGATCACGTTCGACGTCACCTCGACCTCGCCCAGGCACAGGGTCACGTCGCCCATCTCCAGGCGCTCGCGCTCCGACAGCACCTCCAGGTGCGTGATCTCCTGCGCGCTCGTCATCCACGGCGGCTTCGCCGCGTGGACCAGCGCCAGGCCGTCCTCGAGGTCGAGGTCGTCGACGATGTACGACTCGCCCTGATGCAGGTACAGCGCCCCCTTGTGCACCAGCCGGTGCGACGCCGCCGTGTCGATCGTGCCGATCAGCCGGCCCGTCTTCGTCTCCGCGATGTCGACGCCCATGGGACCCGAACCGCGCAAGGTGACCTCGGGACGCTCCGACCCGATCCAGTAGTACCGGCCGCCCGGCCGGCGCCGCAGCAGCTTCTGCTCGCACAGCCGCTCCGCCACCTCCCGGCTGCCCGGGATCGCATCAAGGTCCGCGTCCCGCAGCGGCAGCTCCTCCGCCGCCAGGCACAGGTGCCCGGCCAGGACGTACGGGTTCGACGGGTCGCACACGCTCGCCTCCACCGGCCGGTCGAAGATCGCCTCCGGATGGTGCACCAGGTACGTGTCGAGCGGGTCGTCCTTCGCGAGCATCACCGCCAGCGCCTCGGTGTCGCCCCGGCCCGCGCGGCCGATCTGCTGCCAGAAGCTCGCGAGCCGGCCGGGGTAGCCGCAGAGGAGGACGGCGTCGAGGCCGGTGACGTCGATGCCGAGTTCGAGGGCGTTGGTGGTGGCGACGCCGAGGAGGCGGCCTTCGCGGAGGTCGGATTCGAGGTCGCGGCGGTGTTCGCGGAGGTAGCCGGCGCGGTAGGCGGCGATGCGGTCGGCGGCGGGGTCGGCGCCGAGGCGGGATTTGGCTTCTGCGGCGACGATCTCGGCGCCGCGGCGGGAGGGGACGAAGGCGAGGGTGCGGATGCCGCGGCGGGTGAGCTGGGCGAGCATGCGGGCGGTTTCGCTGAGGGTGGAGGCCTGCTGGGGTTCGCCTTCGATCTCGTAGGTGACCGGTTCCCAGAGGGCGACGGTGGCGCCGGGGTGGGGGGAGTAGTCGCGGGTGACGGCGACGGCGGGGCGGCCGGTGAGGACGGTGAGGGAGGCGGCGGGGTCGGCGGCGGTGGCGCTGGCGGCGATGACGGTGGGGCGGGCGCCGTAGTGCTCGGCGAGGCGGAGGAGGCGGCGGAGGGTGAGGGCGACGTGGGCGCCGAAGACGCCGCGGTAGACGTGGCATTCGTCGATGACGACGTATTTGAGGTTCTTGAGGAGGGAGCGCCACATGCGGTGGCGGGGGAGGAGGGAGTGGTGGAGGAGGTCGGGGTTGGAGAGGACGAGGTTGGCGAAGCGCTGGGCCCATTGGCGGTGTTCGAAGGGGGTGTCGCCGTCGACGATGGCGGGGATGAGGCCGGGGAGGTCGAATTCGCCGACGGCTCGGGCCTGGTCGGCGGCGAGGGCTTTGGTGGGGGCGAGGTAGATGGTGCGGCCTTCGCCGCCGGCGGCGGCTTCGGTGAGGAGGGGGAGGAGGTAGGCGAGGCTTTTGCCGGAGGCGGTGCCGGTGGCGACGATGACGTCGCGGCCTTCGTGGGCGTGGGTGGCGGCTTCGGCCTGGTGGGGCCAGAGGCGGGTGATGCCGGTGTCGCCGAGGGCGGTGCGGACGGTGTCGGGGACCCATGCGGGCCAGTCGGTGCGCACGGGTCGGCGCGGCGGGAGGCGGCGCAGGTGGCGCAGGCCGCCCTCGTCGGCTTCGAGGGCGGCGATCAGCTGGTCGACGGACACCGTCCAATGATGCCGCAGCCCACCGACAGGGTGGTGCGGCGGCGGGGGCGGGCGTCCGCAATTCGGTCATACGCTCCCGGCTCCACTCCACTGGGAACGCAGTACGCTTATGGGCCAAGACACAGTGATCACCGGCCCGAGCGGGGACCGGGCCCGCCCGAGGCCCGCCCGCGCGCGCCGCCGCGGCTGCGGGCCGCGGGTTTCGCCGAGAGAGGGGAGCGACGGCGTGAGGGGAACATCAGGTGATGGCGCGGCCGAGCCCGAGCTGGGGTTGAGCCTCTCCGAGGTCGGCGATTACGCGGTCATCAGCGTGACCGGGGAGATCGACATGTACACGGCGCCGCAGTTGCGGGAGGCCGTGCGGCAGCTGGCTTCGGAGGGTCGGATGCGGGTCGCGATCGACCTGACGCCGACGGAGTTCTGTGATTCGACGGGTCTGGGCGTGCTCATCGGGGCGCGGCGGCGGCTGTCGGATTCGGGCGGGAGTCTCGTGGTGGTGGTCGCGAATCCGCGGATCCGGAAGCTGTTGGACTTGACCGGTCTCGACAAGGTGCTCGATGTCCGGGAAGCGGTGCCCGGGGAGTGAACGGCTCGAGGCACGACCGCTCGGGACGGGCCGAGGCGGTGACGGTCCGGTTCGCGTTCACGCCCGCGGCCGCGTATGTGCGGGCGGCGCGGTTGGTGGCGGCCGACGTGGCGGCGCATGCGGGGGTGGCGACGGGGCTGCTGGACGAGGTGCGGCAGGCGGTGGGCGAGGCGTGCACGCGCGCGGTGCTGCGTCATCGGGACCGGGGGATCGAGGATCTCGTGCGCGTAGAGTTCGCGATCGGTGATCGTTTTGTTGCGAAAATCACGGATAACGCGCAGGATCTGCGCGCGCGCTCGGACGGGCGGGTCCCCGCGGGGGTGGGCGGCGGCGATGCGCGAGCGAACGATCACGATGCGATCGAAGAGGACACCCTCTCGGAGGAGATCACCCTGATCGTGCTGGGCGGACTGGTCGAAGACCTGGTCGTGACCGGTCCGGGGGCGGACGGGAGCACGACGGTCAGCATGTCGTGGCCGCTGCCGGGATCGGGTTCCGGCGCCGATCACTGAGGGATTGGACACGCCCGCGGGCGCGCGTGACCGTCCCCACTGCTAAAGCGCTCACATCGTTACACTCCGCACGTTAAGTCTGCCGGGCCGCAGGCCCGGCTCCCGGCCGCGCCGTCCTACCCGTCCCGCGGCCCCCTACGTGACTGCGATACCGGTCCCGCGGTGCCCCGCGGGACGCATGGCTCCGGGCCATGGACCTGTCTTGCATATGGAGGAACTACATGCATACGTTGCTCGCCAACGGCGACGAGGGCGTAAGCGAACTCGCGGGCTCGAACCTGAGCCTCGTCGTGGTCGCCGCCGCGCTCGCGCTGGTCGCCCTGGGCGGCGCCGCCGCGCTCGTGAAGAGCATCCTGGCGGCCGGCACCGGCACCGACAAGATGCGGGAGATCTCGGGGGCCGTCCAGGAGGGCGCCTCGGCTTATCTCAACCGCCAGTTCAAAGCGCTCGGCGTCTTCGTCGTCATCGCGGTGGTCCTGCTGTTCCTGCTCCCGGCCGAGGGGGGCACGGACGTCCGGATCGGGCGCAGCGCCTTCTTCATCGTGGGCGCGCTGTTCAGCTCGTTCATCGGCTGGGCCGGCATGAACATGGCCACGCGCGCGAACGTGCGCGTCGCCGCCGCGGCCCGCGACGGCAAGCCCACCGCCGCGATGCACCTGGCCTTCCGCACCGGCGGCGTGGTCGGGTTCCTCACCGTCGGCCTGGGCCTGCTGGGCGCGGCGGTCGTCGTGTTCCTGTACAAGGGCGACGCGCCCGTCGTCTTGGAGGGCTTCGGTTTCGGCGCGGCGCTCCTGGCGATGTTCATGCGCGTCGGCGGCGGCATCTTCACCAAGGCCGCCGACGTCGGCGCGGACCTCGTCGGCAAGGTCGAGCAGGGCATCCCCGAGGACGACCCGCGCAACCCGGCGACGATCGCGGACAACGTGGGCGACAACGTCGGCGACTGCGCCGGCATGGCCGCGGACCTGTTCGAGTCGTACGCGGTGGTCCTGGTCGCGAGCCTCATCCTGGGCCGCGCGGCGTTCGGTGAGACCGGCCTGGTCCTGCCGCTGCTGGTCGCCTCGGTCGGCATCGTGTGCGCGATCCTCGGCGTCATCATCACCCGCATGCGCGCCTCGGACGCGTCGGGCCTGACCGCGATCAACCGCGCGTTCTACATCTCCGCGGTCGTCGCCGCGGCCCTGACCGCGGTCGCCGTGTTCTGGTACGTGCCCTCGTCCTGGTCGGAGCTCGGCGGGAAGATCGCCGCCGAGGACATCGCGAGCATCCCCGTGAACCCGCAGGTCCTCGCGGTCGTCGCGGTCGTCATCGGCATCGCGCTGGCGGCGGCGATCCTGGCGCTCACCGGCTACTACACCGACACGCGGTACAAGCCGACGAAGACCGTCTCGGCCTCGACCCGCACCGGCGCGGCCACGAACATCCTGTCGGGCTTCTCGCTCGGTCTGGAGTCGGCCGTGTACACGGCGCTGACGATCGCGGTCGCGGTCCTCGGCGCGTACCTGCTCGGCGGCGGCGTGTTCCTCGTGAGCCTGTTCGCGGTCGCGCTCGCCGGCTGCGGCCTGCTCACCACCGTCGGCGTCATCGTCGCCATGGACACGTTCGGGCCCATCAGCGACAACGCGCAAGGCGTGGCCGAGATGTCCGGCGACGTCGAAGGCGACGCGGCGCGCACCCTCACCGACCTGGACGCGGTCGGCAACACCACCAAGGCGATCACCAAGGGCATCGCGATCGCGACCGCGGTCCTGGCCGCGACCGCCTTGTTCGGCTCCTACACCGACGCGGTGGTCTCCGAGGGCCTCGCCGGCGGCGCGCTCTTCGAGACGTTGAACATCGCCGACCCGGTCAACATCGTCGGGTTCATCATCGGCGCGAGCGTCGTGTTCCTGTTCTCCGGCCTCGCCGTCAACGCCGTCGCCCGCTCCGCCGGCGCCGTCGTCACCGAGGTCCGCGACCAGTTCGCTCGCTTCCCCGGGATCATGGAGGGCACGCAGCGGCCCGAGTACGGCCGCGTCGTCGACATCTGCACCCGCGACGCCCAGCGCGAACTCGTCACGCCCGGGCTCCTCGCCATCACCGCGCCCATCGCGGTCGGCTTCGGCCTCGGCGTCGGCCCGCTCGCGGCGTACCTCGCGGGCGCGATCGCGTGCGGCGTGCTCATGGCCGTCATGCTCGCGAACTCGGGCGGGGCGTGGGACAACGCGAAGAAGGACGTCGAGGACGGCAACCACGGCGGCAAGGGCTCCGAGGCCCACGCCGCGGCGGTCATCGGCGACACCGTCGGCGACCCGTTCAAGGACACCGCCGGGCCCGCGATCAACCCGCTCCTGAAGGTCATGAACCTGGTGAGCCTCATCATCGCCCCGGCCGTCGTCGTGTACACGGTCGAAGGCGTCGGCGACCAGGCCGACAGCCCGGTCCGGTGGATCATCGCCGGTGTCGCGCTCGCCGCCCTCGTCGCGGCGATCCTCGTCTCCAAGCGGCGTTCCGCGGTGGTGGAGGCGGGGGAAGCCCACGCCCCGGAGCAGCGTGAGTCGGTCAACGTCGGCTAGCGGCTGAGCGCGCGCCCAGCCCGGAACTTCGCTGAATCTGGGATCACGTCCGCGTGTGCCCCGGTCGATCGGACCGGGGCACACCCATACTCAGGGGACGCAATGCGGAAGCGTGAGCTACCGTAACGAATCGAGTGCATTTTCCGAGTGAACGGTGGGAGCAGTGGCGGACATCAAGCGCCTGGTCATCGTGGAGTCCCCGGCGAAGGCCAAGACGATCGCCTCCTATCTCGGCCCCGGCTACATCGTCGACTCCTCGCTCGGGCACATCAGGGACCTTCCGCGCAGCGCGAAGGAGATCCCGGCCAAATTCAAGGACAAGGCCTGGTCGCGCCTCGGCGTGGACGTCGACAACGACTTCGCGCCGCTGTACATCGTGAACCCGGACCGGTCCGCGCATGTGAAGAAGCTCAAGGGCTACCTCGCGGAGGTCGACGAGCTCTTCCTCGCCACCGATGAGGACCGCGAGGGGGAGGCCATCGCCTGGCACCTGCTCGAGACCCTGAAGCCGAAGGTCCCGGTCAAGCGGATGGTGTTCCACGAGATCACGCCGCAGGCCATCGCCGAGGCCGCCGCGAACCCGCGCGAGCTCAACCAGGACCTCGTCGACGCCCAGGAGGGGCGGCGCATCCTCGACCGCCTCTACGGGTACGAGGTCTCCCCGGTCCTGTGGAAGAAGGTCATGCCGCGCCTGTCGGCCGGGCGCGTGCAGTCGGTCGCGACGCGGCTCGTCGTCGAGCGGGAGCGGGCGCGCATGGCGTTCCGCGCCGCCGACTACTGGGACGTCTCCGCCAATCTGGCGACCGACGACGACCAGGTGTTCAAGGCCACGCTCATCGCCGTCGACGGGGACCGGGTCGCCACCGGCAAGGACTTCGACGCCGCCACCGGGCAGGTGAAGGGCAACGTCGTCCACCTCGACGAGGCCGGCGCCCGCGGGCTCGCGCACCGCCTCGAAGGCCGCGACTTCACCGTCCTCAAAGTCGAGAAGAAGCCGTACCGGCGCAAGCCGTACGCGCCGTTCATCACCTCGACGCTGCAGCAGGAGGCCGGGCGCAAGCTCCGCCTCTCCAGCGCGCAGGTCATGCGGGTCGCCCAGCGGCTCTACGAGAACGGCCACATCACCTATATGCGGACCGACTCGACGAACCTGTCGAACACCGCGATCAACGCCGCCCGCGCCCAGGCCGCCGAACTCTACGGCGCCCAGTACGTGCCCTCGGAGCCGCGCCGGTACGCGCGAAAGGTGAAGAACGCGCAGGAGGCCCACGAGGCCATCCGGCCCTCCGGGGACCGGTTCAAGACCCCCAACCAGTTGAAGAGCCAGCTCTCGGCCGAAGAGTTCCGGCTGTACGATCTCATCTGGCGGCGCACGCTCGCCTCCCAGATGGTCGACGCCACCGGGAACTCGACCTCGGTGCGCGCCCGCGCCACCACCGCCGACGGGGAAGAGGCCGACTTCGGCGCCTCCGGCAAGACCATCACCAACCCCGGTTTCCTCCTCGCCTACGTCGAGTCCATCGACGACGGCGACGCCGACGACGCCGAGAAGCGCCTGCCCGAGCTCACCGAGCGGCAGCACCTCGCCGAGCGCGGCCTCGAAGCCGCCGGGCACACCACGCAGCCGCCCGCCCGCTACACCGAGGCCAGCCTCGTCAAAGCCCTCGAAGAGCGCGGCATCGGCCGGCCCTCCACGTACGCGTCGATCATGCAGACCATCCAGGACCGCGAATACGTGTTCAAGAAGGGCCAGGCGCTCGTGCCCGCCTTCCGCGCGTTCGCCGTCATCGGGCTCATGGAGCGGCACTTCCCGCGCCTGGTCGACTACGACTTCACCGCGGGCATGGAGAACGAGCTCGACGAGGTCGCCGCCGGCCAGGAGTCCCGCGAGGAGTTCCTGCGCAAGTTCTACTTCGGCGGGCAGGACAAGGAAGGCACCGTCGCCGCCTCCGGCGGGCTGCGGCACATGATCGAAGAGGAACTCGCGAAGATCGACGCCCGCGAGGTCAACTCGATCCCGCTGTACACCGACGACAAGGGACGCCACGTCGTCGCCCGCGTCGGCCGGTACGGGCCCTACCTCGAGCGCACCACGCCCGGGCAGGAGGACGGGGCCGAGCCGGGCAAGCGGCCCTCGATCCCCGAGCACCTCGCGCCCGACGAGCTCACCCCGGAGCGGGGCCAGGAGCTGTTCGAACTCGCCGAGAACGAAGGCGAACTCGGCACCCACCCCGAGACCGGGGAGCCGGTGCTCGCCAAGACCGGCCGGTACGGGCCGTACGTCACCAGCGGCGAGAAGTCCTCGTCCCTGCTGACCGGCCAGAAGCTCTCCGAGATCACCCTCGCCGACGCCGTCAAGCTCCTGACGCTGCCGCGCCTGGTCGGCACGGCCGCCGACGGCGAGGAGATCCGCACCGGCCTGGGCCCGCACGGCCCGTACGTGAAGAAGAACCGCGACTTCCGGTCCCTCGAGAACGAGGAGCAGCTGTTCACCCTCACCCTCGACGAAGCGGAGAAGCTGCTCGCGCAGCCCAAGACGCGCGGACGCCAGCAGCGCGCCCAGACCCTCCTCAAAGAGCTCGGCCCCGACCCGGTCACCGGCAAGGAGGTCACGCTCAAGGACGGCCGGTTCGGCCCGTACGTGACCGACGGCGAGACGAACGCGTCGATCCGCAAGACCGACTCGATCGAGGACCTCACCATCGACCGCGCCGCCGAGCTCCTCGCCGAACGCCGCGAGAAGGTCGCCTCCGGGGCCGTGCCCGCGAAGAAGACCGCCAAGAAAGCCGCGAAGAAGACGACCGCGAAGAAGACCGCGGCGAAGAAGACGGTGAAGAAGACCGCGGCGAAGAAGACGGTGAAGAAGGCCGCCGCGAAGAAGACCGCGGCGAAGCAGACGGTGAAGAAGGCCGCCGCCAAGAAGGCCGCGAAGCAAACGGGTGCGCCACAGGAAGACTGAGGAACCGAGCGCGCCTTGCCGAGCCGCCCTAGGCTTGGTGAGTGCGCATCACCTTTCTCCTCCGCAACGCCTGGGGCCTCGGCGGCACGATCAAGACCACGTTGAACACCGCGCACGCCCTCGTCGAGCGCGGCCACGACGTCACCATCGTCTCCTGCACCCGCCACAAGGACCGGCCCGACTTCGACACCGACCCGCGCATCCGCGTCGAATCCCTCTGGGACATCCGCAAGCCCGAACACGGCGGCGAGACCCTGTCCCGCGCCGACCGGATCCGCCGCCGGCTCCCGTCGTTCCTGCACTGGCAGCGCGCCGTCAACATGGACGACGTCTCGATGCTCCTCGACCGCCGCGTGAAGCGGTACGTGCGGGCCGCCGACACGGACGTCCTCATCGGCACCCAGGCCAACCTCAACTCCTACCTCGCCCGCTACGCCCGCCGCGGCATGCCCGTCGTCGCCCAGGAGCACCTCTTCCTCGACCATTACCGGCCCCGCGTCCGCCGGCGCATCCTGCGCGACTGCCGCCGCTTCGACGCCGTCGCCACCATCACCGAGGCCGACGCCGCCGCCTACCGCGAGGCCGCGCCCGCCCGCGCCGGCATCGTCGCGCACGTCCCCAACTCGATCCCCGCCGCGCCGCCCTCCGCCGCCGAGCGCGGCCCCGTCGTCATGGCCGTCGGCCGCCTCACCCGCATGAAGGGCTTCGACCTGCTCGTGGACGCCTTCGCGTCCCTCGCCGCGGCCCGACCCGAATGGTCCCTGCACCTCTACGGGCGCGGCAGCGAGCGCAAACGCCTCGAAGCGCGCGTCAAGGAACTCGGCATGCAGGGCCGGATCGTGCTGAAAGGCGGGGTCGCGCCGCTCGACGCCGCCCGCGCCGGCGCGTCGATCGCCGTCGTGCCCTCCCGGTTCGAGCCGTTCGGGCTCGTCATCGTCGAAGCCATGGCCGCCGGGCTGCCCGTGCTGTGCACGGCCGTCCCGCACGGCCCCTTGGAGATCGTCGAAGACGGCAAGAACGGCCTGCTCGTCGCCCCCGAAGACCCCGCGGCGATCGCCGCCGGGCTCGACCGGCTCATGGGCGACCCCGACCTGCGCGCCGCGCTCGGCGAGGGCGGGCGCGCCAAGGCCCGCGAATACGAGCCCGACGCGGTGGTCGGACGTCACGAGACGCTCCTGCGGCGGGCGGCCGAGTCACGGCGGAGCCGTACAGTGGGCTGAACGGCTCCCGCTCCCGCACTGGTAGCGTGAGGGCCATTCGTGCTGTTTGAGGCCAGAGTGACTGAAACGGATGAGAGCGCCGTGTCGACGAACATCGTGATCCTGGCGGCCGGCGTCGGCTCCCGCCTCGGGAAGCCGCACCCCAAGCCCCTGACGCCGCTCGCCTCCGGGGAGACCATCCTCGGCCGGTCGCTGCGGCTGCTCACCTCCCGCTTCTCCCGCCACTCCATTCACCTCGTGGTCGGCTTCAAGAAAGAGGTCATCATGGAGGAGGTGCCCGACGTCGGCTTCATCTACAACCAGGCGTACGGGGACACCAACACCGCGAAGAGCCTCCTCAAGGCCCTCACCATCCTCGGCCCGGGCGGGGTGCTGTGGCTCAACGGCGACGTCGTCTTCGACCCGCGGGTCCTCGACGCGCTCCTGCCGCACATCGCCATGGACCGCTCCTTCATCTCGGTGAACACCGCCTCCGTCGCCGAAGAGGAGATCAAGTACACGCTCGGCCCCGACGGGTACATCCGCCGCCTGTCCAAAGAGGTCCGCGACGGCGCGCTCGGGGAGGCCGTCGGCGTCAACTACGTCTCCTCCGGCGACCGGGCGATCCTCGCCAAGCGGCTCGCCGAGGTCGGCGACCAGGACTACTTCGAACGCGGCATCGAACTGGCCATCGAGCACGACGGCGTCCACTTCGAGGCCATCGACATCTCCGCCCACGACGTCATCGAGATCGACTTCGCCGAGGACCTCACCGAGGCCAACCGCCGCTTCCGCTAGCCGCCCCGCCCCGCCCGCAGTCCCCGGCGAACCCCGCCGCGGACCCCCTAAGGAGACCCTCCGAAGACCCTCCACGGCACCGGTGACCTGCGGAATCCACGGGATGTGAATATCGCTCGAACGAGAGAGGGAACGAGCGGTGGCCTGGGCGTGAACTGTTAGGGTGGGCGACATGAAGGCTCTTGTACTCTCCGGCGGCGCGGGCACCCGCCTCAGGCCGATCACCCACACCTCGGCCAAGCAGCTCGTACCGGTCGCGAACAAGCCGGTCCTGTTCTACGGCCTCGAGGCGATCGCCGAGGCCGGGATCACCGAGGTCGGCATCATCGTCGGCGACACCGCCGCGGAGATCCGCGAAGCCGTCGGCGACGGGTCCGAGCTCGGCATCAAGGTGACCTACATCCCCCAGGACGCGCCGCTCGGCCTCGCCCACGCCGTCCTCATCGCCAAGGACTTCCTCGGCGACGACGACTTCGTCATGTACCTCGGCGACAACTTCATCGTCGGCGGCATCTCCGGCCTCGTCGACCAGTTCCGCGCCGAGAAGCCCGACGCGCAGATCCTCCTCACCCAGGTCTCCGACCCCCGCTCGTTCGGCGTCGCCGAACTCGACGCGGACGGCAAGGTGATCGGCCTCGAGGAGAAGCCCAAAGAGCCCAAGAGCGACCTCGCCCTCGTCGGCGTCTACCTCTTCACCCCCAACATCCACGAGGCCGTGCGCTCCATCAAGCCGTCGTGGCGCGGCGAGCTCGAGATCACGCACGCCATCCAATGGCTCATCGAGCAGGGCCAGGACGTCCGCTCGACCACCATCCACGGGTACTGGAAGGACACCGGCAACGTCACCGACATGCTGGAGGTCAACCGGACCGTGCTCGAGACCCTCGAACCCTCCCTCGACGGCGAGATCGACGAGGCCAGCGAGATCATCGGCCGCGTCCAGATCCACAAGACCGCCAAGGTCACCGGCAGCCGCATCGTCGGCCCGGCGATCGTCGGCGCCGGCTCCGTCGTCGCGGACGCGTACGTCGGGCCCTTCACGTCCATCTCGGACGACTGCCGGATCGAGGACGCCGAAGTGGAGTACTCGATCCTGCTCAAGGAGTCCTCGATCGTCGGCGTCCGCCGCATCGAGGCCTCGCTCATCGGACGGAACGTCGAGATCACCCCGGCGCCGCGCGTCCCCGCGGCCCACCGGCTCGTCATCGGCGACTACAGCAAGGTGCAGATTTCCTCATGACCACGAAGATCCTCGTGACCGGCGGGGCCGGCTTCATCGGCTCCCACTACGTGCGCACCGTCCTCGGCGAGCACGGCCCGGCCGACGTGGCCGTCACGGTCCTCGACAAGCTCACCTACGCCGGCAACCCGGCGAACCTCGACGAGGTCCGCTCCCACCCCGGCTTCGCGTTCGTCCAGGGCGACATCTGCGACACCGAGCTCGTCGCGCAGCTCATGGCCGACCACGACCAGGTCGTCCACTTCGCGGCCGAGTCCCATGTGGACCGCTCCATCGACGGCGGCGCCGAGTTCGTGCGCACCAACGTGGTCGGCACCCACACCCTCATCCACGCCGCCCACCTCGCCGGGATCGACACGTTCGTGCACGTCTCCACCGACGAGGTCTACGGCTCGATCGACGAGGGCTCCTGGCCCGAGACCGACCCGCTCGCCCCGAACTCGCCGTACTCGGCGGCGAAGGCCTCCTCCGACCTCATCGCCCTCTCCTACCACCGGACCCACGGGCTCGACGTGCGCGTCACCCGCTGCTCCAACAACTACGGGCACCACCACTTCCCCGAGAAGGTCATCCCGTTGTTCATCACGAACCTGCTGGACGGCAAGAAGGTCCCGCTGTACGGCGACGGCGGCAACATCCGCGACTGGCTCCACATCGACGACCACGTGCAGGGCATCGAACTCGTCCGCACCAAGGGCCGCGCCGGCGAGGTCTACAACATCGGCGGCGGCACCGAACTCTCCAACAAGGAGCTCACGCAGCTCCTCCTCGACGCCTGCGGCGCCGACTGGGACGAGTCCGTCGAGTACGTGACCGACCGCAAGGGCCACGACCGCCGCTACTCCGTCGACTGCACCAAGATCAGCACCGAGCTCGGCTACCAGCCCAAGACCGACTTCAAGGCCGGCCTCGCCGAGACCGTCCAGTGGTACCGCGACAACCGCGCGTGGTGGGAGCCCCTGAAGGACAAGGCCGCCCTGTGAGCACCTGGCTGATCACCGGCGGCGCGGGCATGCTCGCCCAAGACGTCGAGGCCCGCGTCCAAGCCGCCGGGCAGCGCGCGGTCGTCCTGTCCCGCAAGGAACTCGACATCACCGACCCCGCGTCGGTGGCCGCCGCCCTCGCCGAGCACGCCCCCGCCGTCGTGGTCAACTGCGCCGCCTGGACCGCCGTCGACGACGCCGAGGAGCAGGAGGCCGCCGCCCTCGCCGTCAACGGCGACGGCCCCCGCCGCCTCGCCGAGGCCTGCCGCGAGACCGGGGCCGTGCTCCTGCAGGTCTCCACCGACTACGTCTTCGCCGGCGACGCCACCGCGCCCTACGCCGAAGACGCCCCCACCGCCCCGCGCAGCGCCTACGGCCGCACCAAGCTCGCCGGCGAGGAAGCCGTCCTCGAACTGCTCCCCGACACCGGATACGTCGTGCGCACCGCCTGGCTCTACGGCGCCGGCGGCGGCAACTTCGTGCGCACCATGATCAGACTCGAAGGCGTCAAGGACACCCTCGACGTCGTCGACGACCAGCGCGGGCAGCCGACCTGGACCGCGGACCTCGCCGACCGCCTCGTGCGGCTCGGGGAGGGCGCGCTCGCCGGGACGGCCCCCGCCGGGGTGTACCACGGCACGAGCTCGGGCGAGACGACCTGGTTCGGGCTGACGCGGCGGATCTTCGAGCTGCTGGGCGCCGACCCGGAGCGGGTGCGCCCGACCACGAGCGAGGCGTTCAAGCGCCCGGCGCCGCGCCCGGCCTACAGCGTGCTGGGGCACGACCGGTGGCAGGCGGCGGGCATCGACCCGATCCGCGACTGGCGCGAGGCCCTGGACGCGGCGTTCCCCGCCCTCCCGAAGGACTGAAGCTCTTGGCGATCAAGGTCAGCGTCGTCGTGGCCGTGCGCAACATCGGGGGTGACATCGGCCGGAACGTCAAGTCGATGCTGGCCCAGACGATGCCCGGCAGCGATGTCGAGGTGCTGTACGTCGACGACGGGTCGACCGACGATTCGCCGGAGCGGCTCGAGAAGGCCGCCGCGGGGCACGCGCAGCTGCAGGTGATCCGATCCGAGCACGCGGGTTCGTACGCGGGGCCGAGGAACCTGGGGCTCGAGCGGGCGCGCGGCGAGTTCGTGCTGTTCGTCGACGACGACGACTTCCTGGAGCCGGACGCGCTGCGGCGGCTGTACGAGTTCGCCGTCGAGCACGAGGCGGACATCGTGCAGCCCAAGCTCGTCGCGGGGTTCCCTGAGGCGGCGCACCCGGTGTACCGGCGGACGGCGGGCCGGTGCGGGCTGGGGGACTCGGATCTGGCGTGGGCGCTGACGGACCACAAGCTGTTCCGGCGGTCGTTCCTGGCCGAGCGCGGGCTGCGGTTCGACGAGTCCAAGCGGGTCTTGGAGGACGCGGTCTTCGCCGCCGAGGCGTACTGCGCGACGGCGCGGATCGCGGTGTACGCGGACTACCCGGTGTACCAGTGGCGCAGCCGGCACCATGCGGTGCGCGGCGCGGGCGGCCTGCACGAGGTCGAGTCCTGGTTCGCGCATGTGGCGGCGCTGACGGACGTGTTCGCGTCGAAGCTGGAGGCCGGTCCCGCGCGGGACCGGGCGCTGGGGCGCGTGTACGAGTCCGAGGTGCACGGGCAGTTGTCGCGGCGGATCGACTGGGTCGACGCGGGGCAGGGGTTCGACGCGTGGTTCGAGGCGGCGCGCAAGACGGTCGCCGCCCACATGCCGTCCACCGTGGGCGGCAGCCTGGGCGTGTTCGGGCGGGTCGCGAGCGTGCTCTTGGAGCGCGGGGACCGCGACCGGCTCGCCGAGTGGTACCGGCTGGCGCGGGCGGTGCGGGTCGACGCGCACCTGGAGCGGGCCGAGTGGTCCGCCGACGGCGGCTTGGAGCTCGGTGCGACCGCGCGGCTCGTGTGGGCCGACGGGTCGCCGATCCGCTTCGAGCGGGTCGAGGGGCGCGTGTGCCTCGACCGGTCGCTCGCGGACCGGTTCGCGCTCGAGGCGGACCTCCTCGATGTCACGGACGAGTTCGAGGCGTACACCGGCGCGCTGTCGGTGTCGCATCGCGAGGAGGGCCTGCGCTGGCCGTGCCCGGCCGTGTTCGAGCGGACGCTCGCCGCGGACGCCGAGGGCCTGGTCACGGTGGCGTTCAAGGTGTCCGGTGGGATCCGGACCGAGGCCGACGGCGCGCGGGAGCGGCTGTCGCGCGGCCTGTGGGACGCGCATCTGGAACTGTCCGGCTTCGGGCTCGCCCGCGACCTGCGGCTCGGCGCCGACCGCGAGGCGGGCATCGATCTGCGTCCGGCGGTGCTGGGCGCGCCCGCGCGCGGCGTGCTCCCGTTCTTCACCGCGGTGAAGGGCGAGCTGACGATCGACGTCGGCAAGAAGGCCCGCGCCCTGGGCGACCACCTGTCGGGCCGCGCGGTCGCGCGGGACGGCGACCGGGCGCTGCTGCTGGACGCGGCGACGTCGCCGTCGACCGCGCCGGTCGGCGCGAAACTGCTCGTCGAGGACGGCGCGGGGGACTGGTACGAGGTGCCGGCGTCCGTGCGCCCCTTCGAGGGCCGCTGGCGGCTGGAGCTGCCCGGCCCCGTGGCCGGCCTCGCGCCGGGGGACGGGCGGCTGTTCGCGCGCCTCGACCCGGGCGGTGTGCCGCCCCTGCCGCTCGGCGCCGTCCGTATCGGATCGGATGGCGCCCTCGCCCTGCCTGCGGGGCCCGACAACCTGTTAGCGCTCGGCGCCCGCGCGCGGCGCCGCAGCCACCCATGCCATGCCAACGGAAGGACTCGAACCGATGACGGTGAAGGTCAGCGTGATCATCCCGGTCTACAACCCGGGCAAGTACATCGAACCGGCCATCGACTCGCTGCTGCGCCAGACGCTGCCGGCGTCGGAGTTCGAGGTGCTGTTCGTGAACGACGGCTCCAGTGACGACACGCCGGCGATGCTCGACAAGCTCGCCGCCGAGCACGCGCACTTCAGGGCCATCCACATCCCGAACTCGGGATGGCCGGGCAAGCCGCGGAACGTCGGCGTCGACGAGGCGCGCGGCGAGTACGTGCAGTTCCTGGACCAGGACGACTACCTCGCGTCGGACGCGCTGCGCCGCCTGTACGAGATGGGCCACCGCAACGGCTCGGACATCGTCATCGGCAAGGTCGCCTCGAACTTCCGGGGCGTGCCGCACGGGGTGTTCAAGGCCGACCGCGACAAGGTCGACATCACGAACTTCCCGCTGTACGACAGCCTCACCCCGCACAAGATGTTCCGCACGGCGTTCCTGCGCGAGAACAAGATCGCCTACCCCGAGGGCAAGCGGCGCCTCGAGGACCAGCTGTACATGATGGAGACGTACTTCCCCGCGAAGGTCGTCTCGATCCTGGGCTCGTACACCTGCTACTACTACTCGAAGCGCGACGACGGCAAGAACGCCGGCTCGGCGAAGCTGGTGCCCTCGGGCTACTACAAGAACCTCCGCGAGGTCCTGGACGTGGTCGTGGCGAACACCGAGCCCGGCGAGTTCCGCGACAAGCTGCTGCGCCGCTTCTACCGGGTGGAGATGCTGGGCCGGATCTCGGAGCCGGCGATCCTGCGCTACGAGGACGACTACCGCGACGAGATGATCGACGAGATCCAGGCCCTGGAGCGGGACTTCGTCACCGAGGGCGTCCACGACGGGCTCGGGGCCATCCAGCGGATGCGCTCGAGCCTGCTGCGCTCGAACGACCGCGAGGGCCTCATCCGCATCGCGCGGTTCTCCGCCTCGGTGAAGGCGACCGCGCGCCTGGAGGACGCCGAGTGGACCGGGAACGGGCGCATGCGCGTCGCGCTGAGCGCGCAGCTCGTGCACGGCGAGGAGCAGGTCCCGTTCGAGTTCCAGGAGAAGGACGGCCGCTACTTCCTCTCGCCCGACCTCACCCGGGAGCTGCTGGGCTCGGACGAGCCGGTGGACGTGACCGGCGAGCTCGACGGGTTCGCCGCCGAGCTGTCGCTGCGCAACCGCGAGAGCGCCGTCGAGTGGCCGTGCCCGGCGACGTTCGCCGCCGAGCTCGAGGACGCCGCCGACGGCCGCAAGCGCGTGGTCCTGCGCGGCACCGGCTACCTGCCGACCGAGGCGGTCAAGGGCCGCGGCCGGATCGGCAAGGGCATGTGGGACGTGTGGGCGCCCGTGCGCGGCCTCGGCGTCGTCAAGAAGGCCCGCATCGGCGCCGACCGCGACACCGCCCTGGACGTGAAATGCTTCCCGGCGCTGCTCGGCTCGCCCGCGCGCCGCGTCATCCCCTACTTCACCGACCCGTACGGGAACCTCACGCTCGACGTCTCCCGCGGCGCCCGCGACCTCTCGCAGGTCATGGAGGGCAAGCCGCTGCACCTGGCGGCGGAGCACCCGGCGGAGCTGCGGCTGGAGATCTACACGTCGGCGCGCACCGCGCCCCGCGACACCGTCGTCGAGCTCGCGAACGCCGAAGGCGCGCACCGGGTCAAGGCGTCCCTCGTGCCCGCGCTCGACCGCGCGCACCTGCGCCTGCCCGGGAAGGTCCGCGGCGTGCCCGCCGGCGAGTACGACCTGACCGCGCTGCTCACCAACCCCGAGAAGCCCGGGGTGCGGCTGTGCGGGGCGACCGTGGACGGCTCGGGCCGCCTCGCGGTGACCGGCGTCGACCTGCTCGACCCGGCGACGCTCGCCGAGATCGCCGCGAAGCGCCGCAAGGACCTGTTCAAGCGGGCCGTGCGCAGCGTCGGCGTCCCGATCGCGCGCAAGCTGCCCGCCTCCGCGCGCAAGCGCCTGCGCGGCCTCGCCGCCCGGCTGTAACCCACCGAACCGGAAAGTGACTCCACATGCGACAGCTTGACATCCCCGGCGCCTGGGTCTTCGAACCCAAGGTCTTCGGCGACAGCCGCGGCTCCTTCCACGAGTGGTTCAAGGCGCCCGCCTTCGCCGAGGCGGTCGGCCACAAGCTCGACCTGGTCCAGGCCAACTGCTCGGTCTCCAGCAAGGGGACGCTGCGCGGCATCCACTTCGCGGACGTCCCGCCGAGCCAGGCCAAGTACGTCAAGTGCGTGCGCGGCGCGATCCTCGACCTCATCGTGGACATCCGGGTCGGCTCGCCGACCTTCGGGCAGTGGGAGCTGGTGCGCCTGGACGACCAGGACCACCACTCGGTGTACCTGTCCGAGGGGCTCGGGCACGGCTTCATGGCGCTCACCGACGACGCCACCGTGGTCTACCTGTGCTCGGAAGGGTATGCGCCCGAACGCGAGCACGGCGTCAACCCGCTCGACCCCGCGATCGGGATCGAATGGCCGTCCGGGTTCGAGCCGCTGCTGTCCGACAAGGACGCCGCCGCCCCGACCTTGGCCGAAGCCGAGGCCCAGGGACTGCTCCCGACGTGGGACGCCTGCCAGGCGTACTACGCCGAGCTGAACGCGTAGCGGCCCGCCGCGGGGGGCTCCGGCCTCCCGCGGCGGCGTCCGTCTAGCGCCGGTCCGGTGCATCAGGGGGCGGCGGTATCCGAATCCGTCGGTTCGCTCGCGAGGCGGAAGGCCCTCCCGGTACCGGGGTGGTGTCGGGAGGGCCTACAACGTGGCGAGCGGGCGAACGGGCCGGATGGCGACCGGTCTGACGCACCGGACCGGCCCTAGATCGGCCGGGCGACCCGCACGGCCTGCACGCCGCTCGGCTGCTGCCGCGGCTTCGCGAGCCGGGCCTTCACGCGGCCCAGGCCCGCCCGGCGCGCCGCCGACTTCACGATGCGCCGCGCGGTGAACCGCGCCTCCACGTTCACCTGCAGCTGGTTCGCGCCCTTGGCGTAGTCCAACACGAGGCGGCGCCCGCCCGCCACGGCCGCGGGGCGCGGCCGGGTCTTGCCCTGCAGGCCGCCGCCGAGGCGACCGCCGAACGGGGCCCGCCGCTCGGTCTCGCCGACGGTGACCACGACCTCGAACCGCCACGCGCCCTTGCCGTGCGCGAGGAGCGCGGCCCGGTCGAACTCGGCCGTGAAATGCCCGTCCTCATGCGCCACGTCGACCGCGACGACCTCGCCGGTCGCCGAGTGGACCGCCTCGAGCCGCACCCCGATGAGGTCGGACGGGATCGGCGCGATGCGGCCGGTGCCCTCGATGCGCAGCGCCTCGGGCGTGAACCGGACGCCCTTGAACCAGTGGCGGACCTCCAGCGACTCGCTCAGGTCGAGCCACGGGCCCGGCTCGGGCGCGACGGCGTCCTCGTAGCCGCGCAGCGTCGCGTACACGCGGTCGCCGCGCCCGGCGAACACCAGGTCGGCGGGCTCGCGCAGCAGCCGCATCAGGTCGTCGAGCCGGTCTTCGATGATGAGCTCGTAGTACACGCGCCGCACCACGGGCAGGTTCGCGCCCGCGCCCGGCGTGTACCGGCGCAGCACCAGGTCGCGCAGCGCCTCGAACCGCAGCCGCCGCGACTCGTCCGTGGGGTCCTTGAGCAGGCGGCGGATCTCGTTGAGCCCCTCGACCTCCCAGTGGCGGCGCATCAGGTAGTCCTGCTTCGGCCCCGCCGGCACCAGGTCGCCGACGAGGTCGACGAGCAGTTGCAGGTGCGTGCCCTCGGACTGCTGGAAGTGCTCGGGGGCCTTCATGCCGCCGCTGGTGAGGTTGCCGCCGTCCTCGCGCAGCACCACGTAGTAGCAGTCGTAGTCGCCCACCACGGAGATGTTGCGCGCGTGGTAGTACGCCTGGATCGTGAACAGCAGGTCCTCGATGAACCGCCGGTCCGTGGGGAACCGCAGCCCGTGCTCCTCCAGCATGGACCGGCGGAACAGCTTCAGGCACGGCAGGTTCCAGTACACGCGCGTCGAGTACAGGTCCGCGCTCGGCATGTCCCGCTCGAACATGGAGCGTGCCACGCCCCGGCCGTTCACGCTCACGAGCTTGCCGAGCACGACGTCCGACTCGTTCTCCTCGGCCATCTCGACCATGCGCTCGAGCGCCTCGACCCCGAGGTAGTCGTCCGCGTCGAGGAAGAACACGTACTTCCCGCGCGCCAGCTCGATGCCCCGGTTGCGCGGCACGCTCGGCGTCCCGCTCGCCTCCTGGTGCACGACCCGCACGCAGTCGGGCTCGGAGGCGGCGAACTTGTCCAGGGCCTCCCCGCTGCCGTCGGTCGAGCCGTCGTCCACCGCGATGACCTCGAGGCGGTCCTTGCCGATGGACTGGCCCAGCAGCGACTCGATGCCCTTGAGCAGGTACGGCATCGCATTGTGCACGGGAATGACGACTGAGACGATGGGTGTGGCCATGTGGGCTTCCTGGCTCCGTACTTTCCTCGTTGGGGGGTGGCGGGGGCGGCTATCGATGATAACCGGAATTGCCTGATCAGACCTGGTGGGGCGACTCGCCAGTGGCGCGCAGCCGCCGCGCGATGCCGCGCAGCACCGGGACCGCCCGGTCGCCGCAGCGCAGCTGCAGCGCACCGTCCGGACCGAACCCCAGCTCCGCCCGCACGCGCCCGAACCGGCCACGCCAGCGCGGCATGAGGTGGACGCGCAGGCGCCGGTAGCGGCGCATGGGGCCGCCGAGCCGGACCCCGTACGGGACGGTGGTCTCGTAGCCGCCGACGGCGACGTTGAGGCGCACCTCCCAGACGCCGTCGGCGTCGTCGAGCGGGCCGATCGCGTCGCAGAGGTCGAATTCGGCGGTGAACTTGCCGTCCTCGTGGGGGGCGGGGACGCGGTGGGTCTCGCCCGTGCCGGTGTGGGCGAGTTCCAGGTGGAGGGTGAGGCGGTCGGAGGGGACGCCGTCGAGGCGTCCGGTGCCGCGCAGGTGGAGGCGGGTGCCGCGGGCGGCGGCGTCGTCGAGCCATTGCATGACGGGGACGCCGTCGGTGACCTCGACCCAGGGGCCGGTGGTGGTGTCGCCTTTGGCGAGGGCGTCGGGGCCGCGGCCGGGGAGGGCGGCCCAGAGGCGGCCGGCGGCGCCGGTGAGGTCCATGTCGTCCTTGCGGCGGCGGGCTTCGAGGACGTCGTCGAGGCCGGCGGTGAGGATGAGGTGGTAGGCGAGGCGCAGGTCAGGGTGGAGTCTGGCGGCGGTGCCGGGGGTGTACCAGCGTTCGAGGAGGTCGCGGAGTTTCTCGAAGTGGCGCTGCTGCTCCTCGGGTGTGCGCAGGCGCAGGAGGCGGGCGAGTTCGTTGGCGCCCTCGACCTCCCAGTGGCGTTTCATGAGGTGGTCGCGGCCGGGTCCGGCGGGGACGGTGGCGCCGACGAGGTCGGCCATGAGTTCGAGGGTGGTCTGCCAGTTGAATTCGCGGTGCGCGGGGAGTCTCATGCCGCCGCTGGTGAGGTTGCCGCCGTCGTCGCGCTGCACGATGTGGTAGCAGTCGTGGCTCGCGACGACCGAGATGTTGCGGGCGTGGAAGTAGGCGAGGAAGGTGAACACCTGGTCCTCGCCGGTGCGCCGGTCGACGGGGAAGCGGACGTGGTGGTCTTCGAGGAGGCTGCGGCAGAAGAGCTTCCAGGGGCCGAGCGTCCAGTACACGCGGGAGGTGTAGAGGTCGGCGCGGGGCTGGTCGTGGTGGAACATCGAGCGCGGCGCGCCGCGGCCGCCGTGGCCCACGACTTTGCCGAGGACGACGTCGGACTGGTGCTCCTCGGCCATGGCGACCATGTGTTCGAGGCCGCGGTCGGCGAGGTAGTCGTCGGCGTCGAGGAAGAACACGTATTCGCCGCGGGCGAGGTCGATGCCGCGGTTGCGGGGGGCGCTCGGGGTGCCGCTGGCTTCCTGGTGGTGCACTTGGACGAGGCCGGGGTGCTCGGCTGCGAAGGCGTCGAGGGCCTCGCCGCTGCCGTCGGTGGAGCCGTCGTCGATGGCGATGAGCTCGAGGTTACGCACCCCGATGGTCTGGCTGGTGACGGAGGACAGTCCCTTGTGCAGGTATGGCATGGCGTTGTGCACCGGCATGATCACTGACACGACTGGCGGTCTCACGACTCTCCCGTACGGTTGCTCGCGGCCTGCGGGATCGCGGGGCCTAAGGAGCATACGCGCGAGCACCCCCGGAAGGTTGCATTTCTTCCGGGTGACTTGGAGTTCGGCCTGGTCCGGGGGTCGCCGGCTGCCTAATGAAGACGGTCTATATGCGGTGGTGGCCGCGCGCTAGCCGCGGTAGGCGCGGCGGGCTTCGGCGATGAAGTGCTCGACGGCGGCGTCGCCGGTGGTCGCGCCGAGGAAGTACTCGCGGGTCTCCTTGCGCTGGGGGGCCTTCGAATCGGTGTGGAGGAGTTCGTCGAAGACGGCGGCGAGGTTGGCGGCGTCGCGGTCGATGCGGTAGGCGCCCTTGGCGATCCAGGCCTCGTCGGGGAAGCGTTCGCCGAGTCCGGCCATGTCGGTCACGGCGAAGGGCCGGTCGGAGGCGATCCAGTCGGTGGCGACGCCGGAGACGTCGCAGACGGCGATGTCGGCGGCGTTGACGCAGTCGACGAGGCTGGGGCCGGTGGCCTGGGTGCCCCACAGGTGGGCGCGGCCGGTGCGTTCGGCGTCGTCGGCGAGGAGGCGTTCGATCTCGTCGAGGCGGCGGGCGGCGGCGAGGTTGAACCGCGTGTAGGGGTGGGCGCGCATGATGACGGCGAGGTCGCGGCGCAGGGCCTCTTCGACGATCCGCTTGCCGATGGCGAGGGAGGAGTAGTCGAATTCGCTGGTGAGCCCGGTCCAGGTGGGGGCGTAGAGGAGGACGGGGCGCGGGCCGGAGGCGGTGCGGGGGCCGGTGGCGACGGCGGCGAGCTGGGGGCGGCCGACCTTGCGGAAGTCGAGGTCGAGGCCGTGGGCGCGGTAGCGGTCGACGGCGGCCTGCCCGGCGACGAACACGGCGTCGTAGATCGCGGTGACCTTGTTGAAGCTCGAGGCCTTGTCGGACTCGCCGTGGAACAGCTGCAGGTGCTTGAGGTGCCCGAACCGCACGAGGTGCGTGTTGAGCGCGGAGCCGTTGACGTAGAACGCGGCCTTGACGCCGGGCACGAGGAGCCGTTCGAGCTCGGACATGGAGGGGGCGACGATGATCGGCGCCTCGGTGCGGGCGCGCAGCTCCTCGAGGTGGACCTTCTCGCGGGCGACGATGGCGTACGGGTCGCCGAGCCGGTCGAGGTAGGGCAGCCACATGTCGAGCTGGTAGACCGATCCGGGCGGGCCGGAGAAGTGGACGATGAACGCCGGCTCGAGCGCTTCGAGGGCCGCGATGACGGCTCCGTCCCCGGCGTGCGCGGAGCGGCGGCGGTGCAGCAGGGCCCCGGCCGCGCCCGCGGCGGCGGTGCCGGCGGTGGCGAGCGCGGCGGCCGCCGCGATCCACAGCGGCCCGGCCGACCCGGTGATGATCGACCCGGCGGCCGCGAGCGCGAGCACGCCGCCGCCGGCGCTGATCGCCTCGCCGGTGACGCGCGGCGTGAACCAGGCCCGGTCGCGCTGGACGGCGAGGTTCGCGGTGGTCATGTGCCCGGTGGCGACGGCGACGGCGAGCAGCGGTTCGAAGCCGACGACGACGAGGAGCGCGCCCGCGGCGATCGCGGCCGGAACCGCGCCCTGCTGCGCCGCGAGCACGCCGAGGGCCGCGATGGCGACGCCGCGCGCGAACCGGTCCCGGTCGGGGCCGAGCTCGGGGTGCGCCCGCCACGCGAGGACGAGGGCGGCGGTCGCGCACGCCCATGCGGCCCAGGCGGTCCAGTCCCACGGGAGGAGCGCGGCCGCGAGCGCGGCGGCGGCGAGGCCGGTGGTCGCGGTGCGGGACAGGAGCTTGCGGAGCAGGTTCACGGCCGTCCTAGTCGATGCTGGTCTCGGCCGGGGCCGGGTCGGGCGCGATGATCTCGGTGGCCGGGGCGGTGGCGGTCTCGGCGTCGTGGCTCACCGGCTCCTCGTCGGCCGGGGTGTCGCCGTCCTGGGCGCGGTTGCGCTGCTCGGCGCGGCGGGCGAGGTCGCGGGAGGCGGCGTTGAACCGCTCCTGCGAGGAGGGCTCCGCAGGGCCGAGGAGGTAGGTCTTGAGCTCGGTCCGCTCGGCCTTGAGCGGGTCGCGCTCGGGGTCGCGGACGGCGGCGAGGAGCTCGTCGAGGCCTTCGGCCTTCGGGTCGAGGATGTAGGCGGCGCGGACGGCGGTGTTGGCGGCCTTGAAGGCCTTCTCGCCGACGCCGGCGGAGTCGACCACGGCGTAGGGCTTGCCGCTGGCGATGAAGTCGGAGACGACGCTGGAGATGTCGGAGACGAGCGCGTCGGCCTCGTTGAAGCAGTCGAAGACGTTCGGCTGGGAGCCGGTGACGACGAGGTGCCGGTTCGCGGGCTGGGCGGCCCAGTACGCGGTGTTCCAGGCGCGGGCGGCGTCGCGTTCGGCGGCGACGTGCTCAGGAGAGGCGACGGCGTCGCGCGACGCGGCCGCATCCGTCCATTTGAGACCGGCGGCGTCGGTGTCGACCTGGCCCGGCGGCGGCGGGACCTCGGCGGTCGGGACGGCCCCGGAAGCCAGGTTCGCGGCCTCGATGAGGGCCTTGATGCGCAGGTCGGCGGCGCGGGCCTTGGCCGAGCGGGTGCCGGTGAACGGGTGCGGCTTGTAGACGACGCGCACGGGCGGGTCGGCCTCGAGCAGCGCCTTGACGATGATCTCGCCCTGGACGATCACGGAAGTCGTGCCCGGCTCGTCGGTCCAGTTCTCCCAGGTCGGGGCGTACAGCACCGTGGGGAGGTCGCGGCCCGGCGGCTCGGTCGCGATCACGTCGAGCTGAGGGCGGCCCACTTCGACGACGTCCTCGTCGCGGACGCCGACGTCGGCGAGGGCCCAGCGGTCGCGCCCGGCCTTCCCGGCCGTCCACAGCTCGTCGTAGGCCTTGCCGAACGGGTTGATGGAGGCGACCTTGTCGCTGTCGCCGTGCCCGATGAAGGCGTGCTTCATGGTCGGGACCCGCAGCAGGTGCAGGTTCTTGCCCACGTGCGCGGGGTAGAGCGCGACGCGCACCGTGGAGAAGTCCATGTTCATGAGGTCCACGGCGCTGGGCACGACGAGGACCGGGACGGTGGTGCGCGCGAGGTCGGGCATGGAGTGCATCTCGCGCAGGATCACCAGGGGCCGTTCGCCTTCCATGCGCTCGAGCGTCTCGAGCCACATGTTGACCTGGTAGGTCGCGTCCCTCGTGCCGGAGAACGAGAGCGCGACCGTGGGCCGGTAGCCCTCGGTGAGCCACTGGTTCAGCCACTTCATGGCCCGGCCCGGGCTCGGCACCTGGTGGTACGGGCCCGCCCAGACGCTGAGCACCGCGAGGTAGCCGAGGGCGAGCGCGAACGTGACGGCCGCGCCGAGGTACCCGGGCGTGTTCGTGAGGGTGAACGAGGAGACGACGAGGCCGATGACGAGCGGCACGTCGGTGTGCAGGACCTTCTCGCCCGCGCGGTTCTCCAGCCACGGCGGCGGCGCGTCGGAGATCTTCAGGGTCGACAGGTCGATGTTGCGGGCCGCGAACGGCAGCGACCGGGTCTTGCGGACCATCGCGGTGAGGCCGCCGTGGAGGACCTGGACGGCGACGAGCGCCACGAACGCGAGCGTGGCGAGCAGGACCGCCCGGTAGCTCAGGCCGTGCGACCCGGCGAGGCGGCTGACCAGCAGGATGACGAGGAGTTCGCGGACGAGGAACCGGTTCGAGATGCCGAAGCGCAGCTGCCGCAGCCGGACGATGAGGTCCTGGTAGCGGCTGTGGAGCACGATGTCGGTGGCGTAGCTGACGACGAGCGCGGCGGCGAACGCGGCCGGGGAGGGCACGAGCGCGGCGATGAGCATCGCCGGGTACGTGAGCAGCATGAGGACGGTGAGTCCGAGCCCGGCTCGCCCGGCCTCCTGGACCGCGGGGCTGTTCCACAGTGCGCGCATTGACATGGGCTGGTCGGTTCCTGTCTGGCTGGAGGTCGCTGCGGCCCGGCGCTTGGCCGCGCCGGGCCGCAGCGGTCGGGCTATTCGATGCCGGTGTCGAGGACCCGGGCGATGGCCTGCTCGAAGCCGCCGGTCGTCGGGTCGTCCTTGCGCACGTCGATCACGGCGCCGTTGAGCGCCGAGAGCAGCACGTCGAGCGAGGTGCGGGCCACGGTCTCGGAGGCCAGCAGCGTGTCCGGGTTCTCCGAGCCGAACGCCTTGGTGCGCATCGGGGTCGCGGTGCGCTCGGGGTTGACGCAGTTGACCTGCACGCCGTCGTCGCTCCACTCCTCGGCGAGGGCCTGGGTGAGGTTCACCATGGCGGCCTTCGTGGACGAGTAGAGGCTGTAGTCGCGGCGCCCCCGCGTGTAGCTCGAGGAGGTGTACAGCAGCAGCTGGCCCTGGGTGGCGGCCAGGTACGGGTAGGCGGCGCGGGCGATCTGCACGGGCGCGAGGTAGTTGACCTTGAACGTCTGGTCGATGTCCTCCTGCGAGGTCTCGTTCAGCCGTCCGATCTGGAGGATGCCGGCGGTGTTGACGACGTAGTCGACGCGGCCGGTCTCGCCGTGCGCGGTCTTCAGGGCCGCCTCGACCTCGGCGGGGTCCTCGACGTGGGTGCCGGTGGTCGAGCGGCCGAAGCGGAACACGTCCGCGCCGTAGGACTCGGCGAGGTCGGCGAGGTCGGCGCCGATGCCGTACGAGCCGCCGAAGACCACGAGGGTCTTCCCCGTCAGCCGCTCCCGGTACGAGGCGTCGTCCGGGGACGGCACCGCGGTCGAGGCGAGCTGGAACAGCTTGTCGGCGATGTACAGGTCGACCGGCTGGGTGACCTTCATGTTCCACTCGTCGCCGGCGACGACGTGGATCGGGACGCTCGGCAGGTACTTGAGGACCACGGAGCAGTCGTCGGTGGCCTCGAACTGCGGGTCCTTGTCGGCGGCCTGGTAGGCGGCGCGGATGGTCGCGAGGGTGAACGCCTGCGGGGTCTGGCCGCGGCGCAGGCGCGCCCGCTCGGGCACGTCGGTGATGAACTCGCCGTCGTCGCCGTGCGTGCGGGTGACGATCACGGTGTCGGAGGACGGGATGGCGACGTCGACCGCGTCGTAGCGGTCGAGCGCGGCGACGGTCTCGGCGATGACCCGGCGCGAGATGAGCGGGCGGACCGCGTCGTGGAAGACGAGGCGGTGGCGCTCGTCGGCGTCGGGGCGGGCCTCGACGTGCGCGATGGCGGCCTTGGTCGAGTCGGAGCGGGTGGAGCCGCCGGGGATGACGTCGGCGACCTTCTGCAGCCCGGCCTTGGCGATCATGGCCTTGACCTCGTCGATGTACCCCTCGGCCATGAGCACGAGGATGTCGTCGACCTCGGCGGCCGCCTCGAACGCCTCGAGAGTGTGCAGGATCACGGGCTTGCCGGCGATCTTGATGAGCTGCTTGGGGATGCTCAGCCCGACCCGCTGGCCGGTGCCGCCCGCCAGGATCACCGCGGTGGTCCCCGGGCGCCGGCTGTCTCCGTGACTCGACAAGTCAAGTCCTCCTCTGGTGTGCGGCCCGGCCGGACTGGAGCGGCCGGAGGCCTCGTACGGTTGCTCGGTGGGGCGGCGAGTCGCCGCCTGGGACGGCCCGCGGGTGCGGTCGGGCCGGTGCGTCGCGAGATCAGGGGCGGCCGGGAGGCGCCGGAAACCGACGGCCCCGGGTCGCGGTGGATTTTAGCATCGCGACGATGTCCGTTTTCCCGGATGTTGCCGTGAATTTACTCGCTCGCACGGTTGTCCGACACGCACCGGCCTTCGATGCGAGAACAGGCTCACAACCGGCCGCCGCGCCGGGCGCGCGGGACCTCACGCGGCGTCTCAGAGGCGGACGGGCATCCCCAGCGCCGTCGCGGCCTTGACCGTCGCCGGATGCGGCGCGACCAGGCCCAGCTTCGCGCGCGCGTCGCACAGGTCCGCGAGCTTCTCGTACGCCGCCGGGCCGAGCAGCTCGGTCAGCTCCACCGCATAAGAGAGGTATACGGGCTCCGCCGCCGTGTGCGCGGTCGGCGAGGCGGTGCACCACCAGTCGAAGTCGTGCCCGCCCGGGCCCCACGAGGCCCGGTCGAACTCGGTGATGAGCGTGACCGACACGTCCGTGCCGTCCGCCCGGTGCTCGGTCTTGAAGTCCCGCTTCACCGGCAGCTGCCAGCACACCTCGGGCTTGTACGCCATCGGGTGGACGCCGTCGCGCATCGCCTGCTGGTGCAGCGCGCACCCCGCGCCCGCCGGGAAGCCCTCGCGGTTGTGGAAGACGCACGCGCCGTCGACGACCGCGGTCTTCTTCGCCGGCTCCTCCTCGCCGTCCTCGTTCTCGAGGGTGTCGTCGACGATCGTGTCCTTCCAGCGCCGGTGCAGCTGCCATGTCTCCGGCGTCAGCTTCTTCACGATCTGCCGCGTGCGCTTGATGTCGTCCTCGTCGGTGTAGAACGCCCCGTGCAGGCAGCAGCCGTCGGCGGGCTGGTCCGCCTCGATGCCGGGGCAGCCGCCCTCGCTCGGATGCTTCCCGAACACGCACCCCCAGCGCGACAGCAGCCAGGTGAGATCGGCCCGGACCATCGTCTCGGGGTCGTCGGGATCGAGGAACTCCACCCATTCGCGGTCGAAGTCCTGCGCCACCTCGTCGGTCATCCCACCAAGGTACCCGCCCGGACTCGTCTCGAACGGGACGCGCGACCGCGATCGGGCATACGGCGTACCCTGGACTTCGTGACCCAGTCCGTCCCGGTTCTGCTGTCGACCACCTCCGTCTACCCGGAGCCCACCGCCGTGGGCTTCGAGCTCGCCGCCGAGCTCGGCTACGACGGGGTCGAGCTGATGGTCTTCACCGACCGGGTCTCCCAGGACCCGGCGGCCGCGGCCAGCCTCGCCAAGCACTACGGCGTCAAGATCGGCGCCGTCCACGCCCCCTGCCTCCTCGTCACCCAGCGGGTGTGGAGCGCCGACCCGTGGACGCGGCTGCGCCGCTCCGTGCAGGCCGCCGAGTACCTCGACTCGCCCGTCGTCGTGATCCACCCGCCGTTCTCCTGGCAGAAGGACTACGCCGCGAAGTTCTCCACCGTCCTCGACGGGCTGCGCGCCCGCTACCCGCACGTGACCATCGCGGTCGAGAACATGTTCCCGCTCAAGCTCGGCAAGCGCAAGCTCGTGCCCTACCGGCCCCACTGGGACCCCACCCGGCACGGCTACGACTCCTACACCCTCGACCTCTCCCACTGCGCCGCCTCCGGCGCCGACGCGATCGCCATGGCCGAGCGGATGGGCAAGGGCCTGCGCCACATCCACCTCTGCGACGGCACCGAACCGGGCGCCGACCAGCACCTCGTCCCCGGGCGCGGCACGCAGCCGTGCGCCGAACTGCTCGGCTCCCTCGGCGCCTCCGACTGGGACGGCTCCATCACCGTCGAAGTGAGCACCCGCAAGAGCGGCAACCGCACGCGGCGCGCCGAAGACCTCTACGAGTCGGTGAAGTTCGCCCGCGACGCCCTCAACGCCGACAAGCGGCCCTGAGCGACCCGTCTGCCGCACCGCGCCAAGGCCTCCCGCCGCGTGACACGCGGTGCCGAACCTTGCCGTTGAACATCCTTCATGGACCGTCGCCACCGCCGCGACATTCACGTGCCACGGGTTTTTCTGGTGGCGTTCCCCCCGATGTAACCCTCGCCTGGCAAAGATAACGGAGCGAAAGACGCCGTCGTCGACAGGAAGAGGCGCGATCCGATGCCAAGTGAACTCGGGGTCATCCCCCCGGCCCGGCCCCACATCGGCGAAGCCGAGATCGAAGCGGCCGTCGCGGTGCTCCGCAGCGGGATGGTCGTCCAGGGACCGGAGGTCGCCGCGTTCGAAGCGGGCTTCACCGCCGTCGCCGGCACCGCCCACTGCGTCGCGGTCAACTCCGGCACCTCCGCGCTCCAGCTCGCGCTCCTCGCCATGGGCATCGGCCCCGGCGACGAGGTCATCGTCCCCTCCTTCTCCTTCGCCGCCAGCGCGAACGCCGTCCGCCTCGTCGGCGCCGAGCCCGTGTTCGCCGACATCGACCCGGCGAGCTTCAACCTCGACCCGGCCGCGGTCGAAGCGCTCGTCGGCCCCGCGACCGCCGCGATCATGCCGGTCCACCTGTACGGCAACCCCGCCGACATGACGGCGCTGACCGCCATCGCGCGGCGGCACTCGCTCGCGGTCATCGAGGACGCCTGCCAGGCCCACGGCGCGGCCGTCGACGGGAAGCCGGTCGGCGCCTTCGGGACGACCGGCACGTTCAGCTTCTATCCGACGAAGAACATGCACGCCCTCGAAGGCGGCATGGTCTCCACGGACGACGCCGCGCTCGCGCGCACGCTGCGGCTGCTGCGCAACCAGGGCATGGAGACGCGCTACCAGAACGAGATCGTGGGCGCGAACATGCGCATGACCGACGTGGCCGCCGCGATCGGCCGGGTCCAGCTGGGGCAGCTGGAGGGCTGGACCGAGACGCGGCGGGGCAACGCGGCGCGGCTCGACGCGGCCCTCAAGGGGCTCACCGCGGTCGTCGCCCCGCCGGTCGCCGACGGCGCGCGGCACGTCTACCACCAGTACACGGTGCGCATCCCCGAAGGCCGCGACCGCGCGCAGGCGCTCTTGTCGGAGGCGGGCGTGGGGTCGGCGGTGTACTACCCGACGCCGATCCACCGGCTCGCGCCGTACGCGCACCTGAGCGCGGACCTGCCGGAGACGGACCGGGCCGCGGCGGAGGTGCTGTCGGTGCCGATCCACCCGTCGCTGACGGACCTCGACCTCGAGCGGATCGCCGCGGCGCTGACCGGACTGGAGGGGCGGCTGTGAGCACGCTGCGAGCGGGCCTGATCGGCCTGGGGGCCATGGGCCGCAACCACGCCCGCGTCCTGGGCGGCCTCGACGGGGTCGACCTGGTGGGCATCGCCGACCCGGTCGCGGACGGCTCCGCCGTGCCGTCGGGGGCGAAGCTGGTGGCCACCGTGGAGGAGCTGATCGCGCTCGGCCTGGACTACGCGGTCGTGGCGTGCCCGACGGCGTACCACGAGCCGGTGGGCCTGGCGCTGGCCGAGGCGGGCGTGCACGCGCTCGTCGAGAAGCCGCTGGCGCACACGACGGAGGCGGCGCGCCGCCTCGCGGAGGCGTTCGAGTCGCGGGGCCTCGTGGGCGGGGTCGGGCACATCGAGCGGTGCAACCCGGCGATCATGTCGCTGCGCGAGCGGCTCGAGGCGGGCGAGCTGGGGGAGATCCTGCAGGTCGTCACCCGCCGCCAGGGGCCGTTCCCGCACCGCATCGCGGATGTGGGGGTCGTGAAGGACCTGGCGACGCACGACATCGACCTCACCTCGTGGGTGACGGGCCAGTCGTACCGGTCGATCGCGGCGAGCACGGTGTCGCGGTCGGGGCGCGAGCACGAGGACCTGGTGTCGGCGATCGGGCGCCTGTCGGGCGGGGCGATCGCGAACCACTCGGTGAACTGGTTGAGCCCGTTCAAGGAGCGCACGGCGGTCGTCACGGGCGACAAGGGCTGCTTCATCGCCGACACGCTCACCGCGGACCTGACGTTCTACGCCAACGGCGTGGTCGACACTGAGTGGGAGGCCCTGCGGGCGTTCCGCGGCGTGTCCGAAGGGGACATGGTGCGGTACGCGATCCGCAAGCGCGAGCCGCTGCTGGTCGAGCACGAGCACTTCCGGGACGCGGTGCTGGGCCTGGAGTCCGACATCGTGGGGCTGCGGCAGGGGCTGGCGACCGTGGAGGTCTCCGAGCAGATGCTGCTGTCGGCCGAGACCGGTTCGACGGTGGCGCTGGCCGACGCCGCGCCCGCCGGCATTTGACATCGCTATCGAGAGAATGGATCACATGAACATCTGCGTGGTCGCCCTGGGCAAGATCGGGCTGCCGCTTGCGGTCCAGTTCGCGTCCAAGGGCCACAAGGTCGTCGGGGCCGACGTGAACCCGGCCGTGGTGGAGGCGGTGAACGCCGGGCGCGAGCCGTTCCCGGGCGAGCACCGCCTGGAGGAGCTCCTGGCGGCGGCGGTCGCGGACGGGACGCTGCGGGCCACCACCGACACGACGGCGGCCGTGGCCGAGTCGGAGGCGGTCGTGATCGTCGTGCCGCTGTTCGTGGACGCGGACGGCACGCCCGACTTCGGGTGGATGGACGCGGCGACGAAGGCCGTGGCGGCGGGCCTGCGCCCGGGGACGCTGGTGTCGTACGAGACGACGCTGCCGGTGGGGACCACGCGGGGGCGCTGGGCGCCGATGCTGGAGGCCGGTTCGGGCCTGCGCGCGGGGGTGGACTTCCCGCTGGTGTTCAGTCCCGAGCGGGTGCTGACGGGCCGCGTGTTCGCGGACCTGCGCCGGTACCCGAAGCTCGTGGGCGGCGTGGACGAGTCGTCGGCGAAGGCCGGGGTGGCGTTCTACGAGTCGGTGCTCGACTTCGACGAGCGCGAGGACCTGCCGCGGGCGAACGGCGTGTGGGACCTCGGTTCGGCCGAGGCCTCGGAGATGGCGAAGCTCGCCGAGACGACGTACCGGGACGTGAACATCGGCCTGGCGAACCAGTTCGCGCGTTTCGCGGACAAGCAGGGGCTCGATGTCATGAAGGTCATCGAGGCGTGCAATTCGCAGCCGTACAGCCACATCCACCGGCCGGGCATCGCGGTCGGCGGGCACTGCATCCCGATCTACCCGCAGATGTACCTGTGGAACGACCCTGAGGCGACGGTGGTGCGCGCGGCCCGCGAGGCGAACGCGGCCATGCCGTCCTATGCGGTCGACGTGCTCGCCGCCGCTTACGGCGACCTGGCGGGCGCGAGCGTGCTCGTGCTCGGCGCGGCCTACCGGGGCGCGGTGAAGGAGACGGCGTTCTCGGGCGTGTTCCCGTTGGTGGCGTCGCTGCGCGCCAAGGGCGCCGTGCCGTTCGTGTCCGACCCGATGTACTCGGTGGAGGAGCTCGAGCGCGAGGGCCTGCCCGCGCACCGCGGCGAGGCGGTCACGGCCGTCGTCGTCCAGGCCGACCACGCCGAGTACCGTGGATTGTCCTCTGAGGACTTCCCGGAGGCGCGGGTGCTGCTCGACGGGCGGCGCGTCACCGACCCCGAGCGCTGGCAGGGCGTCCGGCACCTGGTGCTCGGCGCATGAGCGGCGCCGCCGGGACGCGCAACACCGGGCCGCTGGGCCCCCGGCCGGAGGGCGCGCCCGGGCGCGTCGTCATGGTCGTCGCCAACCAGATCGACGGCGACTCGCGGGTGCAGAAGTCCGCGCAGTCCATGGCCGAGCACGGCTGGGAGGTCCACCTCGTCGGCCTCACCACCACCAAGCACCAGCACTACCGCCAGGGCGACGTCGAGTACCACAAGATCCAGGTGCCGAAGATGAACGCCCCCAAGAGCCTGCGCAACCGGCTCTCGCGGCTGCGGTACCCGCTCGCGTACCCGAGTTCGCTGCGCGCCAACCACCGCCAGACCCGCATCAAGGTCGAGCGGATCGAGCTCGAGGCGAGCCGCGACGAGGCCGGGCGCGGCGGCCGCGACGGCCTGCTGCGCGTCCCGCGCCCGGCCCGGCGGCTCGGCCGCAAGGTGCAGCGGTTCTGGATCGGCCGCCGCATCGACCAGACCCGCGCCCGCGCCCGGTCCCTCGAGGACGACGACCGGTTCCTCGACCGGCTCTCGCGCCGCTGGTGGGTCATGCTCCTCGGCGACCGCGTCTGGCGCAAGCTCGACTTCGACGCGATCCGCATCGAGGCGGCCCTGCGCCCCGAGATCATGCGGCTCGAACCGGACCTCGTGCACGCCCACGACATGATCCCGGTGGGCCTGTGCGCCCGCGCGGTGCTCGCCATGCGCCGCAAGGGGAGCGACGTGAAGTTCCTCTACGACGCCCACGAGTTCGTGCCCGGCTGCGACTCGCTCCCGGCGAACCGCCTCGAGGGGATGACCCGGTACGAGCGCCGCTACATGCCCTACGCCGACGCGGTCGTCACCGTCTCGGGGCCGCTCGCCGAACTGCTGCAGGAGCGCCACGGGCTCCCTCGGCTGCCCACGGTGGTCCTCAACGCGCCGCTCGCCGCCGACGCCTCCCGGCCCGACCCCGGGAACGTGCGCGCCACGTGCGGGCTCGACGCCGAGACGCCGCTCGCCGTCTACTCCGGCTGGGTCGCACCGGAACGCAAGATCGAGACGATCATCGAGGCCGCCCGGCTCATCCCCGAGCTGCACGTCGCGTTCCTGACGAGCCGGCCGAACGACCCGTACTTCAAGTCGCTCGTCGCGCTCGGCGAGGAGTACGGCATCGACGACCGCCTCCACTGGCTCGACTACGTCGCGTACGCCGACCTGCCGCGCTACCTGTCGACCGCGGACATGGGCATCCACCCGATGGAGACCGGCCCGATCAACCACGAGATCGCGCTGCCCAACAAGTTCTTCGAGTACAGCCACGCGAGACTGCCGCTCGTCGTCTCCGACGTGAAGACCATGGCCGCCGAGGTCCGCCGCCTCGGCAACGGCGAGGTCTTCACCTCCGGCGACCTCGGCAGCCTCGTCGCCGCCATCGAGAAGGTCCTGGTCGACCCCGACGCCTACCGGGTCTCCTACCAGGACGAGGCGCTCATGGCCGAGTACACGTGGGAGCGCCAGGCCGTCCACTACCAGCGCCTCTACGAGGAACTGCTGGGCATGACGCCGACCCCGCTCGCCGAACGCGCCTAGGGCCGGTCCGGTGCGTCAGCCGGTCGCCATCCGGCCCGTTCGCCCGCTCGCCGCGTCGTCGGCCCTCCCGATACCACCCCGGTACCGGGAGGGCCTTCCGCCTTGCGGGCGAACCGACGGACTCGGATACCGCCGCTCCCTGGTGCACACGACAGGACCGCGAACGCGAGGAGGCCCCGCCGGTGACGGCGGGGCCTCCTTCGTACTGCGGCTCAGCGCAAGTGCGCTTCCAGCGCGGCGACGACCGCGGCGCCGGCGTGCCCGTCCCCGTACGGCTCACCGCGCCGCTCGCTCGGGGCCGCCCGCACCGCGAGGGCGTGCCACTCCGCGACCGGCAGGCGGTCGGGCCGCGGCACGAGCGCGTTCCAGCCGTCCTCCAAGGTCTCGACCCACTCGGTCTCCGTGCGCAGCGTCGTGCACGGGCGCCCCAGCAGGTACGCCTCCTTCTGCAGGCCGCCGGAGTCGGTGAGCACCCCCGCGGAGGCCAGCACGGCCGCCACGAGCTCCCGGTACGGCAGCGGCTTCGCCGCCGCCAGCGAGCCCTGCGTGAGCTTGAGCCCGAACTGGTCCGCCTTCGCGCGCAGCCGCGGGTGCGCCAGCAGCGCCACCGGCACCGGCAGGCCCGCCATCGACTCCAGCAGGGCCGCGAGGAGCTCCGGGTCGTCGGTGTTCTCGGCCCGGTGCAGCGTCGCCACCAGGAACGGCTCGTCCGGGTCGACCCCGAGCTCGGGCCGCAGCCCCGCGGCGAGCACCGCGTCGCGCGTGCGGTGGCACACGTCGACCATGACGTCGCCGACGTTCACGGCCCGCGCCGCGAGCCCCTCGGCCGCGAGGTGCCGCACGGCCTCCTCGGTCGGTGCGAGCAGCAGGTCCGCGCAGTGGTCGGTGAGGACCCGGTTGTGCTCCTCGGGCATGCGCCGGTTGAACGAGCGCAGCCCCGCCTCCAGGTGCGCCACCGGCAGGTGCTGCTTGACCGCCGAGAGCGCCCCCGCGATCGTCGAGTTGGTGTCGCCGTAGACGAGGACCCAGTCGGGGCGCTCGCCGTCCAGGACCGGGTCGATCGCGGCGAGCATCGCGCCGGTCTGCGCGCCGTGCCCGCCCGAGCCGATCCCCAGGTGGTAGTCGGGCGCGGGGATGCCGAACTCGGCGAAGAACACGTCCGACAGCTCCGGGTCGTAATGCTGCCCGGTGTGCACGACGACATGCTCGTGGTCCGTGCCCGCGAACGCCTGCGCGACCGCGCCGAGCTTCACCAGCTGGGGCCTCGCCCCGACGATGCTGACGACCTTCACGACTCCTCCTCGCCCTCGGACAGCGCGCCGCCCGACTCCCGGTACACCGCACCGGTCTCGGGGCAGCGCCAGCGGCCCTGCCCGTCCTCCTCGAGCCGCGCGCCCGCGCGGCCCACCCAGCCCGCCTGCCGGGCCGGGACGCCCATGACGAGCGCGAAATCGGGCACGTCCTTCGTGACGACGGCCCCGGCGGCGACCATCGCCCAGCGGCCGACCCGCACCGGCGCCACGCACACCGCGCGGGCCCCGATCGACGCGCCCTCGGCGACGTCGACGCCGACCGGCTTCCAGTCGGCCGCGCGCTTGGGCGTGCCGTCGGGGGCGACCGCGCGCGGCTGGTGGTCGTTCGTGAACACCGCGGCGGGGCCCACGAAGACGCCGTCGGCGAGTGTCGCAGGCTCGTAGACCAGGGCGAGGTTCTGTATCTTGACGTTGTCGCCGATGCGCACGCCGGCGCCGATGTAGGCGCCGCGGCCGACGACGCAGTCCCTGCCGAGGCTCGCGCCCTCGCGGATCTGCGCCAGCTCCCAGACCGCGGAGCCGTCGCCGACGCTCGCCGTCGGGTCGACTTGCGCGGATTCCTGAATCCTGTAAGGCATTTGCTGCTTTCGATAGAGAAATGGCGCGGCCGAGGGCGCGCGCCCGCTGGGCGAATTATACGGATCGCCGATTCGGATCCGACCCAATCGAATGTGAGAGAACGTCATTCGGACGCCACTTGCATAGGCGGCCAACTGCGGGAAAACGAAAGGTGAATCAAGTGGTTTCGTATCATCTGGTGTGCAACGCGGCCGGATCGAATCCGGCCGGAACCCTCGGAGGAACATGATGGCTCAGCGCGCCGGCCGCATCGTGATGCTGGTCCAGAACGGCGTCGTCGGTGATTCCCGCGTGCAGAAGGAGGCCGCTTCGGCCGCCGCCGCGGGCTGGGAGGTGTTCCTCTTGGGACGCACCGACAAACGCGCCGAGGAATGGGACCTCGGCGGCGCGACCGTGCGGCTCGTGCCCACCGGGCGCGACTTCGACAAGCGCCGCCACGAAGTGCGCCGCCCTTGGCTGAGAAGCCCGTTCGCGTACCCGCCCGGGCCGCTCGAGTCGTACCGCCGCAAGCAGGTCCAGGCCTGGAACGCCGACCTCGCGTACGAGAAGGCGCGCCTCAAGGCCGACCCGAGCGCGGCCGGTTCGCTCGCGCTGGCGGGCCGCACGTTCGCCGTGAAGGTCGCGAGCGGCTGGATCAAGGCCCGCACCCGGCTCAGCCGCCGGGTGCGCGAGCGCCGCGAGCGGGCGACCGCCCCGGTCGACCGGATCGCGTTCCGGTTCTGGAAGGCCGCGCTCGGCGACCGGGCCTGGCGGCGGCTCGACCCGGCCCTGTGGGACCTCGAGCTCGCGTTCGCCCCGGTCGTCGACGCGCTCGAGCCGGACCTCATCCACGCCAACGACTTCCAGATGCTCGGCGTCGGCGCCCGCGCCAAGGCGCGCGCGGCCGCGGCCGGACGGGACGTCAAGCTCGTGTGGGACGCGCACGAGTTCCTGCCGGGCATGAAGCCGTGGAAGGACCACCCGTGGTGGCACGCCGCGCAGGTCGCGCACGAGCGCGAGTTCGCGCCGTTCGCCGACGCGGTCGTCACCGTCTCCGAACCCCTCGCCGACCTCCTCGTCGCCGAGCACGGCCTCGCGACGCGGCCCGCGGTCGTCATGAACACCCCCGACATCCCCGCGCAGGGCGACTGGTCGGACGCGGACGAGGTCCCCGACCTGCGCGAGCTGTGCGGGATCGGGAAGACGGTGCCGCTCATGATCTACAGCGGCGTCCCGCTCGTCCAGCGCGGCATCCACATCATGGTCGAGGCGCTGCCGCAGCTGCCGGAAGTGCATGCGGCCCTGGTGCTCTCGAAGCACCACTGGGCGTACGTGCGGTCCCTCATGGCCCGCGCGGACGAGCTCGGGGTCGCCGACCGGGTCCACCTGCTCGACCACGTCCCGCACCACCAGGTGGTGCGGTTCGTCGCGGCCGCCGACATCGGCGTCAGTCCCAACCACCACCACCAGAATCACGAGATCTCCTTGAACACCAAGTTCTTCGACTACTCCCACGCCCGGCTCCCGCTGGTGGTCTCGGACGTGAAGACCATCGCCGCGGAGGTGCGCCGCACCGGCCAGGGCGAGGTGTTCCGCGCCGAGGACACCGCCGACTTCGTCAGGGCGGTCGCGAAGGTCCTCGAGGACCCCGAGTCGTACCGGCGGGCGTACGCCGAGAAGGTCCCGCTCGAGGAGTGGACCTGGGCCGCGCAGGCCCGCGTGCTCGACGGCGTGTACCGGGGCCTCGTGGGAGGCCGGGCGTGAGCGGGCGGCGGGTCGCGGTCGTCACCCCCTGGTACCCCGACCCGGAGGTGGCCTACGGCGGCGCGTTCGTCCAGGCCAAAGTGGAGGCCGTCGCGCACGGCTGCGACGAGCTCACCGTCTACCACCTGAAGTCCTGGCCGGTCGGGACGCCGCGGGCCGCGCTCGACGCGAACCCGGCGCTCATCGACCTGCACACCCGGCTCCTGGGCCGCACCGACGCGCCGCTGGCGACCGCGGGCGGGGCCGTCCTGCACCGGGTCGTAACGCTCACCCCGCGCGACCCGGCGTGGATCGCGCACTCCGACGCCTCGGCGCGGTGGCTCACCGCCGCCCTGCGCGGCGAACCGCTCGACGCGCCGATCGTCCACGCGCACGTGCCGATCACCGGCGGCTGGGCGGCGCTCGAGAACGCCCTCCCGGACGCGAAGGTCTACATGACCGAGCACTCGTCCTTCCTCGACCGCGTCCTCGAGCAGCCCGAGGCGCGGGCCCGGTACGAGGAGGTCCTGGACCGCGCGGACGGGTTCTTCGTCGTCGGCGAGCCCCTGCACGACCAGATCGCCGCCGCGTTCCCGCACCTGGCGCACAAGCTCGAGTACATCGCCAACCCGATCGCGTTCGACGGGCCGCGCGCCGCGCCCCCCGTCTCGCTCGACCGCTGGCTGTCGGTGGCCGGCATGACCGAGCGCAAGCGCATCGACTACCTGCTCGAGGCGTTCCGCCGCTGCCGCGAACAGCGGCCGCAGCTCACCCTCACCCTCGCCGGGGACGGCAAGCAGCGCGCCGAGATGGAGGCCCTCGCGAAGGAACTCGGCGTCGCCGACGCGGTGCGGTTCCTCGGCGCGGTCGCCCCCGAGGCGGTCCCGTCGCTCATGGCCTCGCACGACCTGTTCGTCCACACCAGCCGGTACGAGACGTTCGGTGTGGTCGTGGTCGAGGCGGTCGCCGCGGGCCTGCCCGTCCTCGTGTCCCGCTGCGGCGGCTCCGACCAGGTGCTGCAGGGCATCGAGACCGAGGCCGGCGGCATGTACGACGTGGACGACGACCCGGACGTGCTCGTCGCCGCCTACCGCGACCTGTGCGAGCGCCACCCCGAGAAGACCGACCTCAAGGCCGCGCGGGACCACCTGCGCGGCAAGTACTCCTATGCGACGGTGGCCGAGCGCCACTTCGAGATCTGGGACCGGACCGACGGAGGCCACCGGTGAAGCTCCTGTTCATCGCCCCGAGGAGCGTGTGGCGCAAGGCCCTCGCCCTCGAGACCCGACTCGCGCTCGACGAGGGGCACACCGTGCGCGTCGTCGCCGAGGAGCACCCGGGGCTCGCGCTCGACCCGCGCGTGGAGGTCCGCTGGATCAGCGCGGGCGAACTGCACACCCCCGAGCCGCGCCTGCAGCGGCTCCTGCTGCGCCGCCTGCCGCTCGGCGGCCTGCGCCGCATCGGCCGCGGCCCGCTGCGCCGCCCGGCCGAGAAGGTCGCGCGCCGCTGGAAGCGCACCGTCATCGACCCGCGCGACAAGGACCGCCGCCGCGCCACCGAGGCGCTGCGCGTCGCCCGCCGCATCGAGCGCATCAGCGCCGCCGTCGCCGAGTACGACGCGGACTGGATCGTCCTGTGCGAACCCCAGGCGGTCGAGCTCGCCGTCGACTGGCTCCCCGCCGTGCTCGACGCCAAGCCCGCGCTGACCACCACGTTCTCCTACGAACCGCGAGCCCCCCATGCGATCTGACCGCCCCCGCCTGCTGTACCTGGCGTTCTTCTTCCCGCCCTCGCGCGCCAGCGGCGTCTTCCGCGCCCGCGCCACCGCCGACCACTTCGCCGCCAAGGGCTGGGACGTCACCGTCTTCAAAGCCCCCGACGACTACTACGAGCGGGTCACCGGCTCCATCGACCCCGAGTTCGCCGCGTCCGTCGACCCCCGCGTCGAGATCGCGGCCCCGCCGGTCAGCCACTTCAAGTGGGAGACGGACGTGCGCCGCTACGGGCGCTTCCGCGGGAACTTCCCGGTCCTCGCCCGCCGCCTCAACGACTTCCTGCACCTGAAGGTCTTCCCCGACAACTACCTGTCCTGGGGCCTCTCCTCACTGCGCGAGGCCCTGCGCCGCCACCGCAAGCGCCCCTTCGACATGGTCGTCGCCACCGGCAACCCGTTCGCGGCCTTCGGCGCGGCGTGGGCGTTCGGGAAGCTCACCGGCCGCCCCTTCGTCGTCGACTACCGCGACTCGTGGACCCTCAGCCAGTTCAAGAACGAGCCCGCCTTCCCGCCCGACCACCCGGCGTGGAAGTGGGAGCGGCGCATCCTGCGCACGGCCGCGGCCTCCCTGCACGTCAACCGGAACATGCTCGACTGGTACGCCGAGCGGTACCCCGAGGCCGCCGACCGCATGCAGGTCGTCCTCAACGGCTGGGACCCCGAGGTCTTCGCCGAGACCGCCGACCCCGCGCCCGCCGACGAGCACCGGCCGCTCGCGTTCTCCTTCATCGGCACCATCACCCTCGTGCAGCCGATCCGCGAGATGCTCGAGGCCTTCCGGCTCATGCGCGAGTCCGGCCGCCACGCCGACGCCTTCCTCGACCTCTACGGCCACTACGGATTCTTCGCCGGCGGCGAGACCGTGCTCCGCACCGAACTCGGCCTCGCCGACCCCGTCGACGGCGTCAACTACCGCGGCGCGGTCCCCAAGCCCCGCATCGCCGAGGCCTACGACGCCACCGACGTGCTGCTGTTCGTCACCGGCGGCTCGAAGTACGTGACCACCGGGAAGGTCTTCGAGTACATGGCCTCCGGCAAACCCATCGTCTCCATCCACGAACCCGGCTGCGCCGCGGAGGAAGTGCTGCGCGGCTACCCGCTGTGGTTCGTCCCCGCCAGCCTCGACCCCGCCGACATCGCCGCGGCCCTCGCCGACGCCGGCGACGCCGCCCGCAAAGCCGACCCCGCCGTCACCGCCCAGGCCCGCGCCCACGCCGCCGCGTTCACCCGCGGCAAAGCCCTCGAAGGGTTCGAGCAGTGGGCCCGCGACACCGTGGCCGAGAGGAAGCCCCGATGACCGATCCCCTCGCAGCCGGCCCGGACCGGGTGGTCCTCGTCCTCTTCCACAAGAACTCCGTGCGCCGCGCCGTGCCCTTCATCGACGCCGTGGCCTCCCGCGGCGTGCGGGTGAGCGCCCTCGTCGCCGACGGCCTCGGCTGGCACAACCCGCCCCCGCTCCCCGCCGGCGTCGACGTCTACTCCCTGGGGCGGGCCGAAACCCGCCGGCCCTTCGTGTGGACGTACACCGCGCTCGTCGAACGCCTCCCCGGCGGCGCCCTGCGCCGCCTCGAGCGCCTGCCCGGCCCGCTCGGCCGCGCCGCAGGCAAAGCGCGCCGGGCGCAGCGCACGATCGCCGGGAAGCTCCGCCGCCGCGTGTTCTGGCCGGTCTACCGGCCGCTGCGGTCCCACGCGGTCCGCCGCGCCGCCCTCCGCCGGCTCGGCCCGCTCGAACTCGACACGGCCGCCCGCCTCGTCCTCGCCGACGACGCCGCCGTCCCCCTCGGCTGGGCCCTCGCCAAACGCCACCCCCGGCTCGACGTCACCCGCTCCCTCCACCTCGGCCCCTACCAGGACCGCCCGGTGATCGCCCCGGTCCCCGAAGGCCCCGACCGCCCCGCCGCCCCCCGGCCCTACCGCCAGCTCTAAGACCCGCGAAACCCCCGAACCACCTGAAACCCACCCAATACTCGACACGAACACAGGTATCCGCGCCTCAGAACCTTGGAATGAGACGATCATTCTCGTCCTGAGGCGCGGTTTCCAATGTTGCGGCGCACGTGTTACGCCACCGTGACCTGGCCGCGCGCCGCGGGCGGCTACGCTGCAGGCATGCTGCGTTCTGTCATTCTCGCCGCCGCCCGGTCATCGAAGATCGAGCGGCTCGTCGGCACCGCGCCGGTGACGCGATCGCTCGTCCGCCGCTACGTCGCGGGCGAGACCACGGCCCACGCCGTCGCCACCGCCAGGACCCTCGCGGCCGACGGACTGCTCGCCACCCTCGACTACCTCGGCGAGGACACCGTCGTCGTCGAACAGGCCGACGCCACCCGCGACGAATACCTCGGCCTCCTCGCCGCCCTCAAGGCCGAAGGCCTCTCCGCCTCCGCCGAGGTCAGCGTCAAACTCTCCGCCCTCGGCCAGCGCATCGACCCCGAACTCGCCTACGAGCGCGCCGGCGAGATCTGCGTCGCCGCCGCCGACGCCGGCACCACGGTCACCGTCGACATGGAAGACCACACCGTCACCGACTCCACCCTGGAGATCGTGCAGCGCCTGCGCGAGACGCACGCCTCCACCGGCGCCGTCCTCCAGGCCTACCTGCGCCGCACCGAGGACGACTGCAAGTCCCAGGCCGTCGCCGACTCGCGCATCCGCCTCTGCAAGGGCGCCTACAAGGAGCCCGAGTCCGTCGCCTACCAGCGCAGCCTCGACGTCGACCGGTCCTATGTGCGCTGCATCAACGCGCTCATGGCCGGCGAGGGCTACCCCATGCTCGCCACCCACGACCCGCGCCTCATCGAGATCGGCATCGACCGGGCCCGCTGGTACGACCGCGGCAAGGAGTCCTTCGAGTTCCAGATGCTCTACGGCATCCGCCCCACCGAGCAGCTGCGCCTCGCCGCCGAGGGCTACCGCATGCGCGTCTACGTGCCCTACGGCGACCAGTGGTACGGCTACCTCATGCGCCGCATGGCCGAACGCCCCGCGAACCTCGCCGTCTTCGCCCGCTCACTGTGGACGAAGTCCTAGGGCGCGCTCGAAGCCGCCGCGGGCGCCCCTCCGCCGGAGACGCGCCCGCCGCGTCCCTTGGAGTCCTCTGAGGAACCGTGCCGTACCAGAGCGGCCCCGGCCCCGTCCTGGTCACAGTCAGGGCTTGGCCCGTGGGTCAGGCCGGCCGGTATCCGGCCCGTTCGCTCGCTCGCTGCGTTGTCGGTCCTCCGAGTACAACACCGGTATTCGGAGGACCTTCCGCCTTGCGAGAGAACGAACGGACTCGGATACCGCCTCGCCCCGACCCACGGGCCAAGCCCTGGACGCCCAGGCCACACCCGCAGTTCGGGTCTCGCACGGGTAGCGATCGGCGACTACAGTTGCGAACGTGACTCAAGCCCCCGAGGACTTCACCCCGGACACCCCCGAGAATGACCGCCCCGGCGAACCCCGCCCCGGGCAGGCCGCCTCGGCCCCGCTCGTGCCCGGTCAGCGCTCCGGGTCCGAGACGCCGCTCGGCACCTCACCGGAACCGGTGCTGCCGCAAGCGGACACGGGGAACGCGGCGATCCCGCAGGCCGCCCCGATGCCTCCCCTCCCGGAGCCGACCGCCCCGCCCTCGGCGCTCCCGGTCGACATGCTCCCGCCCGGCGCCGTCCCGCCCCGGGCCCCCATGCCGGGGCAGATGCCCGGCCCGATGCCGCCCGGGTACCCGACCGCGCCGTACGCGGCCGTCCCGCACCAGGGCGGCGCCGTCCCGCCCGGCCAGGTCCCGCCCGGCCCGATCCCGGTCAGCGCCATGCCGCCCTGGCCCGGCGGCCACGTCCACTTCCCCCCGCCGCGGCCCGACCGGCGACGATCGCCGCTCGGCACGATCCTCGTCGTCCTCCTCCTTGTCACGGGCTCCGTCTTCGGCGGGGCCCTCGTCAACGGCTGGCGCCCGGGCATGCCCGCCGCCGAGACCGGCACCATCGAGGGGCTCGCGGTCCAGCCCGGCGAGGGCACCGTCCCCAGCCCCGGCCCGAACGCCTCCGAAGCGGAGATCCTGGCCTACCTCAAGGAGCAGGCGCAGCTCGTCCTCGACGCCCAGAGCGAGTCGCTGCTCAACAACAGCCTCGACGGCTGGCTCGCCGCGTACGACCCGACGATCCACGACCAGATGACCCGCCGCTTCGACTCGCTCACCTCGATGCAGGTCTCCCGCTTCGACTACCAGATCGCCTCGGGCCCGATCGAGGACGCGTCCGGCGCCGTCCCGCTCTACGACATCTCCGTCGCGCTCTCCTACTGCTTCGTCGAACCGGCCGAGACCTGCAAGGCCGCGGACATCGTCTTCGACTCGCGCTGGCGCGCCGGCGACGACGGGCTGGTCATGGTCGAGGTCGCCAACTCCGAGTACGGCGAGGGCCCGCACCCGTGGGAGGTCACCGATCTCGTTGCGGCCGTTGGTGAACGCACGGTGACCGCCGTGCCGCTGGAGATGGCCGACCGCCTCGACGAGGCCCTGGAGGTCTCCGAGGCCGCCGCGGTGAACGCCGACAAGTGGGCGTACTGGGAGAAGCCCGACCGGTACGTCGTCTACATCGCGAGCGACGCCGAGTTCGAGTCGTGGTTCGGGGGGTTCTGGGACTCCGAGGACGTGCTCGGGTTCGCGCTGCCCCTCAACGGCACGGTGAACGGCGAGCGCCAGCCCTCCACCTACGCCACGGTGATGGGCGTCGACCGCACCGGCTGGGGCTACGGCCTCACCTCGGTGATCCGGCACGAGCTCGGGCACGCGGTGACGCTGTGGGCCGCGCCGTCGGAGCGGTACGCGGACGACACGTGGTGGATGGTCGAGGGTGTCGCCGAGTACATCGACCACGGCGACCGCTCGCTCGACGAGTACGACCGCGCGCTCGACGTGCGCGACTACGTCGAGCAGGGCGGCTGCGAGACCGACATCCTCCCGCCCGACGGGGATGACGACACGCTCGCCGGCTCCGGCAAGTACGGGTGCGGGTTCCTCGGTGTGCACTACATGATCGACGAGTACGGGGTCGAGAAGTTCACCGAGTTCTTCGGGGCGACGGCGCGTGAGGGCGAGCCGGCGGTGGACATGGCGCCCGAGATCTACGGGAAGAGCTATGCGGAGCTGATGGAGGAGATTACGGCCTTCATTGCCCAGACCGTGTGAGATCGGGTGTTGCCGGGTGGCCCGGACTGCCGTAACATGAGCCTCATCCCAATCGAAAGACATCAACGTCACAGTCTGTGACGACCGACTTGTTTCGGTTCATATGGGCATTCGCGTCCGCCGCACCTCAAACACATCACACAACCCCACGTCCTTGCAGCAGTGCTCGCAACAGCCCTCGACAGAACGGTGAGACACATGAGCGAACCCGGGGACCTCCTCGACGAGGTCAAGTTCTTGACGGTGACGGAGGTGGCCGAGCTGATGCGCGTCTCGAAGATGACGGTGTACCGGCTCGTCCACAACGGCGAGATCGCGGCGGTGCGGGTCGGGCGCTCCTTCCGCGTGCCCGAGTCGGCCGTCAAGTCCTACCTCTCCGAAGCGCTCCAGACCGACGACTGATCCCCCTCGGCCCGGCAGGTCCCGCCACGCGCCAGCTGTGACGGGGCCTGCGGTTCCGCTCGCCCGGCGCGGGGGCCGCCGGATGGGCGCGTTAGGCTGGTCGGGCTCGAAAAATTGTCTAGTGAACATCTGTGAGGAAGCTCTATGGGCTCGGTCATCAAGAAGCGGCGCAAGCGCATGGCGAAGAAGAAGCACCGCAAGCTGCTCCGCAAGACCCGCGTGCAGCGTCGCAAGCTCGGCAAGTAACCGAGTCGACCGGCTCCCGAGTACCTGCGGGTAGGCTGTTCGCATGCCAGAGTTCGCAGCAGCGTTCGCCTTCGATGTACGCGCCTACGTCTACTTGGCGATCTCACTTGGATCTGCCTTGCTGTCGGTGATCGCTCTCACCCATTGCGCGGTGCAGAAGCCCGACGCGTTCAACGCCGTCGGCACCCTCTCGAAGGGCGCCTGGCTCGGCATCCTGGCGGTCAGCCTGGGCCTGTCCCTGCTGTTCGGCTTGACGAGCCCCGGATCGGGGCTCATCTTCACCCTGGTGGCGATCGCCGCGGCGCTGGTGTACCTCCTGGACGTGCGGACCGGTTTCAAGGACCTTCACGGTGGCGGCTCCTCGTACTGAGCGGTGCCGCCCGCACCCGTGACAAAGCCGCGTCGACATCCGTCGACGCGGCTTTCGCCATGCCCTGCTTCGGTGCTGCGCCTTTTAGCGGACGATGCCGCGGGCCATCTCCCGCAGCCGCCTGACCCGGTCCGCCGTCGGCGGGTGGGTCGAGAACAGGCTGGCGAGACCGCCGCCGCGCAGCGGCGACTCGATCATCAGGTGCGACTGCTCCGCGATGCGGCTGTCGGCGCGCGCCGGCATCCGGTCGATTCCGGCCGAGATCTTCTCGAGCGCGCTCGCGAGCGCGAGCGGGTCGCCGGTGAGGCGGGCGCCGTCGGCGTCGGCCTCGTACTCGCGCGAGCGCGAGACGGCCATCTGGATGAGCCCGGCCGCGAGCGGGCCGAGGATCATCGTCAGCAGCAGCACGAGCGGGTTCGGCCGGTCCTCGTCGTCGGAGGCGAAGAACGGCAGGAACATCGCGAGGTTCGCGAGCATCGTGATGATGCCGGCGAGCGCCCCGGCGACCGAGGAGATGAGGATGTCGCGGTTGTAGACGTGCGACAGCTCGTGCCCGATCACGGCCCGCAGCTCGGCGGGGGTGAGCAGCTGCAGGATGCCCTCGGTGACGGCGACCGCGGCGTTCTCGGGGTTGCGGCCCGTGGCGAACGCGTTCGGCTGCATGGTGGGGGAGAGGTACAGGCGCGGCATCGGCTGGCCGGCGCGGTGCGCGAGCTCGCGCACCATCGCGTACAGCTGCGGGGCCTGCGCTTCGGCGACGGGCCGGGCGCGCATGGCGCGCAGCGCGATCTTGTCGGAGTTGAAGTAGGCGTAGGCGTTCATGCCGACGGCGATGACACCGGCGATGAGGATGCCGGTCGAGCCGCCGAGCAGGTAGCCGACGGCGATCACGAGCGCCGACATCGCGCCGAGCAGCACCGCCGTTTTGAGGCCGTTGTGGTGCTTCATGGTGGTTGGTTTCCCTCCTTGTGGGAAATGCAACATCCTGGTTACGGCCAGTATTTCCTTGTGAGCTGGGAATTTACCGAGAAACGGCGGTGAAGTCCAACACGACCTGCGGCGCGAGCGTGACGGCGAGGAGCGCGAGCCCGACCGCGGCGAGCGCGATCGCGAAGCGGCCCTTGGCGGTCGACGGCCCGCGGCCGAGCAGGACGGTGCGCGCGAGCGGCAGGTAGTAGGCGAGCCCGAGGACCGCCCCTGCGGCGACGATCACGGCCAGCCAGAGCGCGGACGAGGCCAGCACCTCCAGGATCGCGACCTTCGCGAACGTCCCTGCGAGTGCGGGCGGCAGCCCGGCGAGCCCGATCACCGAGAAGAGGAAGAGCGAAGCGGGCAGGGGAGCGGAGCGCCAAAGCCCGGAGAGTTCAGCGATAGTCCCGCCTTCACCCGACTCCTGGTCGGGGACATTCCCGGCGCCAGCCTTCAAATCGGACACTCCATTGATTGACGACTCGCGAGCTTCGCCGAGACTGGGACCCCCCGTTTTCAATGCTTCCAGAGGGGTGCGACGCTCGCCGATAGCGAGCTCATCTCGGCTTTCTTCCGTGCCGTGCCCGCCGACAGCCAGTGCTTCCACCCCGGCGGCCCGGTCCGAAGTCCAGGCCGGTCTGACCGCCGTCAAGGAAGCGAACGCGCCGGCCTCCAGCAGCACGAAGAACACCGCGTAGGCGAGGGCCGCCGAGGCGGCGGCCGCGGCGTCCTCGCGGCCGGCCGCCGTCGTGACGACCGCGAGCGGGGCGAGCGCGTAGCCGGCGTGGGCGATGCCGGACCAGGCGAGCAGCGGCACCGTCCGGCGTTGCACGAGCGCGCCCAGGTTCCCGATGGCGATCGAGGCGACGCTCAGTGCCGCGACCACGATCCCGGTGGCGCTCCCCGCGCCGGCCTCGAGTCCGAAGAAGACCACCCAGATGATCGCGATCGCGCCGCCGAGCTTCGAGGCGCTCGCGAGGTACGTCGCGATCGGCAGCGGCGCCCGCTCGAGCACCAGGGGCGCCCAGGCGTGCAGCGGCGCGGCCGCGAGCTTGAACGCGAGCCCGCCGAGCAGCAGCGCCGCCCCGGCCGCCACGAGCGCCGGGTCCGCTTCCGCCAGGCCCGCCGCGAGCCCTTCGAGGTGCACGGTTCCCGCTGCGGCGTAAAGGAACGCCGCGCCCATGAGCGCCGTCGCCGAGGACGCGATCGAGGCGATCAGGAACGTCACGCCCGCCTCGGCGCCGTCCCGGCCGGGTTTGGTGACGAGCACGTACAGGGGCACGGTCAGCGTCTCGAGCGCGACGATCAGCGTGATGAGGTCCCGCGCCCCCGCGAGCGTGATCCCGCCCGCCGCCGAGACCGCCAGCAGGAACCAGTACTCGCCCGACTGCCGCCCGCTCACCGCCGCGACCAGGACGCTCAACCCGGCGAACAGGGCCGCCGCGCCCATCGCGGCGTCGTCGGCGACGAACGAGTGCCAGGCGCCGACCGCGAACGTCGACCGGTCCTCGCCACCGCCCGCCCACAGCGCCGCGACCGCGGCCGCCGCGAGCCCGATCATCATGCAGCCCTTTGAGGCCCGGCCCGCGAACAGCGCGAGCACGGCCGCTCCGGCCGCGAGGTAGAGCGGCAGCAGCGCCACGTGGTCGATCGCCTGCACCCGCATCTACAGCAGCCCCTCCGCGAACAGGTCCAGCAGGGGCCCCGGCATGAGGCCGAGCAGCAGCGTCCCCGCCACGAGCGGCGCCCACACCACGAGTTCCACAGTGGATACATCGCCGATGCCCGTGGTCGCGGGCGCGACCGGGCCGTGGCTGACGCGCCGCAGCATCCGCAGCAGGTACGCCGCGGCCAGGAACGCCCCGAACGCCGCCGCGGCGGCGAGCGCGAACCACGCGCCGCCGCGCTCGGCCGCCGCGTAGACGGTGAAGGCCTCGCCCCAGAATCCCGCGAGGCCCGGCAGCCCGAGCGATGCCAGCGCCGCGAAGCCCAGCACCCCGGCGAGTATCGGCGCGGCGAGCCGGAGGCCGCCGAGGGAGCCGAGGAGGCCGGTGCGCGTGCGGGCTTTGAGGGCGCCGACGAGGAAGAACAGGAGGGGCGTGATGAGGCCGTGCGCGAGGTTCCCGAAGAGCGCGGCGTTGACGCCGGCTTCGGTGCCGGTCGCGAACGCGAGGACCACGAAACCCATGTGGCCCACCGAGGAGTACGCGATGAGCCGCTTGAGCTCGGGGAGGCTCAGGCACACGAGGCCGGCGACGAGGATGCCGAGCGCGGCGAGCACCGCGAGCACGGGTGAGGCGTCGGCCGCGCCTTGGGGGGCGATGCCGCCGGCGACGCGGATGAGGCCGTAGGTGCCGAGTTTGAGGAGCACGCCCGCGAGGAGCACGGAGCCGACCGTGGGCGCGGCGGTGTGCGCGTCGGGGAGCCACGAGTGGAGCGGCCAGAGCGGGGCTTTGACCGCGAACCCGATGGCCAGCAAGGCGAACACGAGGACCGAGAGGCCCGGGCTGACGCCTCCGGCGACGATGATCGCCCCGAGATCGGCGGTCCCGGTGTCGGCGACGGCGACGAACAGGCCGGTGGCCATGAGCAGCGACCCGGCGACGGTGAACAGCGCGAATTTCGCGGCCGCATGCCGCCGCGCGGCCGGATCGCCGTACCGGCGGATCATCGCCCACATCGGGAGGAGCACGGCCTCGAACGCGATGAAGAACAGGATCAGGTTGTCCGCGAAGAACACGAGCGTCGAGGCGAACTGGACCGCCAGCAGCAGCACGGTCAACATCGGCGACGGTTTCCCGGGCACGCCGACCGTCCCACTCGGCGCCAGGGAAGGGCCCCCGGTTGCAACGCTATCGGCGGGAACCTGAAGCGCAGCTGAAGCGTGAGGTTCGGCTCCCGCACCGAGTGCCGATCCGGCTGAGGCTTCGGCACTTCCCGCACCGCCTGCCGATCCGCCTGAGGCTTCAGCGCTTGCCGCGCCGGGCGCCGATCCCCCGGGCGCGCCTGGCACACCGAGCGCACCGGGCGCGCCGGGTGCGAGCGGTTCGCCGGGTGCACCGGAAGCGAACGGTTCGCCGGGCACCCTGGAAGCATCGCCCGCGGCTAGGGAAGGGCCCCCGGTTCCAACGCTAGCCGCGCCGACCTGAAGGGAACCTGAAGTGTGCCGTTCCGCACCCAAGGCATTGTGGAGGCAGCACAACAGGCCGAGCAGCGCCGTCAGCAGGGCGAGCGGCCACGAGATGCCGTCGACCGCGATCGCGAAGTCCAGGTGGAGCGAAGGCGCCCAGGCGAAATCGACCTGGTGCCACCAGCCGCCCTCGAGGCTCGCCCCGTAGGTCATCCAGTTGCCGTTGCCGCGCCCGATCGGCAGCACCGCCACCGCCACGAGCGCCGCAGCCGCCGCACCTACTCCCACCCAATGCGCAGCCGCCCGCTCGCGCCACGCCCACACCAGCACCGCCCCGAAGAGCGGCGCCGCCACCGCCAGCACCAGCATCAGTTCCACAGGCTCACCCCGATCGCCACCACCGCGACCAGCAGCGTCCCCGCCGCGCTCAACCGCAGGTACCGCACCAGCCCGCCCCGGTGCCCGGCCGCGGTGTCCTCGGCGGCCGCGAGCGTCGCCCGCGCCGACCCCTCGACGACCGTCCGGTCCACCAGCCGCTCATCGAGCACCCGCGCCGCCGCGCTCGCGCCCCGCGCCAGCGCCCGTGTCGCCCTGCCCGCCAACCGCTCCGCATACAAGCCTTCCGCGAACGCGGGCCGCGTCCGGCCCAGCACGCCCGCCGGGTCGCGGTCGATCCCGGTCGCCCGCCGCCGTCGCCGCCACGCGTCCGCGATGACCGCGAACCCGCCGGCCGTCACGAGCAGCAGCAGCGCCATCAGGTCCAGGTGCAGCTCCGGCACCTCGAACGGCCCCGCGTAGTACACCGCCCCGACCGCCACGGTCGCGATCATCAACGCCCACAAGCTGAACGACTCGGCGCCCGGCACGGCCGCCCGCGCCTCCCGCTCGGGCGCGCCGCGCCAGAACAGCAGCAGCCACAACCGGGCCGAGTACGCCGCCGTCAGGATGCTCGCCCCGACCCCGGCCCAGAACACGACCACTCCGGCCGGGCTCCCGGCCTCGTACGCCGCGCCGAGGACCGCCTCCTTGCTGTAGAAGCCGCCCAGCGGCGGCAGTCCCGCCATCGCTCCGAGCCCGATCGTCATGGCCGCGAACGCCAGCGGCGCGTCGCCCGGCCGCAGCCGGGTCGTCAGCAGCGAGCCGTTCGTGCCCGCCACCGCGATGATCACGCCCGCAGTGAGGAACAGCAGCCCTTTGAACGCCGCGTGCGAGACGAGATGGAACAGCGCCGCGTCGCCGGCGCTCACCGCCACGGCCGCGAACATGAACCCGACCTGGCTCACCGTCGACCACGCCAGCACGCCCTTGAGGTCCCTCGCCGCCAGTGCGCACAGCCCCGCCCCGACCATGGTCACCGCCGCCACCAGGGCGACCACGAGGAGCAGCGGCTCGGGCCAGACCGGCGCCAGCCGCGTCAGCACGTACGCGCCCGCCGCGACCATCGTCGCCGCGTGGATGAGCGCGCTCACCGGCGTCGGGCCGGCCATCGCCGGGGGCAGCCAGATCTGCAGCGGGAACTGCGCCGACTTCCCGATGCAGCCGAACAGGATCAGCAGCATCCCCGCCGTCGCGGCCCCTTCGGGCACGGCCGCGACCGCTTCGATCCGGAACGACCCGGCGGCCGCGCCGAGGACCATCACGCCGAGGACGAACGCGACGTCGCCGAACCGCGTCACCAGGAACGCCTTCGCCGCCGCGCCCGGCGCTTCGGGCAGTTTCGCGTAGTGGGCGATGAGCAGGTACGAGCAGGCGCCCATGACCTCCCATCCGATGAGGAGGAACACGAGGTCGTCGGCGGCGACCACGAGGAGCATGGCGGCGCAGAACAGGTTGACCTGCGCCGCGAACGGCGCATACCGGGGGTCGTCGCGCAGATAAGCGGCCGAGTAGACCTGGACGAGGAGCGTCACGAACGCGCTTGCGAGCGCCACCGCGCTCGCCGTCCCTGACAGGTCGAGCGCGAGGTCGACCTGGATCGAGTCGAAGTCCGCGAGCGTCAAGGCGAACCGGGGGTTGACGACGGCGCACCAGGCCGCCAGGAGCAGCGCGACCGCGGGGCCGGCGACCGCGAGGACGCGCGCGAGGCCGCGGGGGCGGACGAGCAGCCCGGCGAGGCCCGCCGCGGCGGGGACGCCGATGAGGAGCAGTCCGGGGGTCATCGGCCGCTCCCGGTGTCGTGCGGTGGTTCTTCGGGGAGGTCGTCGGTGTCGATCGTGGCGCGCTCGCGCCACAGGTTGAGGATGAGCGCGAGCCCGACCCCGACCTCGGCGGCGGCGATGACCACGATGAACAGTGCGAAGCTCTGCCCGGTGTAGGCATTGTGGACGAGGTCGGCGGTCACGAGCACGAGGTGCACGCCGCCGAGCATGAGTTCGGCGGCGGCGAGCTGGAGGACGGCGTTGCGGCGCGTGAGGACTCCGTAGAGGCCGATCGCGAACAGCCCCACGGCGATCAGGAACCCGATAAGCGGGTGCACTGGATCCTCCCCGAGGGGAAGGGATCGGTCGATCGGGGCCACATGGCCCCATCTTGGACCACGCGGCCTGCGAAAGTCCAGACCCGGGGCCGTGTCGATGCGGTCGAAAAACCAGCAGGCGCGGCAGGGAACGAATGGACGCCGCCGCGGCGGCCCTGCCCGCCGATATGCCCTCCCGTCTCGCCCTACCAGGATTCGCGGCGTGCGGCGAGCCCGTCCACGATGAGCCCCAGACCGACCGCGAACTCGTCGCCGTACCGGTACCCCGGCTTGAGGGTGAGCTCGAGCGCCATCGCCGCGAGGTGCGGGAACGCTGCGGCGGCCTCTTCGGTCACGAGGCCCGCAGCGACCTCCTCCATGTCGGCGCCGTCCTCGAACGGCAGCGCCTGCTCCTGGATCGCGAACCCGTAGACGTAACTGTCGAGCAGTGAGAACGCGTGCGCCGCGCCGGCGATCGTGAACCCGCCCGCGAGCAGGCAGCCGATCACCGCATTGTGGTGCCGCAGCGTCGCCGGGCCGGGGTTGGCCCGCGAGTCCATGAGTGCGACGGCCCACGGATGCCGGTTGAGCGCGTCGCGCATCGAGGAGGCGCGACGCCGCATCGCCTCGTCCCAGGCGACGCCGTCCTCAGGCAGCTCGATCTCGGCGAACACGAGGTCGACCATGCCGTCGAGGAGTTCGTCCTTGTTCTTGAAGTGGTGGTAGAGCGCCATGGCCCGCACCCCGAGCCGCTCGGCGAGCTTGCGGGTGCTCGGCACCTCGCCGCCCGCCGCATCGGCCATCGCGACGGCCTCGCGCAGGACCTTCTCCCTGCTCAACGAGCCGCGACCACGGGCAGGTGCAGCGTCCTCCGCCATCCAGCGCTCCATTCCAAGAAAACTTCCCGCCGTACTGTACACCGTACAGTTCTCCTGTACAGTGTAAAGGAAGAACCACCCTTCACCCTTAGGAGCAAGTCATGGAACCCATCGAGCAGCACACGGGGAAGAAGCTCTGCATCGTCGGCGCCTCCGGCAAGCTGGGGCGCTATATGGTGCAGCACGCGCTGGACCGCGGCTACGAGGTCGTCGGCGTCTGCCGCGAGAAGAGCATCCCGAAGCTCGCCGACTACGCCGACCGCATCACCATCCACGGCGGCCAGACGAACGACCGCGAGGTCATCAAGAAGGCCGTGGAGGGCTGCGACGCGGTCCTGTCCGTGCTCGTGCCGTGGGGCGTCCAGGACTACTCCTCGGGCACCGCCAAAGCCGTGATTGACTTCGCGAAACCCGATGCGCGCCTGATCTTCTCGTGCGGCTGGCACATCACCCGCGACGGCCAGGACAAGTACTCCCGGCTGCTCAAAGCCCAGGTCGCCTTCGCCCGCTTCATGAAGGTCACCCGCCTCATCGACCTCGACGACCAGTACCGCGCCACCGACCTGATCTTCAACAGCGGCACCCGCTGGACGGTCGTGCGCGGCTCCGACCTCGAAGAGGGCCCGAGCCAGGGACTCCCGGTATGGAGCCGCCACGTCGGCGACCCCATCCTCGACAGCAACATCACCCGCCGCACCGACTTCGCCCTCTTCATGGTCGAAGCCGCCAACGACGACAACCTGATCCAGGAGGCTCCGGCGATCGTCGGAGCCCAGACCCCCTCGGCCTTGGCTCACAGCCAGAAAGGCGCCTGATCTAAAGCGGACTCAGGCCGGTTCACCCGCGCCCTGATCCCGGCGAGAGCTTGGTCAAAACAGGTCTGCTGGAAATCGGCCCGAAAGAACACCTCGCGGGCGAGCCGCAGTGCATCGTCTTGCAGTTCGGCCGGACACCCTTCCGCCAACTCCGCTGTCGGTGCTTCCCGGAGGGACCGAATGACTCCCACGGGAGCAGTCTCCGCGCTGAACAGCAGCATGATGCGAACTTCGCCAGCGGCGAGGTCGGGGATGAAGCGGAAGCAATGCCCGCCACGGCGAATCACGACCGAGCGATCGGTCGAAGCGGTGTCGGGCATGGTCACGCCACCTGCCCGAATGCCGCGACCGGATACGGGCGCGGTTTGCGGCGGTGTCGGGCGGGTCGGCGACGCCGGAGCTTGAGATCGTCGGAGGTGAGGTCGCCGGAGTCGAGCGCGGCCTGTTTTTGGGCCTCGCTGGCGGTGTAGACGAAAAGCTTGGCGGCTGACTCGCGGATGAGGCAGCCGTGACGGCCCCACCGCTCGCCGCACCAGTCGCAGCGAAGACGGCCGAGGCCGAGGAAGGTTCGATACGGCTGGTGAAGTTGCAGGTCGATCTTGGCCCAGGCGGGCACGCGATCGACGGGTACGCTGAGAAGACCCATGAGAAGCCTCGGTTTCTCTAGGTAGCGCGGCCCGCCGGAGAACTCGCCAAAGTTTTATGACCGGCGGGCCGCTGTCTGTGTGCGGCCTTGTGCTGTTTGGTTGGTGCAGTTGTAGATGCCCGCCCGACCCAGCCGCGTCGATGATCATCACCGGGCCGGGCGGGCTGGCTCAAGAGGGCGGCAGCAGTCCTGCCCCACCAGCAGGACCCTGCCCTGCAAGTCTGCCCGCCCGAGCGCCCGAATTAGGTCTCGTCCCGCGTCTTGCGACGCGATAACCACAATAATGGTGTAGTACCACTATCAGTGTCAAGACCAACTCGCGCGTGTTTCGAGGTTTTTGGGTGCTACAGTCGCGCTGAGGCGGCCAAGACCCCCGGAGCTGCATGGGCGGAAGGACGACGATGACGGAACCGAAAGGCCCCACTTGGCGGGCGAAATGGCTCGGGCAGAAGCTCCGTGATCTGCGGAAGAACAAGGACCTGAGCATCAAGGATGTCGCCGATTACCTCGAATGCGGCACAACCACGGTGAACCGCTTCGAGATCGGGACCTTCCCTGTCAAGAGCGATGCACTGCTCAGCTTGATGAACTTGTACGGTGTGGCCGAGCGGGGCGAGCGCGCAAAGCTCGTCCACATCGCCGAGAACGTCGCCCAACGTGGCTGGTGGGACACGCTGGTATCGGATCAGGATTTCGCCGATTTCCTTTGGGCCGAGCACAACTCGCGCCGGATCGCCGATTACCAGGTCTCGTTCTACCCAGGCCTCCTCCAGCACCCGGACTATGCCGCTGCGCTGATCAAGCTAGGCCTGCCAGGAGATTCACAGGCCGAGGCTGCGAAGTTCATCGAAGCGCGACTGCTGCGCGCCGAGCTACTCCGCAAGCAGTCGGGTCCGACAGCAAGGTTCGTCATCCATGAAGCGGTGCTTTTCCACCGGCTCCCTGGTGTACCGGACGAAGTGCATACGGCTCAACTCGAACACCTGCTGCGAGTCTCTGCGTATACCAATGTGCAGCTGCGGCTCCTGCCTCTGACATCACCCAGTCCTACGATCTACGAGGTCAACGGGGGATTCACCATCCTGGAGATGGATGAGTCCTGGCCAACCCTGGTGCATGTCGAGACGCCCGTGGGCGCGGTGGTCGCTGAGACCCCTGACATAGACTCGTTTACTGGTATCTACGAGCGGCTTTGGCAGGATGCGATGGATGAAAAGCAGACATCCGCCTATCTATCGGAGAAGTTGAAGGAAGTGGAACGATGAGTCATGGTGCTGGCACCGATGGTCGCTGGGCTCGTGATGTGTTCCGGAAGAGCAGTCGCAGCAACGGGGGCGGCAGCGGTCAATGCGTGGCTGTGGCCGTCTCGGGGAGCGAGGTTGCGGTGGGGGACACCAAGACTCCCGTCGCCGACACCTACTCTCACCTCCGCGTGAGTACCGCCGACCTCGGCGGCCTGCTCGCCGGGATCAAGTCCGGCGAGATCGCCTAGACCACCCGGCCCGCAAGACACGGCGCGCTTCCCACTGCAAGGGGAAGCGCGCCTTTTCCGTAACCGTCTAGCTGGGGGGGCAACATGCGAACCTTCGATCCGATCGTTCGATCCTTCCCAACCCGCATGCGCGCCTGGCGCAGAGGCCAGGCGATCCAGGACTCCGACACCGGCAAGCGCGCCCGCATCGTCGAAGTAACCGTCGATGAGACCGCCGCGAACGAAGCCTTCGCCTCCGCTTTCGGCTTGGCACCAGGCGATCCGGTCCTGCGCCGCTCGCGCCGGTTCGCGGTCGACGATCGTCTAGTCCAGCTCGCCGACTCCTACTACCTGCTCGACGTAGTCCGATCCACCGCGATCGTCTACACCGACACCGGACCCGGCGGCGTCTACGCGCGCCTCGCCGAAATCGGCCGCGAACCGGTCCGCTTCGCCGAGCGCCTCCGCTCGCGAATGCCGCTCCCAGCCGAAGTCGCGGCCCTCGAACTCCCGGGCGGCACACCGATCATCGCGATCCTCCGCACGGCCTTCGACACCGAAGACCGCTGCGTCGAAGTCACCGAAATGGTCCTCGACAGCAGCGCCTACGAGCTCGAGTACAACGCGACTATCTAGGCTGGTTGTCCAGGCAGACCGATCACGTTGCGGCACCTACGATGAGCAGGACATGACCGGGATTGCTGAGAAGCCGCTCCTCTTCCTCGATGTCGATGGGACCGTGGTCCCTTTCAGCCGGCAGGGCGGAGACCGATCGGCGGCGGGCGCTTCAGACCCGTACCTCGCAGCGATGCGCTCCGACCTGGGAGATCGACTGGCAGCGCTACCATGCGAATTGGTCTGGGCCACAACCTGGGAAGACGAGGCCAACACGGTGCTGGCGCCATTGCTGGGTCTCGCTCGATTGCGGGTGGTGCACTGGCCAGAACCGTCAACTGAGAAAGAGCTCGAAGACCGGTGGTTCAGCCTGCACTGGAAGACTCGCCCGCTGGCCGCATGGGCAAGCGGGCGTCCGTTCGCCTGGGTCGACGACGAGATCACTGACGCTGACATCGATTGGGTCGCCGCACGTCACGATGACCGCGCACTGCTGCACCCCGTCGACCCTTCCCGGGGCATTACTCACCGCGATCTCGAAGCGCTCGCCGACTGGCTCCGCAGAGCGGGGGGTTAGCGGTAGAGGTCTTCGAGCATGATCAGGTGAACTCGCGCGTCTTTCGACGCGGCCGCGACGAGGTCGTCGCTGAAGCCCTTGGCGCTGAAGCATGCCAATGCGGTCTCCGACATATCGTGCTTGGCCGCGAGCAGGTCTCGGACCCGGGCGAGGCGCGCGAGGTGGTGCAAGTCCATGCGCGTGCCCCACTTGGCCTCGCCGACGCACAGTAGTCGCTTGGGCCGATTGGCGTCGGCCGCTGTCGTTGCGACGACATCGACCTCGATCGGGGTCCTGGTCGCCTTGTCGGTCAAGGTTCCCGAGGCGACTTCGGCGGGGTAGGCGCCGAAGCGGTCGGTCGTGGCGACGTAGGCACGGCAGAGTTGTTCGAAGTGCGGCCCCATGACCCGGCTGTCGAATTTCGGTGCGCTCTCGCGCCACACCGCTTCGGCCTGGCCGAGTTCGAGCCGCGACCAGGCTGGGCGCATGACCGCTTCGTAGAAGAGGATCAGCGGCTCACTGATGCGGAAAAGGTGCCGGTTCGCCTTGAAGGCATCGGGCTCGATCCGGATGAGGTCGCAGTCTTCCAGGACCGACAGCGCGTGGGTGAGGTCGGATGCCTGGCGTCCGCAGTGTTCAGCGATGCCGGCGCGGGTGTGGCGGCCGGCGGCGATCGCGCCGAGGACCGCGTGGTACAGCGAGGCGTTCCGCACGCCGCCTTCGCTGGCGATGAGGTACCGCCCTTCGCGATAGAGCGGCGATTCCCTGTCGAGGACCCTGTCGATCACCCATTGGTCGAATCCCTCGAGTGATTCCGGGGCCTGGTGTCCGACGAAGCGGGTCCGGTACGCGGGCGTGCCGCCGGTGATCGAGTGCAGGAGCATCGCCAGGCGCGGGTCGTCGGCGTTCCAGAATCGGGCGGCGGTGCGGTAGTCGAACGGTTTGACGACCATCTCGAGCGAGGCGCGGCCTCGCAAGGGCGCGTTGCCGTTCAGAAGCCCGCCCATGACCGACATCGCCGAGCCGCAGAGGATGAGGCGGGTGCGGCCGCCGTCGTTCCACGGCTGCTGGCGCGAGTCGACCTGGTGCTGGATCACTGAGGCCAGGGAGGGGGAAGCGCTGAGGAGGTAGGGGAACTCGTCGATGACGACCGTGCGGCCGCGGCAGTGGTCAAAGACCTGGTCGAAGGCTTCCCTCCACGAGGTGAAAGTGAAGGAACCAGGGGTCTGGAGGTAGTCGGAAAGCGCCTGGCCGAACTGGGCGAGCGATTCGGCCTCGGTCGCCTCCTCCGCCGCGAAATAGAACCCGCCGGTGGCCCGGGTCAGTGATTGGAGAAGGAAGGTCTTGCCCTGGCGGCGGCGGCCGCTGAGGATGCCCAAGGTCAGGTCGGGTTCGGGGCTGTTCACGAACCGGTCGAGGGCGCCCCATTCGCGGTCGCGCGCGAAGAGGGAGGAAGGTTTGTCCACTACTGTCCCTCATTTCATGTAACTATGGTTCATGCAAGTATACTTGCATGAACCATAGTTTCATGGACTAGTTCAGTGGGAGGGCGTCTTCAATCTCGCTGAGTTTCGAGGAGGACAGCGCGCCCGCCCGCCGACAAGGTCGTCCTTGGACAGGATGGTCAGTCATGTGCAAGGGTGTGGCACCGCCGCCAATTCGCCCTTCACCCATGAAGATCACGATCTACGCCTGGACTACTCCGCAAGGGGTCAACGTGCCACTCGGCGTCCAGGTCACGGCAGGAAATCAGGATGGAGCCGACAGTCAACCGAATCTCATGGGAACAGCCCGAATCGGCCGGGAGGATCTCATCGAGGAGTACTTCCAGGTTCGATTGAGCTTCAGGATCCAGCTTCACCGAGAACTCGGTGATACCGAGATAGCGGATGACCAGTATCGGTTCGCCGCCGCCCGCGAACGCTCGAAAGACCAGTTGAGCGCCGGAGCGGCCGTCGCCAGGGCCAAGACTCACCGAATCCAGCACCAGGGACTTGAGGCACCGGTCGCCGAACGCGTAATGCCCCGGATCGCTCGCAAACGCGGCGGCCCCGCGGGGGAGCTGATCACCGAACCGTTCAAGCCAATCCAGGTATCGCGTCGGATCCAGAGAGAAACCGTATTCGTGCTTCTGGATGTCTATGAGCTGCATAGCTCAGCGGAGGAGGAGGTCGACCAGGGCGAAGGCGAAGAGGGCCACTGCCACGAAGCCGTTGGCGGTGAAGAAGGCACGGTTGACCTTCGAGAGGTCGTTGGGCTTCACGACCGCGTGCTCGTAGGCGAGGGCGATCGCGACCACTGCGAGGCCGGTCCAGTAGATCCAGCCGAAGCCGGTCAAGGCGCCGAACCAGGCGAAGGCTCCCCAGGCGATGACGTGGGTCACGGTGGAAGCGTGGAGAGCGGCCTTGACGCCCCAGCGGGCCGGGGTGGAGTGGACGCCGATCTCGCGGTCGATGTCGATGTCCTGGCAGGCGTAGATGAGGTCGAAGCCGCCGATCCAGAGTCCAACGGCCGCACCGAGGACGATCGACGGGGCCGAGCCTTCGAAGGTGCCGGTCACCGCGAGCCACGCGCCCACCGGGGCGACCATCTGGGCCAGGCCCAGGATCGCGTGCGGGTAGTTCGTGAAGCGTTTCGCATACGGGTAGATGATGAGCGGTGCTACGGCGAGCGGGCTCAGTATCAGGCACAACGGGTTGAGGAGCGCGGCGGAGGCGAGGAGGGCCACGAGGCTGACCGCGCAGCCGATGTAGGCGGTCTTCAGCGAGACTTTGCCGGTTACGAGTTCGCGCTTCGCGGTGCGCGGGTTCTTGGCGTCGATCTTCCTGTCGATGATGCGGTTCGCCGCCATCGCCAGGGTTCTGGCGCTCACCATCGCGATGGTGACGAGGACCAGGACCCACCAGCTGAAGGCGTCCTCCAGCGTCATGACCGTCAGGGTGGAGAGGTACGCGAAGGGCAGGGCGAACACCGAGTGCTCGAAGGCGACGAGCTTCAGGAAGTCCTTGACGTGGTTGGGTTTGGGGGCGAGGGTCTCAGTCAAGTCCGTACTCTTTCCAGCGGCGGTCGACGGACGCTTTGACCGCCGAGCTCATCTGCATCGCCTCGGGCCAACCGCGCGTGTAGCCCTCCTCGGGCCACTTCGCGGTCGCGTCGATGCCGGCCTTGCCGCCCCAGAACTGGTGGTAGGAGGCGTGGTCGAGGTGGTCGACCGGGCCCTCGGTGAGCAGCAGGTCCCGCGAGTAGTCCACATTGCCCAGTGCGCGCCAGGCGACCTCGCGGTAGTCGTGCACGTCGCAGTCGGCGTCCACCACGACGATGAGCTTCGTCAGGCTCATCATCTGCAGGCCCCAGATCGCGCTCATGACCTTCTGCGCCTGCTTAGGGAACTTCTTGTCGATCGAGACGATCACGCAGTTGTGGAAGACCCCCGCCGCCGGCATGTCGTAGTCGACGATCTCGGGGATCATGATCTTGACGAGCGGCAGGAAGATCCGCTCGGTCGCCTTGCCCAGCCCGTGGTCCTCCTGGGGCGGGGCCGAGGTGATGATCGTGTGGTAGATCGGGTTCTGCCGCATGGTCATCGCCTCGACGTGCATGACCGGGAACGGCTCCACGGGCGTGTAGAACCCGGTGTGGTCGCCGAACGGCCCCTCGGGCAGGCGCTCGCCCGGCTCGGCCCAGCCCTCGAGCACGATCTGCGAGTTCGCCGGGACCTGGAGCGGGACGGTGAGGCAGTCGACCATCTCGACGCGCTCGCCGCGCAGGAAGCCCGCGAACAGGTATTCGTCGATGTCCGGCGGGAGCGGCGCGGTCGCGGCGTACGCCATCACCGGGTCCGGGCCGATCGCGATCGCCACGGGCAGCCGCTCGCCGCGCTTCTCGGCTTCGGCGTAGTGCGAGGTCGAGTTCTTGTGGATCTGCCAGTGGAGGCCGATCGAGCGCTCGGTGTGCTGCTGGAGCCGGTAGAGGCCGACGTTGCGCTTGCCGGTCTCGGGGTGCTTGGTGTGGGTGAGCCCGAAGTTGTGGAAGACGCCGCCGTCGCCGGGCCAGACCTGGAGGCCGGGGAGCATGTCGAGGTCGACGTCGTCGCCGGTGAAGACCACCTCTTGGCACGGGGCCTTGCGGATCTTCTTGGGCGGTACGGACTTGAGCTGCATGAGCTTGCCGAGGCCGTCGCGGATGCCCGACCAGCCGACCGGCAGCTCGGGCTTGGCGAGGGCGCCGATGCGGTCGCCGATCTCGTTGAGGGAGTCGACGCCGAGGGCCTTGGCCATGCGCGCCTCGGTGCCGAAGAGGTTGATCGCCACGGGGATGTGGCTGCCGGCCGGGTTCTCGAAGAGCAGGGCCGGGCCGTCCTCGCGGATCACCCGCTGCGTGATCTCGGAGATCTCGAGGTGCGGGTCGACCTCGGCTTTGACGCGCTTGAGGTCGCCGTCGGCTTCGAGGGCGGCCAGGAACGCCTGCAGGTCTTCGTACGGGAACTTGGGTGCCACGGAGTTCATTCAACCACCTGCCCGCGGTCACATTCCCGGGCTCTACTTCGTCCTAGTGACGGCGGGCCCTGCACCTGTGAGGTACATTACGATACGGTACCGTATCGTTTCGAAAAGGCGTAGGCTCGAGGCAACACCACGATACGAGCGGGGTCCGACAACCCCGCCGGTCGAACACCGGCGCGCCCCGGGCCGAGCCCGCCGCGCGCGAGCCGCGGTCGGCGCCGCGGCGAGACATCGCCCAGATGCACTGAATCCCTGATCCACAGAAACGGAAACCCTGTGAGCGACACCCGTTCCGAACCGACCCCCGAGGTCGAGGACCAAGGCCACCCCCGCCGGTGGGCCATCCTCGGCGTCCTGGTCATCAGCCTCATCGTCGTCGTCCTCGACAACACCGTCCTGAACGTCGCGATGAAGACCCTGGCCGCCCCGCCGAACGAAGGCGTCGGCGCCAGCCAGAGCGACCTCGCCTGGATGATCAACTCCTACACCCTCGTCTTCGCCGGACTCCTCTTCGCGGCCGGCATCATCGGCGACCGCATCGGCCGCAAGCGCATGCTCATCGGCGGCCTCGTCGTCTTCGGCGTCGCCTCGCTGCTCTCCGCCTACTCCACCACGCCCGACCAGCTCATCTGGTACCGCGCGCTCATGGGCGCCGGCGCCGCGATCATGATGCCCTCCACCCTGTCGCTGCTGCGCAACGTCTTCTCCGCCAAGGAGTTCCCCAAGGCCCTCGGCATCTGGACCGGCGCGGTCGGCATCGGCGGCGCCATCGGCCCGATCGTCGGCGGCGCGCTCCTCGAGCAGTTCTGGTGGGGCTCGGTCTTCCTCATCAACGTCCCCATCGTCGTCTTCGGCATCGTCGCCGTCCTCATCCTCGCCCCCGAGTCCAAGGGCAGCCAGGCCAAGGCCGACTTCGTCGGCATGGCCCTGTCCATGGTCGGCCTCGTCAGCCTCACCTACGGCATCATCGAAGCCGGCGACACCGGCTCCTGGTCCGGCGTCGAAGTCTGGGGCACCATCGCGCTCGGCGTGATCGTCCTCGTCGGCTTCGTCCTGTGGGAGAAGCGCATCCCGCACGCCTCGCTCGACATGAACCTCTTCAAGAACACCCGGTTCTCGGCCTCCTCGGCCATCATCACCCTCACCTTCTTCGGGATGATGGGCCTGATGTTCTTCATGACCTTCTACCTCCAGCTCCTCAAGGGCTACACCCCGCTGGAGACCGGTCTGCTGTTCCTGCCGTTCGGCGCCTCGATGCTCGTCTTCGCCCCGCTCTCGAACACCCTCGTGCAGCGGTTCGGCGCCAAGACCGTCGGCATCGTCGCCATGCTCCTGGTCATCACCAACTTCACGGTCACCGCGCTCGTCTTCGAGGCCGACACCCCCGTGTGGGTCGTCATCGTCCTCTTCCTCATCACCGGCGCCGGCATGGCCAACCTCATGCCGCCCGCGATGAACACGCTGATGTCCTCGGTGCCCAAGGAGAAGGCCGGCGTCGGCTCTGCACTCGCCAACACGCTCCGCCAGGTCGGCGGCGCGCTCGGCGTCGCCGTGCTCGGCACCGTCATGGCCCAGGCCTACCAGTCCCGCATCGGCGACGCCGCCCCGCAGCTGCCCGACGCCGCCCGCGAGTCCTACGCCGCCACGTACGGCGCCCTCGAGAGCGGCGCCATCCCGGCCGACGCCGCCGCAGCCGTCACCGGCGCGGCCGACAGCTCCTTCATCGAGGCCCTGCACATCACCGCGTTCGCGGCGATCGGCGTCGCCCTCGTGGGCCTGGTCATCATCGCGCTCTACTTCCCCGGTCGGCAGCGCCGCGAGACCGAGACCCCTGAGCAGGCCGCCGAGGCCGCGCTCATAGAGGCCTAGGGGAGAATCGGGCCATGCCTCCCGAGCTCAGCGAGACGCCGACCGTCCCGGACCATGCCGCCCCGGACAGCGCCCCGAGCGCCGCCGGCGGCACTGCCCCCGACGGCGCCGCGGCCCCGGCCCCCAACAAGGGCCGGCCCCGCAGCGAGGCGGTCAGCCAGGCCATCCTGGAGGCCGCCCTCGACCTCATCGCCGAGTACGAGAACGTCACCGAGGTCAGCGTGGAGGCCATCGCGGAGCGCTCCGGCGTCTCCAAGGCCTCCATCTACCGGCGCTGGTCGGCCAAAGGCGAGATCATCGCCGCGGCCATGGAGAGCGTCAAGGCCCCGCTCCCGACCGACATGCCCCGCACCTCGTTCCGGGACGACCTGATCCACTTGGCGCACACCATGACCCGCACCGTAGGAGCGCGGGACATGAAGGTCTTCAAGTGCATGATGCTCGCCGCGAACGACCCCGACTACCAGCGCCACCACCACCGCCTCGTCGAGCACCGCCGCAAGTTCGTGCGCGACACCTTCGCGTACTGGGTCGAGCGCGGCGAGGCCCGGCCCGACCTCGACCTGCACCTGGCCGTCGCCATGTTCATCAGCCCGCTGCTGACGATCTACGTGTACGGGCAGTACGCCGACGTGCAGCAGCCCGACACGGTCGAGCGCATCGTCGACTCCTTCCTGAAGGGGATCGGCACCGCTCTGGCCGCTTGAGGCGCGCAAACGTATCGCGGCCTTCACGATCCGCCTACGCGCGCGGTCGCGTCCGTTCCTCCGAACAGATGCGACCGGGCCCCGCCGTCCCGCGGGGCCCGGTCACCGGAAGGAACCGAGGATCTGGTCTGGGGGGCCCGGCTCACCGCCTCCCGGTGGGCCGGGCCCGTCGTTCCGCCTTAGTTCACCGGCGGGTAGGCGTTCTCCAGGAGTTCGGCGAACTGCTCAGAGGACCAGTGGCCCGAGAGCGGCATGTTGTCGCGAGAACCGGAGGGGTTGTTGCCGTTGCGGATGTTGCCCTGGTAGTCGGGGTCGCACATCTCGTCGAAGCCCTTGCCCTCGTCGTTGTCGATGAACTGCGAGGAGCCGTCGGACTCGCCCGGGGGCTTGATCCAGACGTAGGCGTCGATGCCCGGCTCGGGCGAGACGGTCGGGCGCTCGCCGAGGCCGGCACCGGCCTGGTTGCACCAGTTGCCCTTGTTGTAGCGCTGGTCGATGCGGGACTCGTCCACGAAGGTGATCGGGTCGTTCGAGGTCGACGGGCCGGTCGGACGGTAGTCGCCGCCCCAGCCGTTGCGGCTGGTGTCGATCAGCATGCCGATGTTCGAGTTGAAGCCGTTGTCGATCAGCTCTTCACGGAGTGCCGTGGCGAAGTCGATCTCGCCGTTGTAGGCGTTCCAGTCGACCCACTTGACGTCGCCGTTCTGGTTGATCGGCTTGCCGCCCACGTTCTGGTTGACCTCCCAGTAGGGCTCCTCCAGCACCGAGAAGTTGGCGGTGTTGGTGATGAAGCCGTGGACGTCGTCGGCGGTCATGCCGTTCATGCCGATGAGGTCGCCGTACAGCGCGGCCGAGGCGTGGAAGTTGTCGTACTGCGGGTCGTCGTTGGTCCACCCGATCCAGCCGTGGTGGCCGACGTCGAGGTAGTTGTACGTGTTCGACAGCGAGCCCAGCTCGGACACGGCGTAGGAGATGCCGTCCTCGTAGTTGCCGTTCTGCTTCATCACGTCGCAGTTGTCGGTCCTGGTGGCGCGGGGCGTCACGTTGGTCACGAGGTTCGGCAGGGAGTCGACCTCGATCACGTTGACGATCCTGAGGTCGGCGTACTTCGCCTGGCCCATGATGTCGACGATCGGGTCGATGTACTCGCTCTTGTAGACGTCGATCTGGTCCGCCGCCAGCTCGCCGTTGGAGGCGAGGGCGGCGCAGTCGCGGCCGGGCAGGTTGTAGATGACGAACTGGATGACGTCGGCGCCCTGGGCGAGGGCTTCGTCGAGGTGGTCCTCGATGCCCATGCTGCCGGTGGTGGGGGAGCCGTTGCCGTAGATCGCGGAGCGGCGGTCGATCCAGACGCCGGTCGGCTGGTCGGCGATCGCGGCGCCGCCCGGCTCGGCCGCGGCGTTCGCGGACCAGATCGGGTTGACGTAGGCTTGGGCGCCCGCATAGGGGTTGTCGACCTTGTCGCCGCCGCCCGGGTCCTCAGTGGGGGTCTCGGTCGGCGTCTCGGTCGGCGGGGTGGTCGGGTTCGACGGGCCGTTGCAGACGTCGCCGTTCACCGTGAACTGGCCCGGAGTCGCAGAGGACCCGCTCCCGATGAAGCCGAAGACCTCGCGGCTCTGGCCGGAGCCGATGCTGGCGTTCCAGCCGACGTCCTTGCCGGTGAAGCCGGTCCCGCTCTGGGTCCACCCGACGTTCCACGCGTTGGAGACGGTGGTGCCGGCCGGGAAGTTCCACTTGATCTCCCAGCCGTTGATCGGCTCGTCCGCGGTGATGACGACGTTGGCCTGGAAGCCGCCGCCCCACGAGCTGACCACGTTGTAGTCGACTTCGCAGCCCTCTTCGGCGAGTGCCTGGTTCGCCGAAGCGAAGGTCAGACCCGTCGCGGCCAGCGCGCCGACGGCGACGCTCGTGAGCGCGAGTCTCCTTCTCCTTCGAGAAAGTTGCATGTTTCGATTTCCTTCGGGGTTGATTGGCCACGTCACGCGGCCCGGAACGGGTGCCCATCCAGGGAAGCGCTCCCAAGATGTGCATTGATAATCTCCGATATATTGATGGACTGTCAAGAGGTCCACCAGGAAAATTCACGCTCCGAAACCGATTGGCCAACGCTTTCGAAGGCGTTCGCCAGATCGGCAAGCGCTTGAATCAGTGAAAACGCTCCCGCGAGAACCGGACAGGTCCCTTAGAAAAACTCCGGCGCACAACCGCCCGGCGCGTCCGCATCGTGGACGCGCGACGGCGGGGCCGCGCGCCACGCGCGGCCCCGCCGTCTTCATACGGGCGAAGTGCCGGTTCGCCCTCTACCTACCGGACAGACGAAATGGTCGTGCACCGGCGGGGACCGCCTGCGGCGGCCAGCAGCTCGGCGCTGTGCCTCTCGGTTCGCCGAGCTGCCGAGCCCGTCAGTTCACCGGCGGGGACCGCCTGCGGCGGCCAGCAGCTCGGCACTGTGCCTCTCGGTTCGCCGAGCTGCCGAGCCCGTCAGTTCACCGGCGGGTAGGCGTTCGCCAGCAGCTCGGCGCTGTGCCTCTCGGTTCGCCGAGCTGCCGAGCCCGTCAGTTCACCGGCGGGACCGCCTGCGGCGGCCAGCAGCTCGGCGCTGTGCCTCTCGGTTCGCCGAGTTGCCGAGCCCGTCAGTTCACCGGCGGGTAGGCGTTCGCCAGCAGCTCGGCGAACTGCTCGCTCGACCAGTGGCCGGAGAGCGGCATCTCGCCCCGCGCCCCACTCAGGTTGAACCCGTTGCGGATGTTGCCCTCGTACGCTGGGTCGCACATCTGGTCGAAGCCCTTACCCTCGTCGTTGTCGATCGGCTCCGACGCGCCGTCCGACTCGCCCGGGGGCTTGATCCACACGTAGGCGTCGATCCCCGCCTCGGGCGCGACCGTCGGCCGCTCGCCGAGGCCCGCGCCGGCCTGGTTGCACCAGTTGCCCTTGTTGTGGCGCTGGTCGATGCGCGACTCATCCACGAAGGTGACCGGGTTGGTCGACGCGGACGGACCGGTCGGCCGGTCCGGGCCGCCCCAGCCGTTGCGGCTGGTGTCGATCAGCATGCCGATGTTCGAGTTGAAGCCGTTCGCGACCAGCTCGTCGCGGAACGCCGTCGAGAAGTCGATCTCGCCGTTGTAGGCGTTCCAGTCGACCCACTTGACGTCGCCGTTCTGGTTGATCGGCTTGCCGCCGACCACCTGGTCGACCTCCCAGTGCGGCTCCTCGAGCGGCGAGTAGTTCGCCGTGTTGGTGATGAAGCCGTGCACGTGGTCGGCCGTCATGCCGTTCATGCCGATGAGGTCGCCGTACAGCGCGGCCGAGGCGTGGAAGTTGTCGTACTGCGGGTCGTCGTTCGTCCACCCGATCCAGCCGTGGTGGCCGACGTCGAGGTAGTTGTACGTGTTCGACAGCGCGCCGAGCTCGGCCGCCGCGTACGAGACGCCGTCGATGTAGTTGCCGTTGGCCTTCATCGTGTCGCAGTTCGGGGTCGCGGTGGCCCGCGGCGAGACGTTGGTGACGAGGTTCGGCAGCGAGTCGACCTCGATGACGTTGACGATCCGCAGGCCCGCGTATGCCGGGTCGCCCTGGATCGCCGCGATCGGGTCGATGTACTCGCTCTTGTAGCGGTCGATCTCGTCGGCCTTGAGCTCGCCGTTGGAGGCGAGGGCGGCGCAGTCGCGGCCGGGCAGGTTGTAGATGACGAACTGGATGACGTCGGCACCCTGGGTGAGGGCCTCGTCGAGGTGGTCCTTGAGGCCCATGCCGCCGGTCGTGGGGGAGTCGTTGCCCTCGATGGCGCTGATGCGGTCGAGCCACACGCCGGTCGCCTCGTCGGCGATGGCCGCGCCGCCGGGCTCGGCCGCGGCGTTTGCGGACCACAGCGGGTTGACATAGACCTGCGCGCCCTCGTAGGGGTTGTCGACCTTCGCCTGGGCGATGCCGGCGTCGTCAGGCTGTTCCTGCGCACCGGCGCTGTTGAGCGCGACGGTGCTGACCGCGGCGGCGGCGAGCGCCGCCGCGGCGAGTGCGCCTAGGCGCTGCTTCCTTCGGTTGAGTGTCATGTGCCTTCCCTTGATCGTCGGGCGTTGACGGCGGCTGGCAGGCGCGGCGTCGCCGCGCTCGCACTCCAGCCGCTCTGCAGGGCGGCTCCGCGAGTACCGGGTGGTCACGGAAGCGCTCCCAAACTTCACATCGAAGTTTGCCTATGTCTCGCTGTGATGTCAAGGGTCTCGATACCGGAGAATCCAGATTTTCCCATTGGTGGCAAGTATGGCGACTCACGGTATTAGCCCGACTTCAGAAAGTGAACAAATGCCCTCAATGGAACAAATCCACTCCACATTGGAAATGATCATGCCCGGGCGGCGAAAAGCCCGCGCCCCCTCCTGCTCATGCAGGTGGTGGCGCGGGCTCGAAAGTTCCGCGGCGTCCGGTCCAGGCATGCGAAAAGCCGGTACCGGGCGCGTCCTTCCTCGGCCGTGTGCGGACGTGGGGCGCTGCGCGGGACCGGCTTGTGCCGGACGATCGTTCAGTTCACGGAATCGCGGTCGCTGAGGCGGCCGCGCGTTACGGCTGGGCTAGCAGGGCACTGCCGCTAACTGGGCACTGCCGGACTCAAAGGTGGCCTGGGCTCCGGAATCACCCTCGAGCAGGGCCCGCACTTCCGACTCGCGGAACCGACGGTGCCCGCCCGGTGTGCGTATGCTCCCGATCCGGCCTGCGGCGGCCCAGCGTGTCACGGTCTTGGGATCGACTCGGAACAGTGTGGCCACTTCGCCTGGTGTGAGTAGGCGGTCCTCGGTCTCCATGATTTCTTCCTCCCCGTGATGAAGACTCACTTCGTGCGTTAAACCCATTACACCACTATTCAGTCAAACCTGCCATGAGTTCTTGGACATACTTTCGGCTGGTAGGTATTGCCTGAAAGTACCACGCGTATGGCAACGACGCTCTGGGCTGAATCTGACGCTCTAGGAGTACGCGGGTATGAGGTAGGCACAGGGCGCAAGTGGCAACTCTGGTTATCCTCGACAAGTGGACGAGATCGACCAGACCATCGTGAACCTTCTGCGCACCGACGGGCGTACCTCCTACGCCGAACTGGCGCGGAGGGTCGGTCTCACCGCGCCCTCGGTGCAGGACCGCGTCACCAAACTGGAGAAGAACGGCGTCATCGCCGGCTACCGCGCCGTCATCGACTCCGAGGCCATAGGGCTCGGCATCACCGCGCTCATCGGCATCATCCCCGACAACGCCGCCGACCATCACGACATCTGCGAACGCCTGCGCGCCATTCCGCAGATCGAGTCGTGCTATTTCCTCGCCGGCGTCGAGTGCTATCAGCTCAAGGTCCGGGTGCCCAAGATGGGCGATCTCGAACGGCTCATCCACCGCGTCGGCGCGATTCCCGGCGTGGCGCAGACCCGCACCACCATCACCCTCTCGACCAAGTGGGAGGACCGGCCCCAGCCCGTCCCGTACGAGCAGGGGGACTGAATGCGCTCCGTCGACCGCTCCCGCCCGCGGCAGTGGACCAACTGGGCGATCACCGCGGTGGAAGCCGACGCGAACCGCTCGGCCGACACGCACCTGCTGCCCTTCCCGCTGCCCGCCGAGTGGGGGGTCGACCTCTACCTCAAGGACGAGTCGACCCACCCCACCGGGTCGCTCAAGCACCGGCTCGCGCGCTCACTGTTCCTCTACGCCATCTGCAACGGCTGGATCGACGAGGGCACGCCGGTCATCGAGGCCTCCAGCGGCTCGACCGCGGTGAGCGAGGCGTACTTCGCGCGCATGCTCGGGCTGCCGTTCACCGCCGTGATGCCGGAGTCGACGAGCGCCGCGAAGATCGCGCTCATCGAGTCGTACGGCGGCAAGGCGCACCTGGTGCGCGAGGCCGGCGAGGTCTGCGCCGAGGCCGAACGGCTCGCCGCCGAGACCGGCGGGCACTTCATGGACCAGTTCACCTACGCCGAGCGGGCCACCGACTGGCGTGGGAACAACAACATCGCCGAGAGCGTGTTCGAGCAGATGCGGCTCGAGCGGCACCCGGTGCCGGCCTGGATCGTGGTCGGCGCGGGGACGGGCGGCACCTCGGCGACCATCGGGCGGTACGTGCGGTTCCGCAAGCACGCCACCAGCCTGTGCGTGGTCGATCCCGAGCACTCGGCGTTCTTCGACGGGTGGCGCGAAGGCGACCCCGGGGCGACCGCTGAGCGCGGCTCGCGGATCGAGGGGATCGGGCGACCCGCAGTGGAGCCGTCGTTCATCCCCGAACTCGTGGACCGCATGGTGAAAGTGGACGACGCCGAGTCGATCGCGTGCGCGCGCTGGGCCTCGGCGCGGCTGGGGCGGCGCCTCGGCGGCTCGACCGGCACCAACCTCGTGGCGGCGCTCGCGATCATTGCGGAGATGCGCGAGGCCGGGCGCGGCGGGAGCATCGTGACCCTGCTGTGCGACTCGGGGCAGCGGTACGGCGGCACCTACTTCGACGACGACTGGGTCGCGGCCCAGGGTATCGACCTCGCTGCGGCGCGGGCGAGGCTCGCACCGCTGCTGCCGGCCTGAGGCGAGACTCGCGCCACTGCCGCCCGCGCGAAACCGCTGTCTTGTCAGACCCCCGCGCCAATGTGGAGCCCAACGGTCCCCTGGGTGGGTGGGGGTTAGGGATGGCAGTCGGCCTCAGGTAGTAGCGGCCCGCCGCCGCGGCTCTTGTGCGAACGTTTGCCTAAGGGCTACGATGCTCCAAAACACATCGAAATGTATAAGTATGTGAAAGCCTTTGGCGCACCCGGCACCGCTCGAGGTCCTTCACCGGGACCCGCGAACCGCGCGATTCTGAATCGTTTCACCGCCGCGTGCCCTTCTTCGAAGGAGCAGACATGACCCACCCGTCGGACCACCCGAACCCCTTCGGCGCCAAACTCTCCCGCCGCTCCCTCGGCCTCCTCGCCGGGCTCGGCGCGGGCGCCGCCACGGGCGGCCTCCTCGGCGCGGGCACCGCGAGCGCCGCCTTCACCACCGGCACCTGGTACGTGCTCCAGAGCCGCTACAACGGCCTCGCCCTCGAGATCGACGGCGCCTCGACCGCCAACGGCGCCAAGCTCGTCCAGCGCCAGCGCAGTTACGCCGCCGCCCAGCAGTTCCGCTTCGTCGACGCGGGCGGCGGCTACTACCGCATCGAGGCGCGCCACTCCGGCCTCGCCCTCGACGTCTACGCCAAGTCCACCGCCAACGGCGCCGACATCGTCCAGTGGACGGCCAACGGCGGCGCCAACCAGCAGTGGCGGATCATCGACGACGGCACCTGGCTCCGCTTCGTCAACCGCAACTCCGGCAAGGCCCTCGACGTCTGGGAGTGGAACATCGCCCTGGGCTCGCGCCTGTCCCAGTACGACAACGGCGGCGGCCAGAACCAGCAGTGGAAGCCCGTCCCCGCCGACGCCGCGCCCGCCTCCGGCAACCCGACGATCTACATCGCCTCCGACTCCACCGCCCAGACCTACAACTCCTCGGCGTACCCGATGACCGGCTGGGGCCAGAAGCTCGGCGTCTTCATGGACGCCAACACGCGCATCGCCAACCACGCCATCGGCGGCCGCTCCTCGCGCTCCTTCATCGAGCAGGGCCGGCTCACCACGATCCTCAACGCGATCCAGCCCGGCGACTACCTCTTCGTCCAGTTCGGGCACAACGACGCCAGCACCGGCAACCCCGAGCGGTACACCTCGCCCGACGACTACAAGATGTACCTGCGCGACCACTACATGGCCGGGGCCACCGCCAAGGGCGCGATCCCGGTGCTGCTCACCCCGGTCAACCGGCTCGACTACAACACCTCGACCGGCCAGTTCAACGAGTCGTTCGCCGCCTACGGCGCGAAGGTCCGCGAGCTGGTCGCCGAGACCGGCGTGCGCTTCATCGACCTCGGCGCGCGCTCGCGCGCCTACCTCAACCTGATCACCCCCGCCAAGGCCCAGGCCGAGGTCTTCATGCACCTCGCGGTCGGGGAGTACCCGAACTACCCGAACGGCCTCGCCGACTCCACGCACTTCCACGAGTACGGCGCGACCCAGATGGCCCGCCTGGTCTCCGAGGGCGCGAAGGCCCTCGGCGGCACCATCGGCCCCCACGTCCGCTGACCCGCACCGGCGAGCCCGCGGCGCCCCCCTCACGGGCGCCGCGGGCCCGCGACTCTCACCGTCGCCCCAACACGTATTGACATGTATTGACTTTTCAAGTTCCACTCGGTACGGTCCCCTTGGTAGTAAACGCTTACCCCGCAATCGACTGTCGAATTGAAACGATTCATATCCGCATGATTCGCCGCGATTCGGTCCCTTGCCCGGCGGCACCCTCCTCCTCTCACTACGGAAGTGACCATGAGGCCCACAGCTCCTCCTCCGGCCCCCCGGTGGCGCCGCACCCTAGCGGTGCTGGCGGCCGGGGCCACCGCGCTCGCGGGCGTCCTCACCGCGGGCGCCCCCTCACAAGCCCAGGACGACGGGATCACCGTCTACCTCGCCTCGGACTCCACCGTCCAGACCTACGACCCCTACTGGGAGCCGCAGGCCGGATGGGGCCAGGTGATCGACCGCTACTTCGACGAGAACGTGCGCGTAGAGAACCACGCGATCGGCGGCCGCTCCTCGCGCTCCTTCATCGAGCAGGGCCGCCTCGACGCGATCCTGAACGAGATCCAGCCGGGCGACTACCTGTTCGTCCAGTTCGGGCACAACGACGCCACCGCCTCCGTCCCTGAGCGGTACACCTCGCCCGACGACTACAAGATGTACCTGCGCGACCACTACATCGCCGGCGCGATCGAGAAGGGCGCCGTCCCGGTGCTCGTCACCCCCGTCTCGCGCCGCAGCTTCAACGCCGAGACCGGCAAGTTCAACGTGTCCTTCGGCGACTACGTGAACAAGGTCTACGAGCTCCACGAGGAGACCGGCGTCGCCATGGTCGACCTCTCGGCCTCCTCCCGCGCCTACCTCGACGAGATCGGCCCCGAGGAAGCCAAGTCGGTGTTCCTGCACGTCCCGGCCGGGGTCTACCCGAACCGGCCCAACGGCACCGCCGACGACACGCACTTCCAGGAGTACGGCGCCATCCAGATGGCCCGCCTCGTCGCCGAGGAGACCGCCACCCTCGGACTCCCCTTGAGCGAGCACGTCGTCGACGTCGCGCCCCCGGCCTCGGTGCCGGCCGCGCCGACCGGCCTCAAAGCCGCCACCGTCGCCAACGCCAGCGTGACCCTCAACTGGGACGCCGCCGACGCCGCCGACATCTACCGCGTCTTCGTGCGCGAACCCGGTGCTGAATGGCGCCTCGGCTCCACCGCCACGGTGGGCGTCGGCCGCGTCTCCGGCCTCAAGGAGGACACGGCCTACGAGTTCGCCGTCGCGGGCGTCAACGGCAAGGGCGAGGGCGAGAAGTCCGCGTCCCTCACCGTCACCACCGCCACCGCCGGCTTCAAGTACGACTTCGGCCCGGCCTCGCAGACCGTGGCCCCCGGCTACACCGAGGTCAACCGCGGCACCGCCTACAGCGCCGAACGCGGCTACGGCTTCACCACCGACATGTCCACCGCGATCGACCGCGACCGCGGCGTCACCACCGACCCGGTCGGCAGCGACTTCGTGGCCTGGTTCGGCGGCTCCTACGACTTCGCCGTCGACGTCGCGGACGGCCTCTACACCGCCCGCGTCATCACCGGCGACTACGTCGGCTCGGCCCGCGCGAACGTCAAGTTCGAAGGCGTCGACTACGGCGCGGCCAACGCCGCCTCGAAAGCGATCCTCACCAAGGACTTCGAGGGCATCACCGTCGAAGACGGCCAGCTCAACGTCAACATCTCCGGCCAGACCGGCCACCTGAACGGCCTCGAACTCACCCGCATCGGCGACGTCCCCGGCGGCGGGGGCGAAGGCCCCGACGAGCCGTGCGCCGAATGCGCCGAGCAGATCGAGAGCCTCGACCGCGCCCCCGTCGCCGTCAGCGTCGAAGGCGGGAACTTCCTGAGCTGGCGCAGCCTCGCGCTCGACCCGGAAGGCCTGGCGTTCAACGTCTACCGCGACGGCCGGCTCATCACGCCCGAGCCGACCCGGCTGACCAACCTCACCGACCAGGGCGGCACCGCGAACTCGACGTACTGGGTCGCCACCGTCGCCGAAGGCGTCGAGACCGGTTACACCAAGGCCTTCGAGGTCTGGGACGACCAGTACATCGACATCGACATGGAGCGACCCGAAGGCGGCACGACCCCCGACGGCGTCGCGTACACGTACGCGCCGAACGACGCGACCGTGGCCGACGTGGACGGCGACGGCGTCTACGAGATCATCCAGAAGTGGGACCCGTCCAACTCCAAGGACAACTCCCGCAGCGGCTACACCGGCAACGTCTACGTCGACGCGTACACCCTCAGCGGCGAACGCCTGTGGCGCATCGACCTCGGCAGGAACATCCGGGCCGGGGCGCACTACACGCAGCTCGTCGCCTATGACCTCGACTCCGACGGCAAGGCCGAAGTCGCGCTCAAGACCGCCGACGGCACCGTCGACGGCGAGGGCCACGTCATCGGCGACGCCGCCGCCGACCACCGCGGCACCGACGGCCGCGTCCTCAAGGGCCCCGAGTTCCTGACGATCTTCAACGGGCAGACCGGCGCCGCCATGGAGACCGCCGACTGGGCGCCCGCGCGCGGCGACATCTGCTCGTGGGGCGACTGCTACGGCAACCGCGGCGACCGCCTCATGCTCGCCGTCGCCTACCTCGACGGCGTGCACCCGTCCCTGATCACCAACCGCGGCATCTACGCCAAGACCGAGATCACCGCCTGGAACTGGGACGGCGACAACCTCCCGCAGCTGTGGAACTTCAGCTCCGACCGCTGGGGCGGGAAGTACGCGGGCCAGGGCAACCACCAGATGTCCATCGCCGACGTCGACGACGACGGGCGCGACGAGATCGTGTTCGGCGCCATGACGATCAACGACGACGGGACGCCCCTGTACTCGACCGGCCTCGGTCACGGCGACGCGCTGCACGTCTCCGACTTCGACCCCTCCAACGAGGGCCTGGAGATCTTCAGCCCGTTCGAGTGCATGTCGTGCTCGGGCAACAAGGCCGGCGCGTTCCGCGACGCCGACACCGCCGAAGTCCTGTGGTCCATCCCGGGCACCAAGGACACCGGCCGCGGCACCTGCGGCGACATCGACCCGAACCACGCGGGCGCCGAGTGCTGGGCCGTCTCGACCACCGGCGCGTGGAACGCCCGCGAGGGCGCGCTGCACGCCGCCGACGGCACCCTCATCGGCACTGCCATCCCGTCGGCGAACTCGATGGTCTGGTGGGACGGCGACCTCGGCCGCGAGATCTTCGACCACGAGTTCAACGAGCCCGACTACGTCCCGATCTACCCGTACATCGCGGAGTGGGACCACGAGACGGGCACCCAGGAGGAGATCTTCACCCCCGAGGGCGTCGACACCAGCAACGGCACCAAGGGCAACGCGGTCCTCACCGGCGACCTGCTCGGCGACTGGCGCGAGGAGGTGATCCTGCGCAAGGAGTCCAACGACGGCGTGCGCCTGTTCACCACCACGATCGCGTCCGACCACGCCCTGCCGACGCTGATGAACGACCCGCAGTACCGCCTCGCCGTGTCCTGGCAGAACGTCTCCTACAACCAGCCGCCGTGGCCGAGCTACTTCATCGGCTACGACATGGCGGCCCCCGAGCTCGAGACCGTCGTCTCCGGCCCGGGCCGCGACACCGCCGCCGCGCCGTACGCGACCGCGTCCTGCGAGGTCGACTACACGGTGGCCGCCGACTGGGGCGACGGCTTCGTCGTCCAGATCAAGATCACCAACACCGGCGACGCCGCGATCGACGAGTTCGACCTCGCCTGGAAGTCCGGCGGCGTCACCACCGTCGAATACGACTGGGGCGGCGCCATCGCCATCGACGGCGACGCCATGGCCGCCGACCCGGCCTTCTGGAACTTCCCCCTCAAGCCGGGCCACACCAAGCAGATCGGCTACCAGGGCACCGGTGACCCGCACGACCCCGGCATGTTCCTCATGAACGGCCAGGTCTGCGCCACCGCCTGACCGCCGACTGCATAAGGAACGGCCCGGGCGCGAAGCGCCCGGGCCGTCTCACTTGCCCGAATCATCGGTATCACTTCGGTAAAGAGTCCTAAATCGATGGCACCAGTGAGGCGGTTGGGGCGTGTAGTCGACGCCGGGACGGAGGATGCCCGGCTCTCACCCCGAGAAGCACCATCGACCAAGGAGTCCTATGACCTCCCCCCGACCGCGTCCCGCACGCGTCGCGGCAGCGGCCCTCACCGCCGCCGCGGCCCTGGCCGCCTCCGCACTCGGCGTCGCCATCGCGGCCCCGGCGCACGCCGAAGAAGCCCCCTACGAGTTCCAGGCCGGCGCCTTCTCCGACGCTGAAAGCTGGTACACCGGCGGTGCCCACGCGGGCGAGCCGCAGGCCGGCCACTTCTACGCGAACCCGCTGCTCGAAGGCGACGAGACCGTAGCGAGCTTCCGCGCCACGCTCTCCGTCATGCCCGGGTCCGGGATCATCCTCGCGACCGAGGACGAGAACTGCGTCTCCGAGGGCACCGCCCTGGTCTGCGACTATGTGGACACCAGCTGGGGGGCCGAGGTCGGCTTCACCCTGGTCACCGACGGATCCATCGCGATCGGCGAGGACGTCGAGTACACCATCAGCATCACCGCCGACGGGTACGACACCGAGTACGTCTCCGACCTCTGGAACTTCACCTCGGAGGACGAGGGAGGCTGGGGCGCCGAGTACGACGTCGAGGTCACCAGCTACACCGAGGTCGAACCGGGCAGCGTGCTCGATCCTGAGTTCGCCTTCGCCAACAACGAATCGGACGCCTACGAGGGCATGTACTTCATGGCTTACGCGGACGAGGAGTTCCTCAGCGTCGCGGCCGAGTACAGCAACTGCGGCGTCAACGAGTGGGGCAGCGTCCTCTGCCACCTCCCCGACTTCAACCCTGAGCCGGGCGTGACCTACGAGGTCGACCCCTCCACCCCGATCACGGTCGCGGTCAGCGAAGACGCCCCCGGACCGATCGAGTACCACGCCCAGTTCAACGCCGTGAGCGACGCTTACGGCGAGGGCATCGAGTTCTTCGACGCCGACGAGGAGCTCGCGTTCGTCGAGTCCGAGCGCGAGGTCACCGAGGACTGGAGCGTCATGTCCATCGAGACCACCGAGCACCTCTACGACCTGGCGGTCGAGGACCGGGCCGTCGACGGCACGGGCATCAGCATCCCCGTCGAGAACCTCGGCCCCGCGGCCGCCTTCGCGCGGCGGCACCCCGGCAGCGGCGAAGGCGACTTCACCGTCAGCATCCAGTTGCCCACGGGCGTCACGATCGGCGAGACCGACGAAGGCGTGATCTACGGCGACGGGTACTTCTGCGTCGCGGCCGAGGGCAGCGACTGGATGAGCGAGATCGACCCGGCCGTGTACGGCGTCGAGCGCCTCGACGTCCAGTGCTGGTTCTACGACGACCTGGCGGCGGGCGCGGCCGTCTCGATCAACCTGCCGGTCGTCGTGGCCGACAACGCCAAGGCCGATGACGGCCTGGTCGTCGCCAACCTCGACACCACCGGTTGGGACTTCTCCGAGTTCGAGGAGAACTGGCCCGGCCTGAGCGAAGCGGACTACCCGGCCCTCGACGCCGACCTCGGGAACAACACCGCGAAGCTCAGCGTCGGGACCGGCGGCTCCGGCCAGCTTCCCGTCACCGGCTCCGCGCTGACGATCACCGTCTCGGCGGCCGCCGCGGCGCTCGTCGCCGGTGCGGTCCTGTTCGTGCTGCGCCGCCGCAAGGCCGCCGCGAACTGGTAAACGCGAACCGCATAGGACGGCCCGGGCGCTCTGCGTCCGGGCCGTTTCACTTGTCCGACTGGGGTTTGTGGAGGCGGCCGGGCTCGTAGGGGATCGGGGTGCGCTCGTAGAGGTCGATGGCCTTGCCGCGCAGGGAGGTCGCCGTCCAGGAGGCGGCGAGGAGCATCATGACGTTGAAGATGTAGAGGAAGACGAGGAGGCCGACGGCCGTGGTGACGGCCTGGTAGGCCGGGCGGTCGGAGACGTGGAGGACGTAGATGCGGCCCACGGTCTTGAGCAGCTCCATGCCGATCGCCACGGCGACCGAGGCCCACACGACCCGCCGCAGGGGCATGACGACCCGGGGGAGGGCCTGGAGCAGGACCATCGCGAGCAGGGCGTTCGCGATGAGGCCCACCAGGACCGAGACGGCCCGCACCGCGGTCGCCACGTTCCCGGTGGCCTCGTCGAGTTCGAACCAGGCGAGCACCCATTCCGCGCCGGCGGTCGCGCCGATCGTGATGAGCAGCAGCGTCGAGATGCCGATGAGGATCAGGAAGTCGATCGCCCACCGCAGGAACGGGTTCCCCGGCTGCGCGTCGAGGCCCCAGATCTGCCGGATCGCGGCCCGCACCGACTGGACCCACGCGACCCCGGCGACGACGAGCGCCACCGAGGCGAAGATCGTGACCGACTTGCGGGAGTCCTCGAGCACGCCGATGTCGATCACCGGCAGGTTCGTCGAGAGCCAGTCCTCCACGGACCGGTAGATCTCGGGGAAGTTGAGCAGGTAACCGAAGATCGCCAAGGCCAGCAACGACATCGAGAACGCCGCGAAGAACGCGTAGTAGGAGATCGCGGCGGCCAGCTGCCCGCCGTGCACCTCGCCGTACCGCTCGCCGGCGCGCCACGAGTGGTCCACCAGATTGGACCGCTTCCGAGCCCCCAGGAGCACGCCGTCCCACCAGGCCCCCAAGTCAGGGAACTTCACGAGCCGATTCTGCCAGTGCCGCCGCTCCCGCGGCGGCCCGACGCGTCTAGTCGCGGATGACCCAGGCGTCGGGGTCCTCGAGGAGCTTGGTGACGGAGGTGGGGAGGTCGTCGTTGGCGACGGCGGCGAGGGAGACCGATTCGAGGATCTGGCGTTCGGAGACGCGCAGGGCGATCCACACGTTCGTCATGGCCGCGGCGGTGCCGGTGTAGGCGATCTGCTCGGGGCGTTCGCCGCGGACGCCGACGAGCGGTCCGTCGACGGCGCGGATGACGTCGGCGAGGCTGATGTCGGTCCCCGGACGCGCGAGCTGGTGGCCGCCTTCGGAGCCGCGCTTGGAGGTGGCGATGCCGCCGCGGCGCAGCTGGAGCAGGATCGATTCGAGGAACTTGCGGGGGATGCCCTGGTCCTCGGCGATCTGCTCGGCGGAGACCCACCGCTCCCCGTAACCGGCGAGGGCCACGGCGGCCCGCAGTGCGTAGTCGACGCGGGCGGACAGGCGCATGGGGACTCCTTCGGATCGATCGTGCGGTCGTACCGACTCTATCCTCTGCAAGCGGCTTCTCCGTTGGCTCGCTGAGGGAGGGCCGCTCAGTCGTCGATGAGCAGCCGCAGATACGCGGCGGTCTCGGCGGCGGCGAGGTCGGCGTCCCCGGCGATGATCGCCTCGATGGCGCGCGAGTGGTCTATGTGGGGCTCTTCGGCGAGGTTCGGGCCGAGCCCGGCCCGGACGGTCTCGCGCAGGGAGTCGGCGAGTTCGGAGTACAGCTCGGCGAGGAGCTTGTTGTGGCTCGCTTCGGCGACGGCCTGGTGGAGGGCGATGTCGGCCGCTATGAACGACTCGGTGTCGTTGACCTCGTGCGTCGCTTCGCGTTCGGAGAGGAGGATGCGCAGTCGGGTGATGTCGGCTTCGTCGCGGCGGTGGGCGGCGAGGCGCGCCGCCTCGACCTCGAGGCCGCGGCGGACCTCCATGGCGTCGGAGGCGGGGCTGGCGGCGATGCGGCGGCGCACGGCCGCGGTGACCTCGCTGCGGCCGACGACGAAGGTCCCGGCGCCCTGGCGGATCTCGAGGAGGCCGGCGTGGGCGAGGGCCCGCACGCCTTCGCGGATGGTGTTGCGGCCGACGCCGAGGAGCTCGGCGAGCTCGCTCTCGGTGGGGATGCGCGAGCCGAGGCCCCACTCGCCGTCGCTGATCTGCTGGCGCAGCTGCTCGATCACCTGATCGACGAGGGCGGACTTGCGTGTCGACTGCAATGCCACTGACGGACCTGACCTCTCCGGAGCGTCCATGGCCAGCGGGGGCCGCCATGGGGGGTGCGTGTTTCCCAACACTAGGAGGATTAAAGCAGACAGCCGTCGCGATACCGTTGACAGGCCGTCAATTCATCCTATGAATTGCCTCAATCCTATCGCAGCAGCTCAGCGTCCACCACGAGTGCCGCGAACTCTTGGATAACGGTTACCGCCCCTCACCGGACCACCGCCCGCCTCCCGCCGCCCGGAAGGAGCCGTCCGCGTGACGACGACCGACGCCACCGCGATCGAAGACCAGCAGGCCCACGACGCGGCGCACCCCGCGCCCGCCCCGCACGCCGAGATCGCGGACCCCCTGCCGCCGCGCACGGCGGTCGCGGTCGGCTGGGTGCTGGTCGCCGGGATCGTCCTCGCCGCGTTCAACTTCCGCACCGCCGTCACCAGCGTCGGCGCGATCCTCGCCGAACTGCGCACCGGCCTCGGCATGTCCGAGACCGTCGCCGGGCTGCTCACCACCCTCCCGGTCCTCGCCTTCGCCGGCCTCGGCGCCCTCGCCCCGCGCCTCGCCCGCCGCTTCGGCCCCCGCGCCCTCCTCACCGGCGCGCTCCTGACGATGAGCCTCGGCCTGATCGCCCGCGCCTGGGCCCCGAGCACCGCGCTGTTCCTCCTGTTCAGCCTCATGGCCCTCGCCGCCGGCGCGGTCGGGAACGTCGCCGTGCCCGTGATCGTCAAGCGCTACTTCCCGAACCGCATCGGGCTCATGACCACCGCCTACTCGACGACGCTCGCGGCCGGGGCCGCCGTCGCGGCCGCCGCCACCGCCCCGATCGACCACCTCGCCGGGGACTGGCGCATCGCGATGGCCGTCTGGGCGGTCCCCGCGCTGGTCGCGATCGTCCCCTGGCTGCTGTGGCGGCCCGCGCCCGCCGCCGCGGGAGTCGCGCCGATCGGCCGCCTCCACGGCGTGCGCCGCTCGCGCCTGGCCTGGATGATGCTGCTGCTCTTCGGCTGCCAGTCGGCCATCGCCTACATCCTCATGGGCTGGACGACCACGATCCTCGCCGCCGACGGCATGACCGCCGCCGCCGCCGGGTCGATGCTCGGGCTGCTCACGATCGTGCAGATCCCCGTCTCGGTCATCGTCCCGATCCTCACCGTCCGCTGGGGCCCGCGCCCGGTGTTCCTCATCCTCATGGCCTGCTACCCGCCCGCGATCGCCGGCCTCTGGATCGACGGCGGCGGCGCGCTCACCTGGCTGTGGATGGCGCTGTTCGGCATCGGCACCTCGGTGTTCCCGCTGGTGCTCACTCTTTTCGGACTCCGGGCCCGCACGCCGGCCGGGACGAGCGCGCTGTCCTCGTTCGCCCAGTCCGGCGGCTACCTCATCGCCGGGGTCGGGCCGCTCGCGGTCGGCTGGGTCTACGGCCTCACCGGCTCGTGGTCGGTGCCGTTCGGGTTCGTCGCCGCGCTGACCGTGCTGCTCTTCTGCAGCGGCCTCTACGTCATCCGCGAGCGCTACATCGAGGACGAGCTCCGCGATCATGAATAGCGGGACGAATCCGCCGAAACGGGCGGCCCCGCAATCGGGGCCGAAGCTTCCTCGTGACACGATAGTGCTGTGCACCACACTGTCGTGGAATTCGGGAGGCGGACGTGACCAACGAGGTGCTGTGGCTGCCGCGGCCTGACGCGGTGGAGACGACGAACATCGGGCGGTTCGGCCAGTGGCTGTCCCGCCGCGAGGAGCGCGACCTCACCGGCTATCCGGCCCTCTGGCAGTACTCCGTGGAGCACCTGCGCCCGTTCTGGGGCGCGGTCTGGGAGTACTTCGGCCTCGGCAAGACCGTCCCCGAGCACCGCGTCCTCGCCGACGAGACCATGCCCGACACGGTGTGGTTCCCCGACGAGACCTTCAACTACGCCCGCGCCGTCCTCACCGCGCCCGGCGTGGACGAGGACGACGTGCTCGTGCGCGCCTACTCCGACGCCCGCGCACCGGTCGAGTGGACCCTCGGCGAGCTGCGCGAGGCCGTCGCCCGCGCCCGCGCCGGGCTCGTCGCCCACGGTGTGCGCCGCGGCGACCGCGTCGCGGCCTGGATGCCGAACATCCCCGAGACCTACGCGCTCATGCTCGCCACCGCGAGCCTCGGCGCGGTCTTCTCCAGCTGCGCCCCGGAGTTCGGGGCGAAGGCCGTGCTCGACCGCTTCGCGCAGATCGAGCCCAAGGTCCTCGTCGCCGTGGACGGCTACAAGTACGGCCCCAAGACCGTCGACCGCACCGCCGAGGTCCGCCGCGTCGCGCGCGGCCTCGAAGGCCTCGGCTCGCTCATCACCCTCCCGTACCTCGGCGCGGGCGAACCCGAGGGCGAGACCTGGGACCGCTTCTGCGCCTATGACGAAGGGGTCTCGTTCGAGCCTCTGACCTTCGACCACCCGCTGTACATCCTGTACTCCTCGGGCACGACGGGCCTGCCGAAGGCGATCGTGCACTCCCACGGCGGCATGGCGATCGAGCACGCCAAGATGCACTCGCTGCACCACGACCTCGGCGTGGGGGACCGCTTCTTCTGGTACTCCACGACCGGCTGGATGATGTGGAACTACCTCATGTCGGCGCCGATCGTGGGCGCGGGGATCGTCATGTTCGACGGGGCGCCCGACCCGGCCGGGATGTGGCGGCTCGCCGAGGAGTCCGGCACCACCTACTTCGGGACTAGCGCGCCGTTCCTCATGGCCTGCCGCTCAAGGGGCGTCAAACCCATGGAAGAGGCCGACCTCTCGCTCATCCGCGGCATCGGATCGACCGGCGCGCCGCTCCCGGCCGTCGGCTTCGACTACGTGTACGAAGCGGTCAGCGAGACCGCGCAGCTCCAGTCCCTTTCGGGCGGCACCGACCTGTGCACCGGCTTCGTCGGCGGCGCGCCCACCGTCCCGGTCTGGCGCGGCGAGCTCTCGTGCCGGTGCCTCGGCGCCGACGTGCAGTCCTTCGACCCCGAAGGAAGGCCCGGGATCGGACGCGAAGGCGAGCTCGTCATCGCCTCGCCGATGCCCTCGATGCCGGTGGGGCTGTGGGGCGACCCGCTCAAGCACCGCTACCGCGACACCTACCTCACCGACTTCCCCGGGATCTGGCGGCACGGCGACTGGATCACCATCACCGACCGCGGGTCCGCGGTGATCTCGGGCCGCAGCGACGCCACCCTCAACCGCGGCGGCGTGCGCATGGGGACCGCCGAGTTCTACGCCGTGGTCGAGGCGATCGAGGGGGTGGCCGATTCGCTCGTCGTCCACCTGGACGATCCCGGCCAGGACCGGCTGCTGCTCTACGTCGCCTGCTCCGAGGGGACCGAACTCGACGACGACCTGCGCCGGCGCATCAACGCCGCCCTCCGCGAGCAGCTCTCGCCGCGCCACCTGCCCGACGAGATGCGGCAGGTGCCCGCGATCCCGCGCACGCTCAGCGGCAAGAAAGTCGAGGTCCCCGTCAAGAAGATCCTCAAGGGGGTGCCCGCCGAGGAGGCGATCGCCCGCGACGCCCTCGCCAACCCTGACGCGCTCAAGGCCTTCCTCCGCCTCTAGGGCCTGGCCGGTCGTTATCCGGCCCGTTCGCCCGCTCGCTGCGTTGTCGGCCCTCCCGATACAACCCCGGTACCGGGAGGCCCCTCCGCCTTGCGAGCGAACGAACGGACTCGGATACCGCCGCGCCCCGACCCACGGGCCAGGCCCTGCCGAAACCTGAGTGACAAGGGACGCTCAATAACCCGATTTCCTTACGCGGCAAGGGAATTCAACGGAGTGTGTGCCCGATCGCAGGCGTCCGGGAGCTACTATGCAACGCGTCGCCCCGGTCGGTTTCCCCCGTAGCCGCCGGGGCGGCGCCATGCCTCCCGCCGCTCCCTCCCCGACCGCTCGCGGCTGTGCTCCAATAAGCGGCGTGACTGACCCGACCGGCCCCGCCGGATCCGAACCCGCGTCCGAATACGCCGCCGACGCCGACCTCGACGCGGTGGGCGTCGGCCCCTGGGAGGGCCCGCTGCCCGAGGACGAGCGCTACGACCCCGAGCTGCTGCGCCTGGGCGACCGCCGCAACGTGGTCGACGGCTACCGGTACTGGACCCGCGAGGCGATCGTGGCCGACCTCGACGAGCGCCGCCACGACTTCCACGTCGCCATCGAGAACTGGCAGCACGACTTCAACATCGGCACCGTCGTGCGCAACGCCAACGCCTTCCTCGCCAAGACCGTCCACATCGTCGGCAAGCGCCGCTGGAACCGGCGCGGCGCGATGGTCACCGACCGCTACCAGCACGTGGAGCACCATGCCACGGTCGAAGCCTTCGTCGAGTGGGCCGGCGCCGAGGGGCTCGCCGTCGTCGGCATCGACAACCTGCCCGGCTCGGTCCCGATCGAGACGACCTCCCTGCCGCGCAACGCGGTCCTCGTCTTCGGCCAGGAGGGCCCCGGCCTCTCCGAGCCGGTGCGCGAGGTTTGCACGATGGTCTGCTCCATCACCCAGTTCGGATCGACCCGCTCGATCAACGCCGGCGTCGCGAGCGGCATCGCCATGCACGCCTGGGTGAGGGAACATGTGTTCGAGCAGCGCCCCGTCTGAGAGCGCCTCCCGCAAATCGTCGGCAATCCGACCCCCGCAGGGGTCGCGCAGTGTCGCACCCCGGTGGCACTCTGGAATGGAGCACACCCGTGCTCCGGAGCCCTCGGGTTCGCCGCCGCGTACGCCATGGGGGCGTTCGCGAACGCTCGGTGTCGGATACCTGACGCTTCCATGGGGTTGCGGAGGGCGTTACGCCTACATTGAGCCAATGGCGGGTTACTTGGGGTAAGCTCCCGGTGGTACAAGCGAATAGGTTGAATCCGCAGGTAGATAGGCGGAGTCGGGCGAAAGTGGAGCCATCGCGTTACGCTGATCCCGGCACTGGGCCGCTCGGTTCGCACCGGTTGGGGCCCAGAACAAAACTGAAAGCCGAGTCATGCTCGTACGGTAGACTCGTGCCAGCCTGCGCCAGACGAACGATCGGCCAGGACCCTTGACGGGAGGGGTGAGGAAGTTGAAGAAGTTTCTGACTTGGGGCGGACTTGCGTTCCTGGTGTTCTTTGTGGCCTTCAGGCCGGGCGAAGCCAGCGACGTGGTCGGGAACCTCGCTGGCGGAATCCTCGATGCCGCAAACGGCTTCGCGGCGTTCTTCACGAACCTCGTGACCTGATCGCGACGGCACTATGACCGATTCCGGTGCAGGCGGCTCGGGGGACAACAAGGACACCGAGCCGCTGGAACCCCCCGCTCCCCGCGCCCCCTCCGACAGTCCCGCCCCGGGCGCGGCACCCACGCGCGAATTCACCTTCCCTCCGGGAACGGCCGGATCCGCGCCGGCGACCGCCGCGAGCGACATCGACGGCGTTCGCTTCGACGACGGCCTCAACAGCGGACTCAGCGGCGGCCTCCTCGGCGGCGTGCGCGCCCCGTCCGTGCCCGACGTCCCCTCGCCCATCTCCGCCCGCTACCTCTTCCCGACCGAGAAGTACCGCGGCGAATGGCGGCGGCACTGGATCCACCTCATGCCCTGGTACGTCGTCGGCACCCTGGCGACCTTCATCATGGGCCTGATCTCCGGCATGCTCGCCAAGTCCGGCGTCGACAACACCGCGCTCACGGTCACCGTGCTCGTGTGGCTGCTCATCCTCGGCTTCGTGGGCTGGAAGATCCTCGACTGGTACATGGACCGCTTCATCCTGACCAACAAGCGCATCATGCTCATCCAAGGGGTCATCACCCGCTCGGTGGCCATGATGCCGCTCGGCCGCGTCACGGACATGAAGTACTCCCAGACGCCCATGGGCCGCATGCTCAACTACGGCGAGTTCATCATCGAGTCGGCCGGTCAGGACCAGGCGCTGCGGAACGTCCCGCACCTGCCGAACCCCAACGAGCTCTACCTCCAGATGTGCGAGGAGATGTACGAGCCCGAGGCGGTCGACGAACGCGAGGCCGAACCCGAAGAGGACCTCATCCCCGAAGCCGAGCCCGCGCCCAAGCCCGCCGAGGCCTAGCGCCGGCCCCCTTCACCGTCCGCACACCCGCCGACACCGTCGGCGGGTGTTCTTCGTCCTGGTCATGGCCGAAATCGCCGCTATGGGTGCCCGGCCCCAAGGGGTTGCACCTACTTCGTATACTCAGTTTGTATCCGACTCTCGGTTGCCAGGAACACCCATCTCTTGGCAGAATTCCGCCCGGTGGAGCAACCGCCCGCCGGGGTGATGTCGTCTGTTCTTCGACCCCCCCAGGGAGACTCGTGAGCGAGATCAAATCGTCCCAGGACGAGGAGTTCCGCGAGTACGTGGCGGCTCGCTCCGCCGCGCTGCACCGTGCGGCGTATCTCCTGACAGGGAACTGGGCTACAGCGGAGGACCTGGTGCAGACGACCTTGACGAAGACCTACCTGGCGTGGAGCCGGATCAGGACGACTGATTCGGTCGACGCCTACGCCCGCCGCATCCTCTACAACACCAACGCCTCCTGGTGGCGCAAGCGGTCCAACCGCGAGAAGCCCACCGAGGTGTTCGAGGACCGGGTGGACCACTCCCGCGACTTCACCGAGCACTCGGCGGTGCGCGACGCCATGTGGCGCCACATCGCCGCCCTGCCCAAGCGCCAGCGCGCCGTCCTCGTCCTCCGCTATTACGAGAACCGCACTGACCAGCAGATCGCTGACATCCTCGGGATCTCGGTAGGTACCGTCAAGAGCCAGGCCTCCCGCGCGCTCGCGGGCATGCGCAAGCGGCTCGGCACCCCGTCCGCCGCGCTCGGCCTGACGATGGAACCGAGGAAGGCGGCATGAGCGACGACATAGAAGCCCTCCTGCGCAGCGGGATGGCCGAACGGGCCGACGCCGCGCCGACCTTCGACGACCCCGGACTCGCCGACCTCGCCATCGCCGGGGCCGGTCGCATCCGCCGCCGCAGGCGCGTGGCCGGCGCCGCGGGGGGCGCGGGGCTGCTCGTGCTCGGCGCGGCGGCCTTCGTGTGGAACCCGTGGATCGGCTTCGGCGAGGGCGACGGCGACCAGATGGCGGCGGACACGACCACCATCGAGGTGCAGGACGAGTTCGCCATGGAGTTCGTGGTCTACGAGGACGACGCGTACCACGTGTTCAACGAGGACGGGGACACCGTCCCGCTCGACGTCGACGAGCCGACGGGCGACGTCTACAAGCTCGCCACCGCGTACCTGTGGGAGACCGATACGGAGGTGTGGACGGGCAGCTTCGACGGCCAGTCCGCGACCACCGTCGAAAGGCCTTCGGCTGAGACGTCGATCGACGTCAACGGGGCCGGGGACCAGTACTTGATGTACACCCCGAACGAGGACTACTCGATGGCGAACTACGAGGTGACCAACCTCTCCAGCCCCGACCTCAGCGAGACCGCCACCTTCACCACGAGGGCCACGATGACCCTCGAGGACTGGGACGCGAGAACCGTCGTGTTCACGTACGACCTGCACTCGAGTGCGGCAGGCGAAGCCGGCGAGTGGTACTTCAACGAGCAGTACGAGTTGGGCCTGGAGGAGGTGAGCGCCGCCGGATTCGAGTCGGCGGTGCTCGTCGACACGACCGATCCGAACTTCGTCTGCGTCTCCGACCTCGACGCCGCCGGCTCCGCCAGCGGTCGCGAGCAGTGCGGGCCCCTCGACGACGAGGAGATCCAGGCGCAGATCGATTTCGCCTCCGGGAAGAAGGCGGACGCGGTCCCGCTCGTCCAGGGCGTCGCCGAGTCGTACTCCTTCGACACGATGATGGAGGTTCCCGAGATCGACCTGGGGGAGTACGAGGGCGCGTACAACAACGCCTCGTATATCTGGAGCGATCCGAAGGGCGAGTGGGAACTCGCCGGCAACCCGGGCGACGAGACGTGGATCCTCATCGACTCGTCGGGCGAGCAGCCGGTGGTGTCCGAACTCGAGGTGCCCGAGGGCGCAGTGCAGCCGGTGCTGAGCTACACCTAACACGCGTGGTCGAATCCGAGGCTGTGACCTGGCGGACTTGACATACTCGCTGCGTGGGTGGAATCGAGTACTTGCTGACGGTCATGGTGACCCTCTTCGTCATCATGGACCCTCCGGGGATCGTGCCGATCTATCTGGCCCTGACCGGGGCGATGGATCAGCGCGAGCGCAACCGGGCCGCGCTCCAGGCGACGCTGCTGTCCCTGGGCGTGATCTCGCTGTTCGCGCTGCTCGGCCAGCAGATCATCAGCTACCTCCACATCGATCTCGAAGCGCTGCAGGGGGCCGGCGGGCTGCTGCTCCTCCTGGTCGCGCTGCAGCTGCTGACCGGCCAGGCCGACGAGCCGTCGGGCACGGCCACCTCGAACATCGCGCTGGTGCCGCTGGGCACGCCCCTGCTCGCCGGGCCGGGCGCGATCGTCGCGGTGATCCTGTTCGTGCAGCAGGCACCGTCCCGTGTGGACTATCTGTGGATCGCGCTGGCGATCGTGGTGATCCACTTCGCGATCTACCTGGTGATGCGGTATTCGGGGTTCCTGGTGAAGATCCTGCGGCGCGGGGGCATCGAGGTGCTGACGCGGATCGCGGGCGTGCTACTGGCGGCGATCGCGGTGCAGCTCATAGCGGATGCCGTGATGGGGTACGTCGAACTCTTCGAAAGTTCTGCTGGAGCTTCCGCCTGGTGATTGTTTAGGGTTCAATAAACTCCATGCCGACGATTCTCAAACTTCCCCTGCACCCGCTGGTGGTGCACGCCCCGATCATCCTGGTCGGACTCCTCGTCCTTGGCGGCGTCGTCTACGTGCTGATCCCCCCGCTGCGCCAACGGATCGGCTGGGCCGTGGCGGCCCTCGTGCTGGTGTCGCCCGCATCGGTGTTCGCCGGGATCATGACCGGGCGGCAGCTCGCGGACTACAACGAGTCGAACGGCTGGTCCGCGGCGGTCTCGCAGCACCACGACTACGCGTTCTGGCTCTTGTGGACATTGGTGGCCCTGGTGCCGGTGTGGTTCCTGTTCGCCGGCCTCGACCGGGGGCGGCGCGCGGCGCAGGCCCGCGACAGCGGGGCGCCGGCGGCCGCGACCGACGAGGACGGCGAGACCCCTGCGGGTTCCTCGGACCCGGCGGCGGGCGGGCGGAAGGTCGTCATGTTCATCATCGGGCTGGTCGCGCTGGCGCTGCTGGTGCTGGCGGCCTGGTGGCTGTTCAAGACCGGGCACGCGGGCGCCGAGATGACCTGGGGCGGCCTGGTCCGGTAGGAGACGTGCGACGGCCCCGGCCGGGCGGATGCCCGGCCGGGGCCGTTCGCGTTCGCTAGGCGGCGCTGATGAGGCCGACGATGAGGACGGTGAACATGAGCGCCACGCTGATCAGGGTGATCCAGTGGGTGACGAGCCGGGCGCGCTGCTCGGCCGCGTTGATCGCGTCGTGGTCCTGCGGGGGCAGTGGCCGGGGATCGCTCGGCAGCGCCACGGCCTCGACCCGCCAACCGGGCGGCGGCGGCACGTTGACGGGCGGGCCGTCGTACTCGTTGCGGTCGCTCATGCCGGAAGCCTAGCGCTGGCGGGCCGCGCGGCCCCTGGGGTCGGGTGTGGCGGAATGGAGCGCCCTCGATGCAGGGGTGGCGCGGGGTGCGGCGGTGTCGGGAGGTGTCTGGGTTGTCCCGCACTCGAGTTCGGGTGTGGCGGAATGGAGCGCCCTCGATGCAGGGGTGGCGCGGGGTGCGGCGGTGTCGGGAGGTGTCTGGGTTGTCCCGCACTCGAGTTCGGGT